>NZ_AXCB01000016.1:0-273738 GCF_000475375.1 Marinobacter sp. EVN1
TCATGAGAAATCCGGGCTAACGGCCAATACGTAAAAAAGGCAGCCTCGGCTGCCTTTTTTATTGCTCAGATCCGGCCAGATTTATGTTCCCCAGCCCATCCCGCTATCGAAAACTCTTAATTACTCTTCAGATTAATCTGTTTAGGGCCGGCAGCAGTTAATTGTGCGCTTTTACCTTTAACCACATATTCAACACGCCCACCGGACTTTAAAAAGGCAGCTGTCTGCTCTTCAATCTCAGCAGACGTTAAAACAGCTTTTACGACTTTCTTGCTCATGATATTTCCCCGGTTCGCTATTGGCTTATTCGCCAATATAAGCGCTCCAGTATAACTGAAACAGGAAAAAATTGCTGTCGGAGCATTTTGGGATCGTTTATTCCCTCGTCACACTTCTCCGCTCTGCCTCCAACAACGCCCGCTTTCGCTCCAATCCCCAGCGATAACCGCCAAGCCCGCCATCGCCCCGCAATACACGATGGCAGGGAATCAACACACCAATCCGGTTCTTGCCACAAGCTGACGCCACGGCCCGCACCGCCCTGGGCTTGTCGATCTTCGCGGCCACCTCGCTGTAGCTCAGGACATCGCCCTCGCGGATACTCAACAGAAACTGCCAGACTTTTACCTGAAACGCGGTGCCTCGCATATCCAACGGCAAATCCGGCCGTGGGGCTCCCGCACTGATATGCTGATCCAGGGCTTCCATCCAGGCATCAAGTTCCGGGGCGTTCCGGGCTGGTGAGGCGGTCAGCTCAGCCTTAGGAAATTCCGACCTCAATCGGCCCACCAGCGACGCTTCATCGTCACCGAATTCCACAAAGCAAACACCCCTATCCGTGGCCGCCATCATCATCAGCCCCAGTGCGGTGGTTCGGCCGGCATAGACGATGACTTCACCCGCACCACCGGCCCGATAGGTCCTGGGCGGCATACCGATGCTACGGTTCGCTTCACCGTAGACACGACTTACCGAACCAAACCCGGAGGCGAATATCGCGTCCGTCACTTTACTCCCGTCTTTCAGGGATTGCTTGAAGCGCCGCATACGGACGGCATCCTGATAGGCTTTTGGAGAGACACCAAACGCCGCCTTGAACTGTTTCTGTAAACGGGACGGTGACAGAGCGGCCACCTTCGCCAGGCTCGAGAGCGTGAGTGCTTCATCGGCGTGCATCTCGATGTGCTGTGCCACCCTGACCAGCCTGGCTACCCGTGCACTCTCCCCTGCCGCAGAGTCGCCGACGCCTGTCGTCCAATCGCTATCCTGTTCCGGGGAGCGGGACATCTCATCACCCTTTTAATCATGGTCGTAGCGATGAGTAAAACCGACTTCGACAATGGTTTCCATCCGATTGTTGCCGCCATTGGTTTTCGGTTCTGCCCCCCTGACAATGGCAGGCCCTAGCTCGAGACGGTTTGACACACTCCCAAAGCCTGCGCCTTCACGTACTCACAAAACGCCTCGACATCCGGGTTGTGGAATTCGTCCGAGATAAACTCGCTGGGAATCAGCCCCTCATCCCAGCGCGTTGCCACCAGTGTCACCTCAGGGGTGGCGTCATCGTCTGAATAAATGCGGACCACTGCCGTGGTTTGATGAATGTACAGGTCCCGGAGTGGTCGGCTGCAACGCAGGCTGTCCGCAGGCTGATCGGCATGACACTGATACCCCGAGCCGGTGAAGAAATCGCGGGCAACCGACAACAGCTCCCCTGCTTCCTGCCCGGCAGACGAGGATAGATGAATGGAACGGGGCACGTCCCCGATCACGTTGGTGCAACCCGACAGCGCAAGTACTCCGGCAATCACCAATGATTTGAAAACCTTCACAACAACGCCCCCGCCTAAAGTGTCAGAACGCAAACCGCACCGAGCCCTCACCCTGGGCATGCAGCCAGCGTCGCCAGTCCAGGCCCAGCATGTTGACCCCGCCGATGTAGTTGTCGTCTACCAGGTAATACGAGAGTGTGCGGTCACCTCGGTTGAAGTTATGCATCAGCCGCACCAGAAAACTGCGGCGCGTGGGCTTGGCAAGCAGGAAATAGACAAACTGGCCAGCCTGGGCACGCACGCTGCCGCTACCAGACATATCGGAGTGTCGCCACTTATTGCTGGGCAGTTTCAGGAATTGGTCGATGCCGGTTAACCGCCCCTGCTCACGGGCTTTAGCGACAATCCATCGGTTTTCCGGGTGGCTCTCGAAATACAAGCCGGAATCATCCCGTTCCAGCATCTCCATCTGCTCGGCAAGCCCCTCGTTCAACCAGGCGGGAGCATAGGGGACGATGGTATCGACAACCGCATGACTGACCTCATGCTTGATGGTTCTGAAGGTGCGTTCCCTGTCCTCCTGAATATAAACCACGATCTGATGCTCAGATGGCATGTACAAACCGTAGGATGCAACCGCCCAGCCCCTGTCCCGTTGAATCAGGTAGTTCCGGTAACTGACCATATCCTTGAAAATCAGAATATTAACCGGCACCGTCCGGTACATATCGAAAGACAGCACGCGGTCGAAAAACTCGTAAACATGGTTCACGCCATCGACAATCTGCTGGTTTTCCTCGGCAGTCAGCTCCAGATCGACCGTTTCAATGCGGATATCAAAACGCGACCACTTCGAGGCCCTGGGCTTCACGTTAACCACTTCCTGCTTAACGCTATGGTCCTGGCGGTCGCTGAAGTGCACCTTGCCGTGCTCATCTACCCATTTGTAGATCTTGGCATGCCCTAACCCCGCTACAAGCAGGAGCAGCACGAGCACTGTGGTTCGAAGGGTTACCGACATGATCCGAGTAAACACCGCTTGAAAGCTGACGAGAGATTATGTCCGAATCATACAGGGCGATAGACCAGATGGCATCCAATGCGCCACCCGAGCATCGTTTAGCCAGTCAATACGCCTTACGATACTGCCCCTGATAATCAAAAACCCGCTCCTGCACCTGCCAGTAGTGCTTCTGCTTGCGAGCAATCACGAAATCCGGCGCGGGTAACAGTACCTGCATCTCCAGCACCTCATTTGCCCGGGCAAAGACTTTCGGAGCCTGACCATTGGCAAATCGTCGTCCAAACAGCTTGTTGAACACGGCTCGCTGGGCGGGCTTGCTGAAATCAAACGACTCCCGGAGTTCCTCCCCGTCTTCTCCGTGGTAAGTGATCCGAAGTTTTTGGCCTTCTACGGCAAGCGAAACCCCGGCGCAACGGATGACCATGGCATCCTTAAGCTTCAGGGCATCCCGCAGTTGATCATCCGGGTCGATAATGGCCTGGTGGCAGTGCCCGCAGTTGCGGGCAGCGATGTCGTTCTCAGCGCCACAATGTGGGCACTCCTTGAAGCGGAACCGGTAGTCACATTGCTGTGGCCGCCCTCGGTCATCGTCAGCAGGCTCCAGCAGGCCCTGGCACCGGCGGCCATAATGCTCAACGACACGCCCGTCGCTGTCGGTTTTGCCCCAGAAGATGTTGGCAAAACCGCAGCCCGGGCAGAACACCTGCACCGGTTCACTGTCTGGGTTGGGCTTCGGCTCCCCAACTTCCGGATGATGCAGATTGACATGATTGCCAGCGTAATCAATCACCAGGCAATCCCGTTTCCCCTCATCCAACCGCAAGCCTCGGCCGACAATCTGCTGATACAGGCTTACAGACTGAGTAGGCCGCAAGATGGCGATCAGGTCCACATGGGGGGCATCAAACCCGGTCGTCAGCACAGACACATTCACCAGGTACTTCAACTGCCGTTGTTTGAAGCGCTGGATCAGCTGGTCGCGATCTCGCAGATCAGTCGCGCCGGTCACCAGGGCGGTTTCCTGCTCGGGCAAGTACCCGGCAATTTCCTGCGCGTGCTGCACTGTCGCCGCGAAAATCATCACCCCCTGGCGCTCGGCCGCCATCTCCATCACCTGTTCGATGATGGCACGTGTCACCCGCTGATGTTTGCTCAACAATTGGTTGACGTCTTTCTCGGCGTATTCGCCAAAACGGTCCTGCGTCAGCGTGGAGAAATCGTATTGGGCCACGGCGGCGTTAACCAATTCAGGCCGGGTGAGGTAACCACGGTTGATCATGTAGCTCAGGGGCAATTCGTAGATGCAGTGCCGGAAAGGCTTGTCCTGTTCGTCATCAGAACCACGAACAAAACCCCGGTAGTGGTAACGATAGATCCATCCCATGGCCAGGCGGTAGGGAGTGGCGGTGAGCCCAAGCACCTTCAGGGAGTCATTCTGCTGCCGTAAAAGCTCAATGATCCGCTGGTACTGGCTGGTTTCCTCGCCACTCACCCGGTGGCACTCATCGATAATAACCAGCGAGTATTCATCCCGGAACTGGTCCAGATTCGCCGCCACCGACTGCACGCTGGCAAAGGTCACCTGATGGTGGTTCTCCTTGCGCTTTAGCCCGGCCGCAAAGATTCCCCCCGACAAACCATAACTCTGATACTTGGCGTGATTCTGCTCCACCAGTTCCTTCACATGAGTCAGCACCAGGATCTTTCGGCGCGCAAGGCGAGCCAGCTCGGCAATCACCAGGCTCTTACCGGCACCGGTCGGCAGCACAATGACCGCAGATTCATCCGATTTACGGAAGTGGTTCAGCGTGGCGTCGACCGCTTCCTGTTGGTAAGGCCGCAGCGTGAAAGGCGCATTCATGTTGCCGGACTTAGATCCTCAACCCAGTGAAAAGTCCGACATGGTAGCAAATGTGTTAGGCGTCACGCGGCCTTTTTCATCACCGGAGCGAGCCACTTCCGTTTGGCTTTCTCCACCAGATCACGGGCATCGTGATTCCATGGATGAAAGCCGGGGCTGTAGTACTTGAAGTAAGAGGGCAGGAGTTTGCGGAATACACCTGGCTTGCCCCACATGTAATTGAGACCGTTCGCCCAGGATTTCAGATTGAACAACTGGCCGTCCTCTTTCATCAGTTGAATCAGATGAATACCGCTGGAGACTGGAAACAGCACGCTCACCACCATCATCTCGGTCAACCGGACAAACTCGCTGCCTCCGATGGTGTTATACACGTCGAACGCCACGGCTTTATGCTCGGATTCCTCAATCGCGTGCCAGGCCCAGATGGGGGCCATACGCGGGTCCATCTCTTCCAGAGCGTCATATTTCAGGAGGAATTCCTCTGCCATCAGTGCCGTGAAATGCTCCACCGCCACCGTATGGGCCAATTGGCGCTCCGGGCTCAGCCGCTTGCGCAGCACATTCATCAGCCACATCACCTCGCGCTCAAGGCGTTTGAGGTTGATGCCGCGCGCCTGCATGTATCCGTTCAGGGCCTCGTGCTCTTTTGAGTGGTGCGCCTCCTGGCCGATGAACGCTCGCACTGCCGCCTTCAGTTCCGGGTCTGTAATCTCTTTCTGATAATGGCGCACGGAGTCGATAAAAAACCGCTCACCGGGCGGAAAACTCGCCGACAAGGCCGCCAGCAACAGCGTTTTGGCCGGATCGCTATCCCACCAGTACTTGGGCACATCTTCCGCCAGATCAAAATCCGGCTGACGGACTTCGGGAAGGGGCGCCTTGGTCTTGGGAGGCGGCGTGGGTTGAGTACCGGCTATGGTTGTTCTGGCGTTCATTTCAGGACTCCGGAGCTGATGTCTGACAATCCATCATACGGGGGCCAGGTCCGGCGCTGGAACAGCAAAAGAGGACAGGATGACGCAGCAAAATACTGTATAAATATACACTATTCGTGATAAGCTGTGATTTCATTAACGGTCTTACCAACCATCATTACCCCGGAGGCGATGGCATACCATGGGCGTAAAAGCACTCTACTATTCCGAGAGGGACGGACTGGACATGGCACTGAAAAACCCGGACAAAATGTTGTTTTCGTCCAAAGCAGAAGCCGATGCCCGGGACAAGGTTCTTGAACTGTCCGAAGAGATTACCACCTTCCTGCAACGTAAGGTCGGCGGCCTGTCTGAAGAGCTGGCAGAACAGTGCGCCCTGGCCATTGCGGAAGAAAAAGACTTGTTCACCAAGGCACTGAAAAAGCCGGAACTGCTGAACGAAACCGTCGAGGCCGAGTAACCCCCGGCCCGACTGGCGGTGATCAGCTGCTTCTAATTAATGATGATGACCGCCCGGGCCGTGAACGTGGCCATGGGCGATCTCGTCGGCCTCCGCCGCGCGCACCTCAATGATCTCGATATCAAACGTGAGGGTCTTGCCAGCCATCGGGTGGTTGGTATCCACATCCGCAAACTTGTGGCCAACCTTGGCAACGAGCACATGGCGAGGCCCGTGTTCGGTCTGTACCTGAGCGATCATGCCCGGCTTCCAGCGCTTGGCGCCTATCAGATGTTTGATGGGTACTCGCTGGATCGCATCCGGCTTGCGGGTGCCATAGGCCTTGTCCGGTGACACCGTCACGCTGAACGTATCGCCTGCTTCGCGGCCTTCCAGAGCGTCTTCCAGCCCCCGAATAATGCCACCATGGCCGTGCAGGTAGGCATTTGGCTCTCCGCCTCGGGAGTTTTCAACTTCATTGCCCTGTTCGTCTCTCACGATGTAGTGAAACAGGACCACTTGATTCTTTTCGATTGGCATAGCGTTCTCTGCAATGATGAAAGGCGCCCATTATAGCTGCCTCATGGCCAAAACACCGTTTTATGATACCGTTCAAGGGAAAGGAGAGACGCATTCATGAATAGCCACCTGCCCTATTCCCAAGCCTGCGAAAACAACAAAGCCCCCATTCTGGAAAAACTGCGTGACGTATTTACGGCACCAGGTACCGTCCTGGAAATAGGAACCGGCACCGGCCAGCACGCCGAGCACTTCGCTGCGGCTCTGCCACACCTGAAATGGCAGCCCACCGACCACCCCAGAGCGGCGCACCTGGCCGTTGCCCGACTGCAACAGGCCGCCTTGCCCAACGTCCTCCCAATCCTTGAGCTGGACGTAAACCAAATGCCATGGCCTGTGTCCGCCTGTCGATGGGCATTCTCAGCAAACACAGCTCACATCATGGCCTGGGAGGAAGTTGAAAAGATGTTTCAAGGTGTCGGCGCCTGCCTTCAAAAAGACGGTGCGTTCTGCCTGTACGGACCGTTCAAGCATAAGGGCGGGTACACCAGCGAGAGCAACAAGGCGTTTGATCAGTCGCTGAAATCCCAAGCACCCCACATGGGCATCCGAGATATTGAAGCCCTGTCTGAGCTGGCCGAGGCCGTTGGCCTGCAACTCCGGGACGATTTTGCAATGCCCGCCAATAATGAACTGCTGGTGTTTGTTAGGGGCATCTGCGAGCCGTAGCCAATCCGCACAGCGAGATTTGGGTCCTGCCACGAGTACAGAGAGGGCTCAGCACTCGATCAAAAGCCCATATGGCCGTTCCAGAGCTACCCGCACCTCGCCGATTGAAAACACCCTGGCGAATTCCGCAAATCGCTGCCCCTCAAACCATAACTGCACCACCGGCAGCGAGAAAATACCCTGAGCCGCACACAGCGCACCGGCTGATGCCTGGCAATCAATGTAGGCAGTAACCAGCTTCGGGAATTGTTCACTGGAAAGGCGCTCCAGTTGGGGCTTGATAGCCTGGCAGACGCCACAACTTGCCCCGCCATATAGCAGCAGCACCGCAGGGTTGGACTGCAGCAATGTTGAGAGCTCGTCGTCCGAGCAGACGTTTTGCATCATCAAAACCTTAGAAGCATAACCGGCCTGATCTCCAGGGCCTGCCTGACGAACTCGGCGCCCGGCCACAGTAACAACCAGCAAAGCACTGCGAGATTGAGGACGACATTGAACCAGAAAGACACCTGGTACGAGGTCTTTCGGGTTTTATGACGAAAGAATTGCTGGCCCACCAGTGCCCCCGGCCAACCGCACAGGAGTTCAAACAGATGCAACCGCCCCTCAGGGACACGCCTCTTGCCGCTCTCAGCTGCCCCCTTGTCGACGGCATACATCAAGAAGGTCACTACACTCATTACGCCATAGGCCGCCGGCAACAGCACTGGCACATAACCCTGAACGTACAACACAGAAACCGCCCCTGCGACTGCAGCGGCAATCAACAGAGCAAACCAAACGCCCGTGGCGACCGCTACGCTGTGTCTCGCCACGCCAGCGTACTGGAAACTGGACGCCCTCAGCCGCCCCTTCTCATCTTTTGTCTGTGCGTAGACCACCTTGCGGCTGGCCGAGGGCCTGCCCCGGCCCTGATAGGCGCTGATGTGGGCAAACAGACGCTCGCCACCTTTCTCTGGCGTGATAAAACCGAAACCCTTGGCGTCGTTCCATGAGGTGAGTAAGCCTTTTTGATTCACGTGGTGCTTCCTTGATTAGTCTTTTCCGATTTTCCCTATATCACTGTTTCCGCAAGCGTGCTAAAAGATTGCGCCCGGCCGTCGCCTGGGTATTCTCTCCTTCAGGATATCAGCATGTCAGATAAATTTTTCTATAAAGGTCGGCAAGATGCCCGCCAGCACCACACGGCTTACGGCGGCTTTCAGACAAACGCCAGCCAAAAGAGCGGCAGCAAGAAGTACCCACTAACGCTGGTGGTTACCAGTGAAGCACGCAGGAAAGAAGTTGAGGCCCAGGTGGCCGCGGCGAAGCTTCACGCAACCATCTCCGTTGATACCCGCGAAGGCGCCGTTGAATCCGTCAACGAGCTCACGGCTATCCTGAATAAAACGGGAACAGTCACCACAGCAAAATCTCCCTCCCGCAACGACGCCTGCACTTGCGGTAGCGGACTCAAATTCAAGAAATGCTGCGGCTGAGAGTAACCGGGGCATAGGGGGCATTATTATGATTGTATGCGGAGTAGAACTGACCGGCAGCGATGCGGTGGTGTGTATGCTGAATATGGACCGGGGCCAATTCAACCTGCCCGACTGCAAAGTACGCAAACTGTCGCTACCGAAAAACCACAGCCGGGACGACCTGAAAACGTTTCAGGCCACCTTTGCGGAGTTGATGGCCGAATACGGAGTGGCCACGGTCGCGATAAAAGAGCGGATGCAAAAAGGCAAGTTTGCCGGTGGCGCCATCAGCTTCAAAATGGAAGCCGCCATCCAGTTGATTGCCGACTCTGAGCTGAACGTGACCCTGGTGCCTCCGGCCCTGATCAAATCCACCCTGGCGTCCAACCCCGTGCCCATCACCTTTGCCGACACAGGCCTGAAAGTCTTCCAGGAAAATGCTTTTATTACCGCCTATGTGGCACAGCTTCAGGCTCGTTGAGGCGGCTATCAAGATAGTGTTCAAGCTCAGAGTTATCGTATATGATAACAAAAAGGCAAAGGAGCACCCATGGATTGGGAGATTGAATTCTACGACTCAGTAGGCGAAGAGTTGGCTAAGATGCCGCCAAAGATTCAGGCCAGAATGATTCGGCTGATGGAATTGATGGAGAAGCACGGGGCCAACCTTGGAGAGCCGCACACAAAGTCTTTAGGTGGTGAGCTGTTTGAAATCCGAGCAAAAGCCAAAGAAGGAATAGGTAGAGGAATCTTCTGCTACATGCAGGGCAAACGGATCATCATCCTGCACGTGTTTGTAAAAAAGGATCAAAAGATACCGAAGAAAGACCTAGAGCTCGCGAAAGAGCGTTTAAAGGAGGTCAAAAAATCATGAATTTCAAACAGTTCAGACAAAAGGCACTCGAAAATCCGGAAGTTCACCAGGAGTACGATGCCCTCCAGGAAGAATTCAGCCTGATCGACCAGTTGATCGCAATGAGGACTAAAGCAGGCCTTACTCAGGAAGACGTTGCGAAAAAGCTCGGAACCAACAAAAGCAACATCTCGAGGCTTGAGAGAGGCCGTAGCAACCCAAGCTGGGGAACGCTCAACAAATACGCAGCAGCCTGTGGCTTTCGGGTAAAACTGGAAGCAATTGAATACGACCCAGCCTCTCAGCATTGATCGCCAGTCCAATACGGTTTGGATTTGGGCAATTGCCAGGACTGAAGCAGGAAACGACTTCGCCATGACAAAACCCAAACGCATCTACCTGGCCGGCCCGGAGGTGTTTTTCCCACACGAAGAACACAACACTATCGTCGCCGAGAAAAAGCGCCTGCTGCGCGAAGCCGGCTATGAAGGCATAGACCCACTGGACACCGCCCTGACGTTTTCCGACGAGGAAGCGAAACCGGCGCGCGGCCACCGGATCTACCAGGCCAACCGCGAACTGATGGACAGTTGCGACGCCGTCATTGCCAACCTCACCCCCTTCCGAGGCATCAGTGCGGACCCGGGCACGGTGTTCGAAGTCGGCTACATTATCGGCCAGGGCAAAGCTGCATTCGGATTCACAATGGACCGCAGGCACTACCGTGAACGCGCGGGCGCAGCCGATCGGGATGAACTGGGCCACAGCATTGAAGACTTCGAGATGAGCGATAACCTGATGATCGAGGGGGGCATCAAAGAGTCCGGTGGCCAGCTACTGGTGGCAGAGCAGCCCGGCGAACACCGGTTTTTCTCGGCTGAACTGTTCCGCCGTTGTGTTCAGGCGCTGATAGACTACTCCCACTCCAGGTAATACTCACTCGCGCCATCAGGACACAGGTTTAATCCGGATCATGATCAAAGCCTTTGCCGTTTCCAACTATCGCAGCCTCAGAGACGTGGTCGCACCGCTGGCGGGCCTGAACGTTGTTACCGGTCCGAACGGCTGTGGCAAATCAAACCTCTATAAATCGTTGCGCCTGCTGGCGGAAACGGCAAAAGGCAACCTGATCTCCTCCCTGGCGGAAGAGGGCGGCCTGGACTACACCTTCTGGGCAGGGCCTGGCCAGTTCTCAAAGGAGATGCGGGACGGCTCAGCGCCCGTTCAGGGGACCGCCGGGAACACCCCATCCCGCCTACGGCTGGGGTTTGCAGGCGAAGAATTCGGCTACGCGATTTCTCTTGGGATTCCGGCCTCTACGGGGTTTGCAGGTTATCAGGAACCCAGCATGTTTCAGCTCGACCCTGAAATAAAACGCGAATGTATCTGGGTGGGTGATGTCTGCCGCCCAAGCAGTTGTCTGATTGATCGCGTCGGGCCGGTTGTCAAAGTACGTTCAGGGCGGAAATGGGAGGTCTACGACACCCGGCTAAACACCTATGAGAGCATTCTGAGCGAGATCAGTGATCCTGTGGCTGTGCCTGAAGTCCATGCCGTCCGACAGGCCATCAGGCAATGGCGCTTTTACGATCAGTTCCGCACCGATCAACACTCCAGCATCCGCACCCCGCAAATCGGGACCCGCACCCCGGTGCTGGACCACAATGGCCATAACCTGGTTGCAGCCCTGCGTACCATTCACGAAATCGGCGACCGGGAGGGCCTGCACAGCGCTATTGAAGATGCCTTTCCCGGAGCGAGGCTCGGGTTCAGCACGGACGCAGGTAACCGTTTCGTCCTGGAATTTGAGCAGGCCGGCCTGCTCCGCCCCCTGAATCAGGCCGAGCTTTCTGATGGCACCCTTCGCTACCTGCTGTTGGTTGCCGCGCTGCTTACACCCCGCCCACCATCACTACTGGTGCTGAACGAACCAGAAACAAGCCTGCATCCCGACTTGCTTCCAGCCCTCGGCCGACTGATCATTCGCGTCTCGCGGGAAACCCAGGTCTGGGTTGTTTCCCATGCCCCTCGACTTGTAGCCGCTCTGGAAGCGGACGATGATTGCCACTCCATCGCACTGGACAAAGAGCTGGGTGAAACCCGCATTCTTGGCCAGGGGCTTCTGGACGCGCCCCCCTGGAACTGGATGGATTGACTATTCAGAGAGTCACTAGGCTCCGGACATCACCTCCTGCAGGTTACGCATCAATTCCTCCAGCGGTGATCTCCACAGCACGCCCCCGTGCGCCCGGAAACACACAAGCGTCTCAGCAGTTACCCTTTTTCGCCTGCCCCGGTGGGCAGAAATGGCCGCGAGACTTCCGGTAAGACCCGCGATCATCGTCATACCGGCGGCGATCATAATCATAATCGCGATCGTGGTCCCGTTGGTCCCGGGTGGTCACGGCCGTTCCCGCTGCCGCACCGACAGCACCGCCAAGAATCGCACCGTCTCTGCCACCCACCTCGTTGCCGATGGCGGCCCCGAGTGCGCCGCCAATACCACCACCCAGCGCGGCGTCGGCGGTGTCACCCGCAACGGCACCCAACGAGGTGGCACTCAGAGACAGAAAAACGAGCAGTGGTTTCATATTCATGATGTAAATCCCATGGTTCAGGTGGTCTGACTTGTCCTGTATCGCGGGCAGGAGAGCCTGTTCTCAGCGCCCCACCAGGCACCTGTCAGTTTTGAACCATTCGAGAATATCAGAAACACTCGAGAAGCCACCTCTTACATTTTATTTATACTTCAACAGGTTACAAAGCCTTAACAACTGGCTTCCGGGTTCGGATGTAGGGTCAACGGCTAGACTGGGCAGACCGGAGGCGGCATTCTATTGTGCCCCGGCACCTAAAGGCGCCCGGACCAACCACAACAGAGTGAAGAACTCACTTAACCCTCTAAACCGAATCAATGGAGCCTCGTAAGACCCATGAAAATTGCCGTATTTTGTGGTTCAAGCATCGGTGAAAACCCGGAATTCGCCCAGGCAACCCGTGCTCTGGGGCACTACCTGGCAACGAACGGAGTGGATCTGGTGTACGGCGGTGGCAACGTCGGCCTGATGGGCGTGGTCGCAGACGCCTTTCTGGAAAAGGGCGCTCAAGTGTACGGAGTGATTCCCGAGTACCTGAAAGACCGGGAGCTGGCCCATCAAGGCCTCACCGAGCTGAAAATTGTTGCCGATATGCACGAACGAAAAGCCGCCATGGCCCGAATGGCCGATGCCTTTGTGGCTCTGCCCGGCGGCGTCGGTACCCTGGAAGAAATCTTCGAAGCCTGGACCTGGGCTCAACTCGGCTATCACGCAAAACCCTGCGCCTTTTACAACGTCCACGGTTTCTACGATAAATTGTTCGAGATGATCTCGACCATGACCGATTCCGGCTTCCTGAAACCGCACCATGCCGAGATGATTATCCACACGGATAACGAAGCGCAGCTGCTCTCGGCCATCCAGTCCTACCAAACACCCAAACTGAAGTGGAGCTGAACCGGCGGGCCGAACAAAACCCCGGAAGACCGGGACGACCGTCGGCCTGATTCCTGACCGGCTTTATCACGAACTTTACTCACAATACCTGTGGATAACTGTGTTGGAAACCTCGGGTTAAGCGCCCGGAAGCCCCGCAGCAAAAGGGCTCGGGAAAGTTGATGCTAAAACGGGCAATCTCGTTACCATCCAGCAGCTATAGCGTTCTCCGATCATCAATTCAATTGATTCAACCTAGGGCACAAGAGGGTAGGCCGCCCTCACCTGCCTCATCACAATCCTGGCATCCTCCGGCTTCAAACCCTGCTTTCGCAACTGCGGCATCACCATCGCGCCCACAGCCTTACACCGAGGTTGATCAATGCCGTACTTTTGGAACACATCAGCAATGGCCTGCGGTCGGGCATCCGGATTGGCTTTCAGCAGGTTGCCGATGTCAATGGCGCAGGCCTGCTCTTCAGGTGCGGTATTTTGTTTACTCCGCCAGATCAGGAAAGCCACGATGGCGGCGAAAACACCGATGATCAGAAACTTCATACTACGGCACCTTTGTTCCGGTTTTTCCTAGCGAATACCCTGCGATTGCAGCCACTGGCTGATCTGGGCCTGATTCATGGCGCCACTCTGGCGCGCCATCTCCCGGCCGTTCTGGAACAGAATCAGGGTCGGTATGCTGCGAATCGCAAACTGACCGGCCAGCCCGGGGGCTTGCTCCGTATTCAGCTTGGCAAAGCGCACTTTCCCGCGCCAGGCCCTCGCGGCCTGCTCGAACTGCGGAGCCATCATTTTGCACGGGCCACACCAACTGGCCCAGAAATCCACTAACACGGGCAGATCGCTGCGCCCGGTATGGGTAGCAAAGTTCTGCTCCGTTAGCTCCAGAACCTGATCCGGCCAAAGCGGTTGTTTGCAGGCACCACAATTGCCGCCGGAGGACAACTTGTCGGCCGGTACGCGATTCACTTTGTGGCAATGGGGACATACCAGGTGTCGAACGTCAGTCATGATGAACAGGCCTCTGATTGGCTGATGGTAGAAATAATCAGGGCAAGAGAAGAGAAATCAAGCGGCACTAAAAATCGCGCATCTCACGAACACGCATCAACCGCTTTCCGCTACTATCAAAGTAAGTCGGTGTCAGAGGCTCAAGCGCCATGGGACTGTCGATAAAACAGTCGGAATTTACAGCCCCGGCGCCAAGCGGTCTCAATGTGTTTCGGTTTTCCGAAGTTTTTTTATGGGAATGCGCCCCAACCTATTAGGTTGCAATTCAAATAAACCATCAGAGGGAATCTTGATGACACAGATTATCGAACAGTTTCTCGAAGTTTCGAGCACTTACCTGCTATCACCCTGCGAAAGTGACTGCTGCCACAAATCCGCCGCCTGATCTGGTTGCCCCTGAAACCACAGGGTAATGCCAGGCAACGGCCAGAGTGCTGCCCCCTCGCTTAAAAAAGCTTACCCCCTTGTGTAACGAGTGGGTTCTCCGTAAAAAGGCATAGGAATCACAGCGGCCAACCCTCAGGCAAGGCCATCATCCATCCCAGGAGTGTTAACCGTGATTGTTCGCGAGCGCCCCGGCCCACTCCGGCTGTTGCTGGCCTGGAAAGGGTCTGTTGTCCCCCACATTCTGCCGCACATTCTGCTTACGGGAATGTTTGCAGCCGCCGTTACCTGGGTTTCGCGCCACCACTACCTCGACGGCATGGTCGACTACACACTTCTGCCGTTCACGATCATGGGCATCGCCCTGTCCATCTTTTTAAGCGTGCGCAACACCGCCACCTACGACCGCTGGTGGGAAGCCAGAAAACACTGGGGGCATATGGTGTACG
The DNA here is from genome assembly GCF_000475375.1 of Marinobacter sp. EVN1. Taxonomy (NCBI): domain Bacteria; kingdom Pseudomonadati; phylum Pseudomonadota; class Gammaproteobacteria; order Pseudomonadales; family Marinobacteraceae; genus Marinobacter; species Marinobacter sp. EVN1. The sequence goes on from NZ_AXCB01000016.1 coordinate 14,928, forward strand.
AATTTCGCAGCCTGGCGCGGACTGGCACCATTTACCTGAGCCCGGAGCGACGCCGGGAGCTTCTGACCCGATGCCTTGCTCACGCTCACCTGCTGCGCGGCCAGTTGCGGGGAGAAGATGTACGGTCTGATCTGCCCGGGTCACTGGCGCCCGAACTCATTGACCAGGCCCTGAGCACACGCAACCCCGCCGCCTTCATGCTGCACCGGGCCGGAGACGTACTCGCCGAAGCCCATAAGGCGGGCGATCTGGATTCTGTAGCAACCGCGGCCTTAGACCAGCACCTTCATGGCCTCGCGGGCATTCAGGCGGCCTCGGAACGCATTGCCCTCACCCCGTTGCCCTTTGCCTACACCCTGCTGGCTCACCGCACCGCGTATGTGTTCTGCTACCTGCTACCGTTCGGGCTGGTAGGCGTCGCAGGCTGGTTTACGCCGGTGTTCACCGCCATCGTGGCCTACACGTTTTTTGGGCTGGACCGCCTGTCTGAACAGCTTGAGTTTCCCTTTGGCAGACACACCAACGACCTGCCGCTGGATGCCATCTGCCGCATTCATGAAATCAGTGTTGCCGAAGCCCTGGGCGACCCGGCACCCGAACCGCTGCAGCCGGTCAAATATCAGTTGCAGTAAGGGCCAGGCAGTTACAACGGCATGCGCCCGGTTCTCTCCAGCCGCTCGCTCACCCATTTGTGATACCGCTTTGCCAGCGCTGGCCGAATTACCGGCAAACCAATCAGCCAGGCAAGCGGTTTCAGCAGCCAGACCCGCGACATCAACAGAATATAGGCATCCAGTTCCCGGTGGATGTTGCCCTGGCCATCTTCCACATGGAGCTCCTGAAGCGCGGCTTGCGGGTCTATACCACGTTCCTCCAACTCCTCGTCACGGCCGGTGATATCCACCCACTCCACCGATTCGCCGGTCCTGCCCGCGAGTCGTTCATAAAGCCTGCGATCCTTGACACAGCTTGGGCAGGCGCCATCGTAGAACACACGAAGCTGATCGCCTGGTGCCGTCATCGCTATCCCCTCCTGTTTGCATCGCATTCATCTGACTACACGATAAAGCACTGCGTTGCTCCCGTTAACCCTTCGGGCCTCAGGCATAACCCGCGAGAGGATTTACCATCGCCCTGAAATGCCAGGCGCGTTTCGATCATTGTCTGGCTCGCAGGCTTTTTGTTCGTGAGTCTCAGATAGCTTATTGCTCATGGATGACGCCGCTAATCAGCCAGCAAACATCAGCACCACACCAAGCCCGTAGAGCACCATGATTGCCAGGCTCTCCGCACCGATTCGTCCGACGCCGTAGCGTTCCCGACGTATCAGCCCCATGATCAGGATGGCCGACATTAACAGGGTAAGTGCGACCCAACGTTCCGAATCGAGGGTCATTGCATGGTAGAGCGAGCCTTGCCGGTAAGCGATGTCCGAGGCGGCCATGAACAGCGTATCGAAGGCATTCCCGCCGATGATACCGGCCACCGCGAGTGTGAGCGCACCCCGCCTTACCGCGGCAACCGACGTGACCAGCTCGGGAATAGACGTACTGATTGCAGTCAGAAGAACACCAACGACTGTCTGGCTCAGCCCGGCTTCCACGCTGATGGTGGTGGCGGCGGGCTCCAACAGCAGGCCAGCCACGCCAAGCGTGGCCATAAGCACCAGGAATTCGGTCCAGAGACGGCTCAATGATGGCAAGCTGCTCTCGCTCTCCGGCTCGTCCTGCCGGGTATCGCTGGTAACGGAGGGGTACCACATGGGGTTGTCGCCGGCACTCTGTATGAGCCGGGTGCCATAAAAATAGAAGCCCAGCAGTATCGGGGTAATTGGGTGGATATTCCAGACGGTCACATCCGGCAAGGTCGGCGCCAGAAGGAGCAATGCCAGGAGCGCGATCAGCAGTCCGTTCTGCATCATGTTTGGGGCCGAGGCCGCCGCGTGTTCCAGGTTTGCACGACGATAGACCATATCGGCAATTGCCAGGAAAAAGGTCTGTACCGCGATGCCCCCGAGAGCATTACTGACAGCCAACTCCGGGTGCCCCCGGTAAGCTGCTGTTACCGAGAGTACCGAACCACTGAGGGACGTCGCTGCCCCCAGAAGCACGGCTCCAGCGGTTGCCTCACCCAGCCCGGTCCGGTCGGCGAGCTGGTCGACCACCCGAGTGATGCGTGTGCCCGCAATCGCAATGACCAGCGCACAGACGCTGAAAACCACGATGCTCTGTGACAGCGTCCAGCTGTCCAGATCCATGATCGACAATGTGATCCTCCTGTTGCCTCTGAAGGCTACCGCGCAAGCAACGCGAAACGCGCGACAGCGGACCGTGCGCGTGGCCGGGCAGATAAGAGTCGCTATTGTGAAACAAGCCCGCTTCACTCCCATGGTGACGACATCCAGTGCAAACGTACAACCCATGGCAGGGGTTTCCCATGCCCATTTGCACTGTCACGGTCGCGAATCTGGCTCTCTCGCAACAGCAGAAATCACAAATCGCCGAGGCAACCGCAGCCTCCCACAGCGCCCAAATCGTGGACATCACAGCTGATGATGTCCGGATCTATCTGCCGCACATTACGGCCACCCAGATGATCGAGTTTGGAAGGTTTTTTGCCAAAACCGGGCGATGAATCTGAACGGGAAAAGTTAATGACTGTGGAAAGCGGGGCAGCGTGCCCAAATAACCGTAAAAATAGATCTGACCCGGTTTTGCAAAACAACCACCTTTACAGGATTAAGACACCGCTGGTTCTGCAGCCCGGGCCTGCTGCACTAAAAGATAGATGGGATGCGTTGAGTGGCACTATAGATATGACGTGAACTGTCGATAATTAGTAACAGTCACGTTGGCATTAATTGGCATTAGTTTTAAGTCGTGACACGGGCAAAAATCTAGGCCGGTTCTATGGTCGACATTTAACGCGGAACAGAAAGGCATCTCCTATTAATAATTCATCGAGGAAGTCGATGGATAATAGTCTTTCATTCTCATCCGACGACTCATATCGTATGCGCAATTCAAACGCGCACTGTGTGCATAGTCAATCAGAAATCGAAGCCTTTCAGGGTTCTCTATCACGCTATTCCAATTCGACACTGAGATTTTACTACCCTTTTTTAACAGATTATCTATAATCCGTGGTGGCAGGTGAGGATAACGTTTTTCGTACTCCTCTCTGCTATCAATCGATTTCCAGGTCGAGATATGGGGGTAAATAGTTTTCTTTATTTCCTCGGATGGAGCAGTAAAGTAATCTGATTGGCAGTAAGGAGCGTGCAAAACTACCACACCTGACCTCCCAAAATTTTTACCCTTGTACATGCTCGAATAGAGCTCCCAATCTACATGTTTCCGATACTTAGTCTCCCTGCCAACGATAAGCAAAATCACTGTTGAGCCGCTGAGATATTTTCGCCTTATAGTCTGCCGTATTGCTTGGGATTCCAAATCCTCATCTATATCACCGGTACTTACCGAGCAATCAATAAAAATATTATGCTCCTCATTTATTCTTAGAAGTTCCTCTTTAATTCCACCTTCGTTCGCATGGTGATAGCTTATAAACACTTTATGCATGACGAAATCCTGATTAACTTCAATGAAGAGACAAAACTGATAACCTTAATCGATAAGTCTATCCTGAAAATAATTTATTTACCCCTATAAACGTTATATTTAGTGAATATTGGCTCTAGCGATAGATGAAAATACAGTATTTTTTTGGTTTCAGCCATATAATTGACCAGCGCCTTCATCTATACCGTAAAGCGATCTAATTTGATCGAGGAAAATATTCTGCCCACCGTAACTTGGGTGTCGAACTTTTACATGCGTAAGCGTATCGCTCAAACGGCGTGCTGATTTCTCAGCGTCATTACCTATTGCAATGAGCCTTCTAGGTTTGACGATTGATATCACCTCATCCAATATCTCTTCACCAATTTTCCGCTCATAAGAATTATGAGCACGATTGCTAAAAGGCTTTCCGGATTCGAAAGGGTGAAAAGGAAAAACATTCCAAAAAAATATTGGCAAAGATATCTGACGCACTGCGCTCCAAATTACAGCGGCTGTTCGTTCCGGGACCGCAGTGCCTTTAGTGAATTTTCTACAATCGACATCCCATCTCCTAGCGTGGTCTGATAGGTGAACATCATCTGTTAAGGCCAAACCTGTACGACGCCCCCCTCGGTAGCCCAAATCCCTTCCAATCCACATTGAGTCGACATCAACTTCGCTGGCTGCGACAAGCAGATTTTTTAACAAATTTCGTCGATTTCTAGGGGATTCAGCGTAATCGTATATCTCGCAGCGCTCTGAGTAGGGGTTGAAAACGTTTTCTAACCTTAGCGAACTCAAATCCTCGACAAAGCTGCTAATCGTCATTTTTTCCTCCGATTGACCTGAAAGTTAAAGTCCGCGAATCTCTGTCACCGATAACAATGCCACCGTTATTCTCTTTAATTTTTCTAAAAACATCGTAAGCCTGGAGAATTGCATTTTCCCAAAGCTTTAGAGGACATTTTTCAACTTCATATCCTCGAATAAATTTTTCGATGGTTTTCAGTACATCGAAGGATATACTGTCATGCCCATTAAAATAATCGACATCTTTTGCGTAAGAAAAAATCCAAGCTGTAAGCCCTTCTTCAACAACAATTGCTCGCCCACTGTCTTGAGTTTCATCGAACAATGGATTACTTTTTCGCTTCTGTTTAATTAAGGCTCTAAACGTAGGCGACCAATGTAGAATCGCTGCATGCGCAAAATGAAAAACATCGTGAAATCTATAACCATCAGGATCTTTGATATTATCAGCGAGAGAGGATCCGATAAAAACACCGTTCCAACGCATGTAGGATCGGCCGTTTTTTCTCTCTGTTATCTCAATTTCGAATTTTCTGGGAAGCTGCTCCTCTTCAGGGAACTCCAGATCAAAATCCGGCAAATCGTCAATCCGAGGATTTGAAAAGCGACCAAATGCCTTCCGTACGTTCCCTTTTATTATTCTTGCGAATGAAAGGTCAGTAGATTGAAGGGCCTGAAGATAAACGCGGGCGAAATCAACGAGTGTTTCTTTCTTAATTTTTTTAAAGTCGTCGATCTTTAGCATTTCGGCTGTTACAGCACCAAGGCTGAGGAGGGAACAGTCCAGATTCTCCAAATACTTTGCCGTCATGAGCTGAGATAAGGGCGCGTTCTCATGATCACAAGCTGCAATTACCCCAGATGACTGATCGTCGACTGCGGCATAAAACAGTTCAGATATACTTTCTGACAGGCGCCGACAAAGCGCGGTGTAATACCAGAGGGCATCCCCAAACTCCTCCTCTACCGCCTCTTTGTAACCTATGTAAGCTTTTGTTTCACGCTGATATTTCTTCGAAGCCGACATTATGCTTCCGACTTCACCAAAAAGGCCAAAAATGATTGGAGTAAAGGAATCGTCATGGAAGCGATCGGTTTCCTTAATCAACGCTTGGTACTCTTCTAAAGAAACAGAACCAGAGCTTTTGCAGAACAAGTCGGACCTAGCCTCAACCATTCTATCTATCTCCTTTAGAGCTGTACTTATGAGGCGTCTTGGATCCTTCGGAGACCCAGAATTATGAGGCGCACGCATTCGTCGATAAATGGGGACATCATCAGCCTCAAATATTCGGATTCATCTAACCCGCAAGGACCCGCTAGTTCGCTAACAGAAAGTCTTTCTAGTTGGCCCACAATGGCTGAGAAATTTGTGTCGACCCCGTCGTTCTTTGAAATTGCCTGAACATCAATATACCCATCGTTGTGGGCTATCTGCCAATTTTCAGTCAATGAATCGGGGATGGATTCACCACGAATCACACTACAAACATCTGACGCAATACCGCCGAAACCGCCCAATAGGAAAATAGGCTTTTTCATCTCTATCGAAAACATTATTTCCTCTAGTACGCCTGGCATCTGACCTTTGTAGCCAGATCTTCGACCGCCTACACATACTCTCACGGTCGAAGACCCGATAGATTCTCGTCTCATTTTGGTGAGGCATCTGGCCCACACATATAAGTTTCGCGCTGAAGTTGGCGGGATAAAAACCTTATCGTCTAATGTTTCATTGATTGGAGGGGGTATATCGTGTTCTACGGTTTGCATCACATCGTGATAACTAGCTCTCCAAGATACAACCTTAGGGCCTTCAATATGCAGTGGCCATGCGAGATGATTCACCAAGCGCACTCTTGACGAGCCAACCCTGCTATTAAGGATTCGAGCTTCGTCAAGTATAAATTCTGTAAAGCCACCTGGGCGCAGGTCCCCACCGTAGTGCAAAATTGCGGAACGCGCCATTAGATGACGAGCTAAGTCTTGAGAAAGTCGAACTAAAGCTTCTTCAGGAATGTGCTCGTAGGCGTAGCCTTCATTTTTGAACTCAGATATCGAAAGGCCTATCGCTTGCCCTGCAAGGCAATCCTCCTCATCCTCGGTCCAAAGAGGCGTGTAAGCAGTCACTCCTAGATACTGGTGCCAATCTCCTTCTTCGGAATAAATGGGAGGTTCTGGGTAACATATTTTCGATACGCCCCGCTTCTGGAGTTTAAGCACTTGTCGAAGTTCTGGAGGCCTAGCAGATAGTGCGCAATCAGCATCTAACCAACCTGCATCCTTATACGCTTCCAAGCTTTTACTCGAGTACCCAAATCTCACTGACTCTATGATCGCAGAGGAGAGTATTCTCAACACATCTTTGTCGGAAATTTCAGGCGACGGCGTAATATGAACGCACGGCACGTTCGAAGCAGCAGGAAAAATTCGATCTTCGAAATCCTCTAGACAATTAACAACAATAACCGGGCGATCAAGTTCTTTTGCTATAAGAATTTCACGTTGGCACCAGTATCGGGAAGAGTATAGGTCACTTTCTATAGCGACCAAAGTGGACCTATTCACGTTATCTTTGATTTCTTCTTCAAACATGTAGCCCGGCGCAATTTCATTTGCGTCGAAGAATCTATTCATGTTTGTGTTATCAATAAATTTTTTTATCTTCTCAGAATAGACTCGGCCTGTGTCTCCAGCCTTTGCATGACTTAAAAAAATAGTAATTGAGCTGTGCGAGCCTGCCCGCTCATATTCTTCGTCGGTTTTAACTAATCCAAACCTATTAATCTCATGGGACAAATATATAATTGAATATAAATCAAGATATTCTTCAGGCCATTCATAACTACGAATACAGTTAATCCCATGAAGAGAACCAGCATGACCAAGACCATACTTATCTAATGCCACAGGAATCAAAGCATTCCGCTTGTCGTTTGGCAATGACTCAACATAGTCTTTCCAAATTTTATGCCCCAAGGTATTGACACTTGTAAAAACAAAAATTAAGTTCCGATCCGCTGAATGTCTCGGCTTGTCAATTGGAGTTTCATAGACACCCAATGAACTAAATAGGAAAAATGGGATGTTCAGACCTCTGGAAAAAGGTCTGTGAACATCCCGAGTCAGAACTGATCGCAAGGCATTTAGGATTGGATTAACTCGTTCTTGATCTGACGGACACCAAACAAAAGATACAGTTAATGGCGGTAAATATTCTTTGCTTTGATTCTCGGCGTCACTCATGAAATTTTCCCAGAACGTTGATCGACTCGCTGATGCGACACTGAAAACTGGCAAGGGTCCGAAATGATCGTGTTCAAATCACAACGATAGCGATTCACGAGCGACTCTATCAGATCAGTACCGCGTAACCGACCTTCCAATTTTAACTTCTTGAAACCCAAACCATTTTTATAGCTCACTGAATCTAGATCAACCGACACTGCACCCGAACCGAAATATAGGAAATACTCAGAAATTAACACTTGGTCTGTATTGCCCGTATCCCTCTGTAGATTGTGAGTATTAGGTGATCCGTCCGAATTGCTATGGTGGGAATCCTCCTGAATCCAATCGCCTGTTTCGTCTCGATGGTATATATTATCACCGAGCATCATTACGTTACTGCCGTTTCTAATCGGCTTTTTGAGACCAAATCGTTCGTCACGCCAGTAGTCCTCAAACCCGATTTTTTCTGTTACTTTCATCAGAAAAATACACTTCTTGTGCGCGCCCCCTAGTTCCTTACCTCCAACTCCGAGAATCCAATCACCAACCTTTGCAGACTTTCGGATTCCAGGCTTGCAAGTTGCGAGAGTGCATATCCCATGGAAAGGATTTGGAGCAAAACCGAAATCTCTTGCTACAACATACAAAAAAAGATGGGTATTGGGTTCGATCAGCATTGGATACTACCCCCACTATTCTTAGGACGGGGGCTTCCATCGGGTTTTTGGAACCGCACTTTTCCCTCTAATGCCTGTATTACGGAATCAGAGGTCCAGCCCACTATGGAAGTCGCATGCTTTTCTAAGTTTTCCGGTATCTCTACTTGATCTCTAAGCCCTCTTTCATACACACCAATGATGGGCTTTCCGAGTTTATGAGCGGCCTCAATTTCCCAATTTACCCAAGAGCGCTGATGCGTTTCTTTACCAATCACTACTATAACTTGGCTTGCCCAGCGCATTTTCATTCGCAAAAGCCTCTGGATCGTCCGATCACTTACCTTCTTTTTATCAATTCGTTCTTCGTTTTCTGGCTTTACTCGAATAGAGCTATTCCTCAATCTATAATTTTTTCCACGCAACATTCCGGTCAACCCATCAACACTGGAATCGTCCTTGTGATGATGACTTACAAAGACGTTCTTTATTTTTTCGGCCATCTTTTCCTCCTTATGCAAACTTGGGCAAGATCGTAATGAACTGGCAGCAACGGCAAAAAAATGGCTCAGACGATAGTTGCATGCAGCGTGAACAGTAGGAAAGCCGGGACAGATCTATTTTTCTGCAAAATATTGAAAACACGGGATTCCTTCGCTTCTTTGTCAGCCAACATTGGCCGAATTGCGATTAGATAGATCGCTTCGCTATTACAATAACTGCGCCTCAACAAAGCCCCGACATTTTGGGAAAATCTTACACCCAAAAAACTCCTTCCCAATATTCTCTCCGCGCTTCACCGTGCGCTTTACCATCTCACCCTGGCACTTCGGGCACCGTGGCACACTTTCTTTCTTGGCCACGATCTCCTTCACATGCGCCACGTGCTGCCGGTGATTTCTGAACGTAGCTGCCAGCCGCCCGGATTCAATGGCTTCAATCACCTTCTGAACCTCAGCATCCGACAGTCGCTGCTCGGTTTGGGCTTTGATAAAGCGGACATACCCACCACCGTGGGTCACGTTCTCCGGCATGGGCGTTTTGAATGTGGAATCCCCCACAAAGACCACTACCGAAAACACCTGCTCATCACTCAGGCCCAACAGGCTTTGCAGTGTCTTAACGTGTTTGTAGTTTTGATGCAGCGGGTTCTGGAATTTCTGCGAGTGCTTGAAGATCTTCTGCGTCCAATACCGCTGTTTGGCGTTACCGAAAATCCACCCCTTCATGTTCTTGGTTTCCACCACAAACACGCCATACCGGGACACAATGATGTGATCGATCTGAGTGGTGCCGTCTTCCGTGGGCAAGGTGACGTTTTTTATTAGGTGGTAGCGGGTTTTATCGAGAAACAGCTTTGCGGCGAGATTTACCATGGCTTCGCCGGCTTTGCCTTTGAACCAGGGTGTTCTCAGAATGGGTAACAGGATGAACAGCGGTACGAAATACCAGACTTGATTCGGTAGAGAGTTCAGGAGGGTGTTGAATAGCTGGCCGAAGTCCATCGGTTTTCCTTAACAGCTGCCAATCCGTTTCTTATAACTACACACTAACCTACTCTTCAGTAAACTTCCCATACCGTCAAGGTCAAATTTTGTAAACCATATACTGAAAAAGCCGCGCGGTTTCCCGGGCGGCTTTTTCGTTTCTCAAAAGACTACGGAATTAGGCAGCCGCCAGGTACGCTCCCACCACAGCCAGCACTCCCCCAATCCCCCGACTAAACCGGCTATCCGCCTTCATCATCAAACTACCCAGCCCACGCCCAACCAGCGTGATGGCCAGCGTGGCAATGGAGAATCCTGCCAGGTAGGCCGCCAGCGTAGTACCTTCCGGCATTTCCGCACCATGGGCGAATCCGTGGAAGAGCATGAAGGCACCAACCAGAGTGCCACCCACGGCGGTGGGCAGTTTGGCCAGGGTGGCGATGAGGATGCCCGCCACCAGTACCGAGAAGGTGATGCCGGTTTCCACACCAGGCAGGCTCAGGCCGCCCCAGGCCAGGGCGGCGCCGAATACCATGCCACCGATCACGAAGGCGGGGGTGGCGTTTTTCATGAGTTTGCTCTGGCGCACGCTCCAGAAGCCGATGGCGGCCATGGCCAGCAGGTGGTCCAGGCCCAGCATGGGGTGCAGCAGGCCGCTGGTGAAGCCGCCTTCGGTGTGGCTGGGGTGAGCCATGGCGGTGGCGGAGGCGGTCAGCAGCGCGGCGGTGGCGAGAAGTTTTGAAGTCAGTTTCATGGTGTTGCTCCTGGTGGTTCTGTAATCGTATTGGTTCGTTTGCTCAGGCCATTTCGGCCAGTTTTTCGGGACGCCTTTCCGGCAGCATGCCGCGCTCCAGAATGAAGCTGATGATGGTGTCCAGCCCTACCCCGTCGTACAGGTTGGTGAACACGAAGGGGCGTTCGCCGCGCATTTTTTTGCTGTCCCGTTCCATTACGTCCAGGGAGGCGTGTACCTGTTCGGCAATATCGATCTTGTTGATGATCAGCAGGTCGGATTTGGTGATGCCGGGGCCGCCTTTGCGGGGGATCTTGTCGCCGGCGGACACGTCGATCACGTACAGGGTGAGGTCGCTCAGTTCCGGGCTGAAGGTGGCGGAAAGGTTGTCGCCGCCGGATTCCACCAACACCAGCTCCAGGCCCGGGTGGCGGCTTTGCAGGTCGTCGATGGCGGCCAGGTTCATGGAGGCATCCTCGCGAATGGCGGTATGCGGGCAGCCGCCGGTTTCCACGCCCAGGATGCGGTCTGCGGCCAGGGCTTCGTGGCGCAGCAGGAAGTCTGCGTCTTCCCGGGTGTAGATGTCGTTGGTAACCACGGCGATGTCGTAGTGGTCCCGCAGGGCGGTGCATAGCTGGCGCAGCAATGCGGTTTTACCAGACCCGACCGGGCCGCCTACGCCTACTCTCAGACAATGTGTCATGGCTGTATCTCCTTGATGTTTTTATTCAGCTTCTGAAAAGCCGTGAATACTGGGTTTCATGCAGGGCACTGCCGAGCGCGAGGCCCGGCAGGATGGGCCCGAGTTCGTGGTCTTGCCGTGCCAGCGCCTGGTCGCTGGCGGTCACCAGCGCCGGGCGCAGTTGTTCGATAATCCGTTGGGCGGCGGTGTGGCCCAGGGGCAAGGCTTTGCAGGCCACCGCCAGCTGGTTTTCCAGCCAGGCCCAGGCAAAGCCGAGCAGGGTTTGCCGCACCGGCACCCGGCGTACCTGGGCGGCCCAGGCAAACAGGGTGATGTAGCCGGGCTCGGCCGGAATCAGGGTTTGCTGCGGCAACAGGTTGAGATTGCCCAACAGGGTTTTCAGGGCGCCGCCCAGGCGGGTGTCTTCGTCGCTCAGTTCGGCGGTTTCCCGGGTGGCGTGCAGCCACTGGTTCCAGTGCGCGATGGTGGCGCCGTCGTCGTTCGCCCAGGCGGTTTGCAGCCGGGCCAGTAATGGCAACTCGCACCGGCTGAGGCCGTCTTCCAGCACGCCTTCAATCCACTGGGCCAGTTCCGCTTCGTTGTTCACCCAGCCCAGCTCAAAGGCGCTTTCCAGGCCCTGAGACCAGGCAAAGGCACCGATGGGCAACGCCGGGCTGACCAGCTGCATCAGCCCCAGCAGGGCCAGGTCGCCGCCGGGTTCGCCCTCACCTGCCATGGCTGCCGGCTCAGTGGGTGTGTTTGTGGCCGTGAGCATGGGTATGTCCAGCAGCGTGAGTGTGGTCATGGCTTTCACCGTGCGAGTGCCCGTGGGAATGGCCATGGCTATGACCGTGCGAATGGCCCTGGCCGGCCTGGTTGTAGGCTCCGGGTTCCGGGTCGAAGGTGGCGGTGTGGTGCACCACGGTGGCGCCCAGGCGTTCGGCCAGTTCTTCCAGTACGTGGTCGGGCGGGAAGCGCACGAAGGCGCCCTGCTCGTCTTCACCAATCGCGAGGGTGACGTGGCGGTTGCCCAGGTGGTAACACAAGCGGGCCAGCGGCAGGCCGGTTTCTACGCGGGCGGTGACCACCGGCTCTTCCGCGGCGCGAATGCGGATGATCTCGCCGGATTTCGCTTCCAGCAGGTCGCCGTCTCTCAGCACCGGGCCACGGTCCAGAAACAGGCCCACGTCCAGGTTGGTTTCGGTGGTGGCCCGGAGGCGGCCGCGAATGCGCAGTTCGTAGGGCAGCACCAGGTTGTCGTGGATTTCGCTGGCGTCTACGTGGGTGATGCGTTTAGTCAGTTCCAACATCCGTTCGTTCCTCTCAGAACAGCCTTGAGCTGTGTTGATTAAGCAGCCTTGAGCTGTATTGACTAAAAAAGGTGATAGCGCTGGGCCAGGGGCAGTTCGGTGGCCGGCTCGCAGGTGAGCAGTTCGCCGTCGGCGTGCACTTCGTAGGTTTGCGGGTCTACGGTCAGGTGCGGGCAGGCGTCGTTCAGTTTCATGTGCTGCTTGCGCACGTCCCGCACGCCTTTGCAGGCGGAGAGCGGGCTGTCCAGGCCCAGTTCTTCACCAATATTGGCGTCCAGCGCGGCCTGGCTGACGAAGGTCAGGCGGGTGGCACTGGCCGCCTTGCCGAAGGCGCCGAACATGGGGCGGTAATGCACCGGCTGCGGTGTGGGGATAGAGGCATTGGGGTCGCCCATGGGGGCGGCGGCAATCATCCCGCCCTTGAGGATGCAGGCAGGCTTTACGCCGAAAAACGCCGGGCTCCACAGCACCAGATCCGCCAGTTTGCCCACTTCCACCGAGCCCACATCATGGGCAATGCCGTGGGTGATGGCGGAGTTGATGGTGTACTTGGCGATGTAGCGTTTGGCGCGGAAGTTGTCGGCGCCGCGTTCCTGGTCTTCCGGCAGCAGGCCGCGCTGCACTTTCATCTTGTGGGCGGTTTGCCAGGTTCGGCAGATTACCTCGCCCACCCGGCCCATGGCCTGGGAGTCGGAGGAGATCATGGAGATCACGCCCATGTCGTGCAGGATGTCTTCCGCCGCGATGGTTTCCCGGCGGATGCGGGAATCGGCGAAGGCCACGTCTTCCGGGATGTTCGGGTCCAGGTGGTGGCACACCATCAGCATGTCCAGGTGTTCGTCGATGGTGTTTACGGTGTAGGGCCGGGTCGGGTTGGTGGACGACGGCAGTACATAGTCTTTGGAGCAGGCGGTAATGATGTCCGGAGCGTGGCCACCGCCGGCGCCTTCGGTGTGGAAGGTGTGAATGCAGCGGCCTTTGAAGGCGGCCAGGGTGTCTTCCACAAAGCCGGATTCGTTCAGGGTGTCGGTGTGAATGGCCACCTGGATGTCGTACTGGTCGGCCACGGTCAGGCAGTTGTCTATGCTGGCCGGGGTGGTGCCCCAGTCCTCGTGCAGTTTGAGGCCGATCACGCCGGCTTTTACCTGCAGCTCCAGCGCTTCCGGCAGGCTGGCGTTGCCTTTGCCCAGAAAGCCGATGTTCATGGGCAGGCTGTCCACGGCCTGCAGCATCTTGCCGATGTGCCAGGGGCCCGGAGTACAGGTGGTGGCGTTGGTGCCAGTGGCCGGGCCGGTGCCGCCGCCGAGCATGGTGGTCACACCGCTCATCAGGGCTTCTTCTACCTGCTGGGGGCAGATAAAGTGAATGTGGGGGTCGATGCCGCCGGCGGTGAGGATTTTACCTTCCCCGGCGATGATTTCCGTGCCGGGGCCGATGACGATGGTGACGTCTGGCTGGGTGTCCGGGTTGCCGGCTTTGCCGATGGCGGCGATGCGGCCTTTCTGGATGCCCACGTCGGCCTTCACGATGCCCCACCAGTCGAGGATGAGGGCGTTGGTGATCACGGTGTCCATCACGGCGTCGTCGCAGCGCTGGCTCTGGCCCATGCCGTCGCGGATGACTTTGCCGCCGCCGAATTTCACTTCGTCGCCGTAGTGGGTGTGGTCTTCTTCCACTTCAATCCACAGTTCGGTGTCTCCCAGGCGGACTCGGTCACCCACGGTGGGGCCGTACATGTCGGCGTAGGCTTGTCTGCTGATTTTCATTTTGTGTCCTCCAACGGCCCCATCACTTCCGCCCGGAAGCCATAGATTTCGCGCGTTCCGGCAAACGGAATCAGCGTTACAGAGCGGGTCTGGCCGGGCTCGAACCGAATGGCGGTGCCGGCGGCCACGTCCAGGCGATAGCCGCGGGCCTTGGCGCGGTCGAAGTCCAGGGCGGGGTTGGCTTCGGCGAAGTGGTAGTGGGAGCCGATCTGCACCGGGCGGTCGCCGGTGTTGCCGACGTCCAGCTGGATGCGTTCGCGGCCGGCGCAGAGTTCGATGTCGCCGTCTTTGAGTTGGTATTCACCGGGGATCATGTGTCTGCTCCTTAGACGATGGGATTGTGGACCGTCACGAGTTTCGTTCCGTCCGGGAAGGTGGCTTCCACCTGGACTTCGTGGACCATGTCAGCCACGCCGTCCATCACGTCTTCGCGGGTGAGGATTTCGGTGCCGGCGCTCATCAGTTCGGCCACGGTGCGGCCTTCGCGGGCGCCTTCCATGATTTCGGCGCTGATCAGGGCCACCGCTTCGGGGTAGTTCAGTTTCAGGCCTTTGGCTTTGCGGCGTTCGGCCAGCAGGGCGGCGGTGAACAGCAGCAGCTTGTCTTTGTCTCTGGGGGTGAGTTCCATGGATGACTCCGTTGTCTCTTATGCGTCAGGTAAGCCAGATTCTGGGTGTGTGGGCCGCTACACTGGCAAGCATGGGGCGCAGCAGGTGCCAGGCCTGTTCGCACAGGGCCCAGGCTTCGTTGCGTTCGGTGCCCAGGTAGCGCAGGAGCAGCACGCCCCGGCGCCGGGTCACGGCCCAGCGGTTATGGTCTGGTAACTGTGCTCTCAGCACCTCGATAGCGGCGGCTTCGTCGCCCAGGCCGACCGCCCAGAGGGTGGCCTGTACAGTGGCGCCGCCCTGGCCCCAGGGGCCGTTGAACCGGCGGTGTTTCGGGTCCAGCAACTGGCGCTCCAGCCACAGCGGCTGGCCGTCCAGGCTTAAATGGAAACGCTGTTCCAGTTCGCCGGTGGCAAACGGCAGGTCGCTGGCCGGGCGGCCCAGCGCGAGCACTTCCCAGCCCAGGGTGCGAGCGCCGGCTGCCAGTTCAATGGTGGTGGTTTGCAAACCACGGGAGCCGTCGAAGGCGATGGTTTCCTGGGGCAGGTATTCCAGAATCGCGTCTTTGGCTACCTGCAACCGGGTGTGCTGGCCCCAGGCCACGCCATGGCTGTCGGCCTTGTACAGTTTCGCTGCGGCCGGGGTGGTCAGAAGCGCGTGACCACCTTCGGCCACAGAGGCTTCGATGCGCAGTTCGTCGCCGCTCACCAGGCCACCCGGGGGGTGCAGCAGGTACACATGGCAGCAGCCAGTTTTGCCCTCCGGGTAGAAGGGGCGCTGCACCCGCAGTGGACCATGGTGGCGCCGGCGCACCAGCCGGGTTACCGGCGTCGGTTCGCTCTCGGCGCGGGCTTCAAAGCCCAGTTCCAGGGCCGCCGCCCAGCGCCGTTCGGTGTCGAAACGGTGGCCGGAGGCGTGGCGGTCGATGGCTTGGTAGGCGGTCATACGGTCAGGTGCTGTTTGATGAGTTCATCGGTCAGCCCGGCAATATCGCCTTCGGCCACGCGCCGGCCCCGGTCGAGGATGGCAAAGCGGTCGGCGTATTTGCGGGCGAACGGCAGTTTCTGTTCCACCAGCAGCACGGTCAGGCCGTCTTCTTCAATCAACCGTCGAATCACCTCGCCAATCTGGGCCACGATGTTGGGCTGGATGCCCTCCCCCGGCTCGTCGAGGATCAGCAGTCTCGGCTCAATCACCAGCGCGCGGCCAATGGCCAGCTGTTGTTGCTGGCCGCCGGAGAGGTCGCCGCCCCGGCGATGTTTCATTTCTTTCAGCACCGGGAACAGCTCGTAAATGCGTTCGGGGATTTGCTTACTGCCATCGGCCCGCACCGCCAGACCGGTGCGCAGGTTTTCCTCCACGGTCAGCAGCGGGAAGATCTGCCGGCCCTGGGGCACGTAGCCGATGCCCAGGCGGGAGCGGTCTTCGATTTTCTTTTTGGTGAGTTCCACATCCCGGGCAAACTCGATGGAGCCGCTTTTCACGGTTTCCTCGCCCATGATGCATTTCATCAGCGTGGTCTTGCCCACGCCGTTGCGGCCCATCACGCAGGTACACTGGCCCTGGGGCACGTCCAGCTCCAGGTCCCAGAGGGTGTGGCTTTCGCCGTAGAACTGGTTGAGCTTTTCAATCTTGAGCATCAGGCCTCCTCCCCCAGATACACCTTGATCACGTCCGGGTCGTTGGAGACCTGGTCCATGGTGCCTTCGGCCAGCACGCCGCCCTGGTGCAGTACGGTGACTTTGCGGGCGATGGAGCGCACGAAGCCCATGTCGTGTTCCACCACCACCACGGACTGTTTGCCCGCGAGACTGGTGAGCAGTTCAGCGGTTCGCTCCATTTCCTGTTCGGTCATGCCGGCCACGGGCTCGTCCACCAGCAGCAGCCGGGGTTTCTGCATCAGCAGCATGCCGATCTCCAGCCACTGTTTCTGGCCATGGGAAAGGATGCCGGCGGGCTTGTCGCGCAGCGCCTGCAAGCCGATCATTTCCAGGATTTCGTCAATCCGGTCCCGGTATTCCGCGGTCATGATGGCAGTCAGGGTGGGCAGGATGCGTTTGTCGGCGGCCATGGCCAGTTCGAGGTTTTCGAACACACTCAAAGCCTCGAACACGGTGGGCTTCTGGAACTTGCGGCCAATGCCCAGGGTGGCAATGTCCGGCTCGTTCATGCGCAGCAGGTTGTGGCGGCTGCCGAACCACACCGAGCCGGTATCAGGCCGGGTTTTACCGGTGATGATGTCCATCATGGTGGTTTTACCCGCCCCGTTGGGGCCGATGATGCAGCGCAGTTCGCCGTCGTCGATGGTGAGGTTGAGGTTGTTGATGGCCTTGAAGCCATCGAAGCTCACGCTCACGTCTTCCATATACAGGATCGGGCCGTGGCGCACGTCAACCGGCGAGGCCACGGGGGTGAGAAACTCAAACACCTGGTCCCGGTTGGCAAGTTGTTCAAAGATGCTCATGCGGTGGCCTCCTGAGCGCCGGGTTGGTCATCGTCTTTCTGGCGGCGTTTCTGCAACAGCCCGGCAATGCCCTTGGGCAGGAACACCGTCACCAGCACGAACAGCGCGCCCAGGGCGAACAGCCAGGCGTCCGGCATGATGCCGGTGAACACGGTCTTGGCGTAGTTCACCAGCAAGGCGCCGATAACCGCGCCATACAGGGTGGCGCGGCCACCGAGGGCAACCCACACCACGATTTCGATGGAGAACAGCGGCGAGAATTCGCTGGGGTTGATAATGCCCACCTGGGGCACGTACAACGCGCCGGCCACACCCGCCAGCATGGCGGATACCACGAACACGAACAGCTGCACCCGCTCTACCCGGTAGCCAAGGAACCGGGTACGGGCTTCGGCATCGCGGCAGGCCACGCTGACCCGGCCCAGCTTGCTGGTCACAATGGCACGGCACACGACATAGCCCACTGCCAGCGCGATGCCGGTTGCCAGGAACAGGCCAAGCCGGGTGGCATCGCTGCGCAGGTCGAAGCCGAGGATGTCTTTGAAGTCGGTCAGGCCGTTGTTGCCACCGAAGCCCATCTCGTTGCGGAAGAACGCCAGCATCAACGCAAAGGTCAGAGCCTGGGTGATGATGGACAGGTACACGCCGGTTACCCGGGAGCGGAAAGCCAGGAAGCCGAACACCAGCGCCAGCAGGCCCGGGGCCAGCAGCACCATGATGAAGGCGAACCAGGCCATGTCGAAGCCTTGCCAGTACCAGGGCAGCTCCTGCCAGTTCAGGAACACCATGAAGTCTGGCAATACAGGATCGCCATACACGCCGCGATCACCAATCTGGCGCATCAGGTACATGCCCATGGCGTAGCCGCCAAGGGCAAAGAAGGCGCCGTGGCCCAGGCTGAGAATGCCCAGGTAACCCCACACCAGGTCTACCGCTACCGCCAGCAGGGCGTAACAGAGGTATTTGCCCAGCAGGGTAACGGTGTAAGCGCTTACGTGCAGGGCACTGTCTTCCGGCATAAACAGGTGCAGGAAGGTAACCACCACCAGCGCGGCGAACAGCACGCCGAGGAAAAGCTGGGTGGAACGCTCCTGAAAGGGCCGGAGCAGCCAGGTTTGTGATGTCGCCATAACTCAGCCCTCCGCTGCACGGCCCTTCTGGGGAAAGAGTCCCCGGGGGCGTTTTTGAATGAACAGGATGATCAGCACCAGCACCATGATTTTGGCGAGGACCGCCCCCGCCCAGGGTTCCAGCAGCTGGTTGATGGTGCCCAGGGAAAGCCCGGCAATGAGGGTGCCCCAGAGATTGCCCACACCACCGAACACCACCACCATGAACGAATCGATGATGTAGTTCTGGCCCAGGTTGGGGCCGACGTTGGTGATCTGCGACAGGGCCACGCCCGCCAGCCCGGCCACGCCGGAGCCCAGGGCGAAGGTCATGATGTCCACTTTGGTGGCTTTGATGCCCATGGAGCGGGCCATGGCCCGGTTCTGGGTAACAGCACGGACTTCCAGACCCAGGCGGGTCTTGCGCATGATCAACATCAGCCCGGCGAATACCACCAGGGCAAAGCCAATCACGTACAGGCGGTTCAGGGTGAGCGACAACGCCTCATTCACCATGATTGAGCCGCTCATCCACTCGGGCGTAACCACGGTGCGGTTGAGGGGGGAAATCACGGTACGCACCAGTTGCTGAAGAATCAGGCTGATGCCGAAGGTGGCCAGCAGGGTTTCCAGCGGGCGGCCCTTCAGGTACTGGATCACGCTGCGCTCAATGGCGATGCCCGCCAGCGCCGCCACCAGGAAACCGGCCGGGATGGACAGGATCAGGGCCAGGCCGGGCTGGCCCGGGAACAGCTGCTGCATGCCCCAGGTGGTGTAGGCCCCGAGCATGATCAGCTCGCCATGGGCCATGTTGATCACGCCCATCACACCAAACGTGATGGCCAGGCCAATGGCGGCCAGCACCAGTACCGAGCCGAGAGACAGGCCAAAATACAGGGTCTCGGCAGCGCGGTTGAGTTTCAGCTTCTGTTCAATGCTGGCCAGGGCTTTTTCGGCCGCCGCCGCCAGCGCGGGGTCATCACTGTTCACAGCATTATTCAGGGCGGCACGCACGGTCGGGTTCAGGCTGCCAGACAAAGTGGCTACCGCCTCAACATCGCCCTGCTCCACCTGGTAAATGGCCAAGGCATTGGTGAGCATGTCACGCACCTGGCCGTTGTCTTCCACCTGCAAACGGGCCTGGAGCTGGGTGGCCAGCGCTTCATTCACTTCGCCCAGCAGATTGCGCGCGGCATCGAGGCGTTGGCCTGGGTCGGCCACAGTCAGGTCGATCACCGAGAGGATGCCCTCGATGTCGGCCCGCAGCGCGTTGTTCACCCGCAGGCTTTGCAGATCCCGGCGCGACATTTCACCCAGGTCTTCGCCGGTCAGGGCGTCGGCGATCTGCCAGTTGCGGCCCCGGTTGTTAACCACAATTACCAGGGCACCGGTGTCTTCAATCATCGCGAGTTTGCCGTCGCGAACGGCTTCCAGCCAACCCCGGGCGCGTTCATCACCGGTTTCGGAGAGGGCTTTGAGTAAGTCGGTTTTTTCAGCTTGCCCGGCTTCTACGAGCCGTTTCAGCAGCGCTTCGGGCGCATTCGTCTGCGCCTGGGCATTCGCCAGCGTGGCCCCTAGGGCCAGACAGACAGCCAATACCATCCTGGCGAGCAATCGGTGAATGCTCATGATTCATTCCTGTTGGCTTGGGAATTCGGGAGCGGTGCCGGGCAGGCTCTGGCCTGCCCGGCTGTGCCCGGTTGGAGCTTAGTTGGAGGCCACGTCAGCCGAGCCACCACCGCACTTGCCGGTGACCACGTTGAAGTTGCCGCAGCGCAGAGGCGCTCGCCAGTCACTGATCAGGTCCTTGGAACCTGGCAGGAAGTCAGACCAGGCATCGCCAGCCACGGTAGACGGGGTTTCCCAGACCACGGAGAACTGGCCGTTGTCCTGGATCTCGCCAATCAGCACCGGCTTGGTGATGTGATGGTTCGGCATCATGGTGGCGTATCCGCCGGTAAGGTTCGGTACGCTCACACCGATGATGGCGTCTTTCACTTCATCCACGTCGGTGGTGCCGGCTTTCTTCACCGCTTCAACGTACATGTTGAAACCGATGTAGTGGGCTTCCATCGGGTCGTTGGTCACGGCGGCATCGTCGCCCTTGTAGGCAACCCAGGCGTCGATGAAGTCGTAGTTGGCATCGTTATCCACGCTCATGAAGTAGTTCCAGGCAGCCAGGTGGCCAACCAGCGGAGCGGTGTCGATGCCGGAGAGTTCCTGTTCACCCACGGAGAACGCAACCACGGGAATGTCGGTGGCGGAAATGCCCTGGTTGCCCAGTTCACGGTAGAAGGGCACGTTGGCGTCGCCGTTGATGGTGGAAACCACGGCGGTCTTCTTGCCGGCGCTGCCGAACTTCTTGATGTCAGAGACGATGGTCTGCCAGTCAGAGTGGCCGAAAGGCGTGTAGTTGATCATGATGTCGCCGGCGGCCACGCCTTTGTCTTTCAGATAGGTTTCCAGAATCTTGTTGGTGGTGCGCGGATAAACGTAATCCGTGCCCGCCAGAACCCAGCGCTCAACACCCAGGTCGTTCATCAGGTAATCCACCGCGGGAATCGCCTGCTGGTTGGGGGCCGCACCGGTGTAGAACACGTTTTCAGACGATTCCTCGCCTTCGTACTGAACCGGGTAGAACAGCAGGCCGTTCAGTTCTTCTACCACCGGCAGAACGGATTTACGGGACACCGAGGTCCAGTTACCGAAGATCACGTCGACCTTTTCTTTCTCCAGCAGCTCACGGGCTTTCTCCGCGAACAGCGGCCAGTTGGAAGCCGGATCAACCACCACCGGCTCCAGCTGGCGGCCAAGTACGCCACCGGCTTCGTTCTGCTTTTCGATCAGCATCAGCATGGTGTCTTTCAGTGCGGTTTCACTGATGGCCATGGTGCCGGACAGGGAATGGAGAATACCGACTTTGATGGGGTCTTCGGCGGCAACCGCGGTATTGATAGAACCGAGGGAGACAGACAGCGCCAATGCAGAGAGGCCCAGTTTCACGTGTTTTTTGATGCTCATGTTGTGCGTCCTTTTCGTTGGTTTTGGGTCGTCAAACGCAAACAGCCAATTGCATCCGCCGTTCCAACAACCAAAAAAGCACAAACAAAACAGTATGTTAGATAACAAAAAACATGTCCAAACCGGATCTGCAATGAATTGGTGCGCCGTTTCAGGCCTCAATCCGGTGCCTCGGCCAACCCACCGCCCTCGATTGGTGCTAGCCACAAAAAACCCACTGCACCATCTGGTAGCGCCCTGATTTTCAGGCAATAAATTGCCCGCAAAAACGCCCTGAAAACAATGAATTCGGGTTCACCGCAAAACTCACAGCTCTGTGGGATATCTCGCACAAACCGTCTGGCGGATGTCCGATTTTGCGAAATTTCATCCTCCGTAGAATGGTCACTGTCAGGGATGACAAGCCAGCACGGACGTTGGCTCACGGATGAGAACTCCACGGATTCGGAGTTGCCCGATGGATCAGGGCTACAGGGATGACTGCAAGGATGAAGTGCTCAGGATGATGCGCAGCCTGATGGATCAGGCAGGGGTCAGCCACGGAATTCGGGGACTACACGGACAGTAGTCCCTTTCCGTGCACTAAACTGCCCTCGCACCCACGTCCCCCTTTTATTCTGCACCGTTTCGAATCACCAACACTCTCAATGGGTTGTCGTGCCTGACTGTTCATAACAACGTTATTACAATCAGGAGATCACCGATGAAACCAACCTCATTTCTGGCCACCCTTGTTCTGTTTTTCAGCCTGATCACTGGCTCTGCCGCCTTCGCCAGCGAGCAGCCCGCCGTGAACATCAACACCGCAGATGTAGCCACTCTGGCGTCTCTGAGCGGTGTCGGTGAGAGCAAAGCCCAGGCCATTATTGACTACCGCGAAGCTAACGGCCCCTTTGCCAGCATTGAAGCACTGGCCGATGTGAAGGGTATTGGTGCGCGTACGGTTGAAAAGAACGCCGACCGCCTCGCCGTGAAATAACCCCCCGGGGCAGCCTCGCTGCCCCTCTCCTTTCCCTTATAGCGCCACGCACTTACCGCTGATACCCTTGCCTGTTTGTTTCTCCAACCGGCAGTTTGTCATGATCCACGGAGCACTTCTTATTGCCCTGGCCTCTTTGCTCTGGGCCACTACAGGGATTGTCGCCAAGTTTCTGTTCAACGGTACGGAACTGGGGGCCATCACCCTCGGTTTTTTGCGCCTGGTGGTTGCGCTGCCATTCTTCTGGCTACTGATGTGGCGCGAACAGCGGCAGCTGGTGGCCCGCAATCCCGGCCAGACGGTGCCCGGCAGCACTTTGCGTTCGCTCAGCGGCAAGGCCATGCTCACCCTTACCGCCCTGGGGCTGTTCCAGGCGTTTTACCAGGGCAGCTACCTGTTGGCGGTAGATCTGACCGGGGCCGGCATTGCCACCCTGATTTCCCTGTGCCTGCCACCGGTTCTGGTGGCGATTCTGGCTGCCCCACTACTGGGCGAGAAACCTGGGCTGCTGACCGTACTGGCCGCCATTGCTGCGATTCTGGGCACGGGTATGCTGGTGGTCAGTGACATGGACACAGCCGGCACCCTGCGGTTGGCCGGCATTCTGATGGCGCTGCTGGCGGCGGCGGTATACACCGGCTTCACCCTGACCAGCCGCTACAACTCAACGGGCACACCGGTGTTTACCACCGCCTTTATCTGCTTTGGTACCGCCGCACTGCTGCTGTTGCCGGTGGTGGCCCTGAGTGGCGGCTTTGCGGGGCTGGAGACGATGGGGCTAAAGCACTGGCTGATGGTGCTGTACATTGGCGTGGTGCCCACCTGCATTGGCTATCTGCTGTTTTTTACCGGGATGAAAACCACTCCGGCAACGGTATCCAGCATTGTCGTCGTGCTCGAACCTTTGTTTATTGCCTTGCTGGCCTGGCTGATTCTGGGAGAGGAACTGGGGCAGATTGGCGTTGCGGGCGCGTTCATTCTGACGGTGGCGGTGATTGTCGCCTCGCGCTATGGCAAGGCGCCCGGCGCCAGTCAGGAAAGCTGAACGCCGGGGTCAGGAACAGCGTAGTGATCAGCTGTCCTTGCGCTGTTTCTCCAGCATGTCTGGCTGCAGGATCTCAATCCAGTAGCCATCCGGGTCTTTGATGAACGCCAGGCCTTTCATTTTGCCGTCGTCGGGCTTTTTCACGAATTCCACGCCCAGCTTTTCGAAGCGCTCACAGGCAGCGTAGACATCGGGCACGGCAATGCCGATGTGGCCGAAGCCCTGGGGCTCATCATTGCCGTTGTGGTAGGCAAAGTCGGCATCGTCTTCGGTGCCCCAGTTATGGGTAAGCTCCAGCATCGCTTCCCGGCCAAAGGTGTAGGTAGTCCGGTGGCCATCATCGTTTGGCACAAACTGGGCCTGCTTGTCGTCCAGGTAACCCAGGAAGTAGAGCGTGAACTTCATTTCCGGGAAATCCAGCTTGCGAACCAGGCGCATGCCCAGTACCCGGGTGTAGAAGTCCATGGAACGCTCAGGCTCCTTGATGCGCATCATGGTCTGGTTAAAGACATAGCCTTCGGTTTCGGGAACGGGATCATCGTACAGGCCCGGGGCCTGCTCAAAATGCTTGGGCATGTTGGTTTCCCTTACGTTTGGAGGATTCAAACCCTATACCTGCGTGCGCCACAGGCAGATTTCAAGGTAGTGACCGGCATTACTCCGGCTGTGCTACACTCCCGCCGTTCCACGTTTGTCTAACAACCCGACAGCGAGCAGACAGAGCCCCCTATGGACTTTCAGGTGCCCAATACTCTGGCAGAGCAGATTGCCAATTTCCTGGCCGAACGCATCATGACCGGGCAGGTCCGTCCCGGAGAGCGTATTCAGGAAGCCACACTGGCCTCAGAACTGAAAGTGAGCCGGGCATCCGTGAAAGAGGCACTCTATACCCTGGAGCGATGGCACCTGGTGGAAATCACACCACGGAAGGGAGCCTCTGCCACCCAGCTGAATGCCGAGTACGCGTCGGAGCTCTATGACGTCTATATGCATTTGCTGATGATGCTGGCCTCACGCCTGTGCGAGCGCTGGCAGGAGGCAGACAAAGACCGTTTACTGGTGGCGGTATCGCAGGTGGTCGAACGGATAAAAGAGCCCCAACCCGATATCACCCGGGTGGTGGAAGCCAGCTTTAATGTGATGGAAGCTTGCTGCCAGGTTGTCGCCAATCCCTACCTGACCGAAGCGCTGTCCAACTTCAAACCTGCCGTAAGCCGAACCTATTACCTGGGGGCAGACCGTTACCGCAAGGGCCTCGCGACCACCAGTACGTTTTTCTCGGAGTTGCCGCAGGCGGTGTTGGCGAGAGATGCGACCAAAGCCACTGAGCTGATCCGGGGCTTCGCCGAACATCAGAAAAACCTCATCCGCCAGGCACTGGATTGAAACACCGGTCACGACTGTTCAGGTTGTGACCAGCCTCACAGATCACCCCCGCCTTCAGGCTTAAAGTAACAATGTGTAACTTTTAACGACCGCAGCTCTGGTTGTGTTGTCCCTGCGGCTGATCAGCACACGTCAGGTGTTCTGAAGCAATCAATAACAACAAATCGTCGAACGAACCGGGGCCAACATGTCTTTTCTCATTCCTGAGGCCAGAAAATCCCTCGCCTGCCTGAGTCTGATGGCCGGTGCCTCATTAGCCGTGCCTGCCATGGCCGAATTCCAGCCGCTGGATGACACAACCCTGGCGGGTGTGACTGGCCAGGCCGGTGTAACCATTGAACTGGAAACCAAGCTCAATATTGATCACCTGATCTGGACCGATGAAGGCTCCCTGGGGATCAACGGCCTGAGATTGTCCGGCCAGAACGATACCGTGCTGGACAACATGAAGCTGACGATTGATATCGCGGGCAGTGGCGAAGTTCTGGAGCACGGTTTCTCCGAGATAGCACGCCGCGCCAACGCCGGTCTGCTCGATACCAGTAATCCCGATGTCGCGGACGCGCTGGCGAAATACTCGGTTGGCGGCAGTTTCGGCAAACAGTTCGACAACGGCGACCTGGTGATCCATCTGGGGGCCAGCGATTACGGCGACCCCACCAGCCTGACCGACTATCTGCAGGCGGTGGATTTCGAACTGGCTATCGACAGCATCACCACCACCGGCAGTGAAGGCAGCGCCAGTCTGTTCTCAAACATCCTGCTGCAGGGCTACATCGGCCCCACCGATCTGGTTATCCGCAATAACGGTGGCGCCACGCGCACCCTGGCCAATGGCAACGTGGTGTCCGGCTCCGAACTGCAGCTCGATACCCATTTCGAAATCAGCAACGGTAGCCTGAACTGGGACGCAGCCGACGTGATCCTGCTGTTCAACTTCGCCGCCGTCGGCATTGAAGGGCTACAGATTCATAACCGCCGTGGCGCGGATACCCTGGGGCACTTTGGTATGGCCCATGCCAAGGCTAACCTGTCCCGGGGCACCAGTGCCGCTTCTGGCAAAGAAGGCCTTTCTGTACACGATGTGGAATTCCGGGCTGATATCGACATGCCGGTATTCCGCATGGGTGACACCAGCATCGGCTCGGTTCAGTTCACAGACTTTGCCATCACCAACACCAATCTGATGGTTTACGGTCACTAAGCCAAACTGGACAAGCACTGCCCTGCACAGGGTACACTGCCCGCCACCAACAGACGGGCAGAGCATGACCAACAGCACTGACAGCAACTACCAGAAACGGACTTCCTGGCGACGGCTTACGGCCTTCGCCCTGTTGTTCCTGGTCATGACCGGCGCCGGCCTGTATGCGGTCTACGACCGCTTCGCCGGCCGCAGTTTCCAGTTCGACGATCGCCTGCTTTCTCCCACTCTGCTGTTGCCGGTCGCGGCCCTGCTGCTGATCTACTTCATGGCCGATGGTCTGCGCCTGCACTACACCCTCAAGGCGCTGGGGCACCGGCTGCCATTGCGCAAGATCTTCCGGCTGGTGTTCATTAATCTGTTTTTCTCCAACGTAACGCCCATGGCCACCGGGGGCGGGTTTGCCCAGATCTGGTATCTCACCCGCCATGGGGTGCCCGTGGCCCGCGCCACGGCGGCCACCACTATCCGCACGGTACTCGCGGTGGCGTTCATTTTCTCACTGACACCGGTCTTTCTATTGAGCCTGGAGGCCCTGGACGGCGGCATCTGGTCGTCCGGTATCGGCACCGCACTGGCGGTGTTTGTGTCGCTCTATCTGGGCTTCTTTGCCGTGCTGCTGTTCCGGACACGCTGGATGATCCTGCCGTTGAGCGCTCTTGTCGCAGGCCTGCGCAAGGCACATCTGATCAACCACCGCCGGCACGACCGCTGGCAGTTCAAATTACGGCGGGAAATGCTGCGGTTTGCCCTGTGTTTCAGCGAATACCTCCGTGGCGCGCCACGGGACGTACTGCTGTCGGTAGTGTTCACCGCCGTGTTCCTGCTCAGCCTGTTCAGTTTTCCCGCCCTGCTGATTCACGGCCTGGGCTATGAGGTGGATTACCTGACCACTCTGGGCTTGCTGGTGGTAACCACCTTCATCATGTATTTCTCCCCCACTCCCGGGGCCTCTGGCATATCGGAAGGCGTGTTCGGCAGTTTCTTCCGGGATATCCTGTCGGGCAATCACCTGGTGCTGGTCACTATTGCCTGGCGTTTTCTCACTATCTACCTGGGCATGCTCATCGGTTTGCTGGTGATGCAGAGGGAACTGATCAAAAGCCACCGGAGGCCGGAATGATCCGTCGTAACCCGCTTAAACTGCTGTTCTATCTGTGCCTGGCCATTGTGGTGGCGCTGGTGGGCTACAAGGTGTACCTGAATTTCTTCAAACAGGACTTTGAGGCCCTGCACAGCGAGCAGGTTGAACGCATCCACCAACGCACTCCGCCAGGCTCCGGTATCCGTTTTGCGGTGGTGGGCAACATCAACAATTCCGTGGGCATCTTCGAGCGCCGGTTTATCCCGACCCTGAATCAGGCCGGTGTGGACTTTCTGGTGTCGTCCGGCAATGCCGTGAGCGGCGGTGGCGAGGATAAATACCGGGCACTGTATGGCACCCTGAGCCACCTGGACATTCCCTATCTGCTCACCTTCGGCCCGCACGAATACGAGAATTTTGGCAGTTTCCGGTTTTATGATCATTTCGGGCCCCATTTCTACAGTGTGCGGGCCGGTAATACCCGGCTGATCTTCCTCGACAGCACCGGAAAAACGCCCTGGCGCTGGCAGATGCGCTGGCTCCGGGACCTTCTGGCCCACGACACCAGCAACGCCCACATCCTGTTTATTGGCCACCCGCTGCTGCAACCGGAAACCCCAGCGCTGTTCGACGATGAAGACGACTACCTGCAGCCTCCCGCCTTCCGGGAGGAGCTGCTGCAGCTGATTCGGGAGCAAGGCATCGACCTGGTGTTTTCGGCCAACCTGTCGCTTTTTGACGAGCAGGTGGTGGATGGCACGCCCTACATCACCACCGGGGGTGCCGGCGGGCTGGTGCTGAATACGGAGGATAGCTTTTACCACTACGTGGACGTGCGGGTCTCTCCAGACGGCGACGTCAGCTACCAGATGGAGCGTCTGGAAGTGGGCCAGCATCCGGTCTGGAAGAGGCTGGAGAGCTTGTGGTTTTTCGTGTATTCCCTGTTCTACACCGGCTATCTGAACTTCATCCTGATCGTCTCGGTGTTTTTGGCGCTGACCATCAAGCTTTATCAGGTCATCTTCATCGGCAAGGATTACTACCCGGATTACGACCTGGACCCTACCCCGTGGCTCGAAAAGCCGTTGCGGGTCACCATGTTCACCAACAACTATCTGCCTTTCATTGGCGGGGTTCCGATTTCCATTGAACGGCTGCGCCGTGGCCTGGAACATCTGGGAGATAGCACCCAGATTGTCGCGCCCCGGTATCGCGACCAGCCCAGCCAGGAAGATGCGGTAGTGCGGGTACCCTCACTGCTGGCCATGGGCGAGAAACGGGAATTCCGTCTGGCCAATATTTTCCTGGCCCGTATCCGCAAGCAGGTACGGGGCTTCCGGCCGGATGTGATTCACCTGCATCATCCGTTCTGGCTGGGTAGCCTGGGGCTGTTTATGGCCCGTCAGCTGCGTATTCCGGCCATCTATACCTATCACACCCGTCTGGAGCACTACGCTCACTTTGTCCCCCTGCCCGGGATGCTGTTCCGGAACCTGATTTCCCACGCTCTGATAAAGCGCTTCGCCAACCGCTGCGATGGCGTGATCGTACCGACTTACTCCACCGAGGAATACCTGCGGATGATCGGGGTGACCACGCCCACCTTCGTACAACCCACCGGTATTGAGTACGAGCGTTTCCAGGCTGTGAAGCCCGCAGACGTGGAGGCACTCCGGAAAAAACTGGGGCTGAGCAACGAGAAGGTCTTTATCAGCGTGGCCCGGCTTTCCAACGAAAAGAACATCGACTTCATGATCGAAGCCATCGACCGGCTGCGGCAGGAAAGCGACGTGCCGTTCCGGTTTCTGATGATTGGCGATGGCCACCAGAGGGACCGGCTACAGAAGAAAATTGACAGCCTGGAGCTGGGCTCTCACTTTACCCTGGTGGGCGCGGTTCAGCCGGAGGAGATGGCGCTCTGGTACAACCTTGGCGATGCCTTCCTGTTCGCCTCCAAATCCGAGACCCAGGGCATGGTAATTCTGGAAGCCATGTCTGCCGGGCTGCCGGTGGTGGCGGTTCGCTCCAGCGGCATTGAAGATGTGGTTCGGGACGGCCTGAACGGCTACAAGACTCCGGAGAACCAGGCCCGCTGGATTGAGAAAGCCCAAAGGCTGCTTGAGGACGACAAACTGCGCACCGAGCTGTCGGACAAAGCCCGGGCCTTTGCCGAGGATTATTCCATCGAGCAATTTGCCCGGGATGTCCGGGGCATTTACGCGACCAGCCTGGCTGCCCGGGAGAAACGTAACAAAACGTCTTCATGAGTACCTTGGGTGCATTGCTCTGATCGGTTTACACTGAATGAACGTAAGCGGTATCAGTAACGTCACTTTTGTGTATTGGAGAAGCCTGTGAGCGGTATACCGGTTGGCATCAGCACTTGCCTGTTGGGCAAGGAAGTTCGGCACGACGGCGGCCACAAACACTCCCGCTACTGCACCCAGGTGCTGGCAAAGCACTTCGAGTTCCGCTCTATCTGTCCGGAACTTGAAGCCGGCCTTGGCGTTCCCCGCCCCGCCATTCATCTGCGGGAGCATGAAGACGGTCTTCATCTGGTGGAAAGCAAGGGCAGCAAAGACCACACCGAAGGCATGCAGAACTTCATTGCCGAAGTACTACCCTCTCTGGCCAACCTGCGCGGCTACATCCTGATGGCGAAATCGCCCAGTTGCGGTATGGAACGCATCAAGATTCACAACGCCGAAGGCAGTTTCATGCACAGGGATGGCCGCGGTATGTTCGCCGAGGCGCTGATGAAAGCCTACCCGCTGATGCCGGTGGAAGAGGAAGGCCGTCTGCACGATGACATGCTGCGGGAAAACTTCATTGAACGGGTATTTGCCTACGACGACTGGATGCAGAACGTGGCAGGCGAAAACCTGACCAAGCAGGCGCTGATTGATTTCCACACCCGCCACAAGTTCACGCTGCTGGCCCATTCAGAAAAGATCTACCGACAACTGGGCCCGATGCTGGGCGACCTCAAATCCGAACCTCTGGAACAGATTGCCGACCGCTACATCCATCAGTTCATGGAAGCCATGACCCAACGGGTAAGCCGTGGTTCGCATGTGAATGCCATGCAGCATCTGCTGGGTTTTCTGAAAGAAGGCATGTCGGCCGAGGAAAAAACCGTGCTGCTGGAGCAGATCGAAGCCTACCGGCGCGGTGAGATACCTCTGGTGGTGCCCATGACGCTGCTGCGCCTGGCCCAACGTAAGGAACCGGTAGACTACCTGCACTCCCAGAAATACCTGACGCCCTACCCGGACGAACTGGGCCTGAGAAACAACGTGTAACCCCAAAAACAAACGGGGCAGAGGATTATTCCCCTGCCCCGTTTTTGTTTGTGGCTACCGGGTGTGTCAGAACCCGTACAGCAACGACAACGAGGTTTCTGTATCAGTCTTGTCGGTACCGGCGGGCGCATCGGATACATGCTTTACCCGGAACGCCGCTTTCATCGACAGCGACCCCACGATACTGGTCTGCAGGGACGTTTCGGACTGGCTGATGGTGTTGTTCTCATCCAGTCCAATTTCGGTACTGAGCTTCTGCCGGAACAGGGCGGTGTCGGATAAGGCGTAGTCGAAATGGGCGGCTAATCTTGCGATCGCTTCCTTCTCGGCGTCGTCGCCATCGTCATTCACCTCTTCAAGCTTGTTATACCGATAACCCAGGCCTCCAGAAAGGTCGAGGAACGATCGCTCTCCCACCTGCCAGACTCGGTTTCCGTAACCAGTGCTCAAGGTAGACTCGAAGTCGTAACCGGAGAAACGATCGTCTTCCCAGGAACCTCTGACAAACCAGTATTGTTGCTCATCGAACTTGTAGTCGGATTCCAGCGCAGCCTGATATTCCTCTGCGGTGGTTTCGTCGTCAGCTTCGGTGTACCGGGAACTGAACTCGCCGGTATTCCGCCACATCGTTGTCTCATGTTTGAGAGCCAGCCGACCATTCACCTTGGTTTCTTCGGTGTTGCCAGAGGTCAGCAAAATGCCAAGCTCAGCCTCACCTTCGACGTTGCCGCTTTCCTGGGCCCAGGCCACGGGGGCCACCACCAGGCAGGCAACCGCCAGGGGTTTTCTGATCAACATACTGTCTCCTTACTCAGGGGCTGTTAATTCACAGCAGACTTACGCTGCTTTTCCCCCTCCAGACTCCTGCGCGCCTGTGCTTCCCGTTCGGCCTTCTTGCGGGCCTTTCGCTCAGCAATAATGCGTGCGGCCTCGCCGCCGACGTGTTCTTCTCCCCGCTCACGGGCCAGGCGCATCTGGCGCTCACGCTCCTTGAAACGGGCTTTCTGTTCTTCGGTCAGGCTGTCGATGCACTGGTGGCAACTGACACCCTGTTCGTATTCCGGGCGCTGCTTGTCGGCCTCGGTAATCGGCCGGCGACAGGCGTGGCACTGGTCGTATTCGCCACGTTCCAGGTTGTGATTCACCGTTACCCGGTCGTCAAATACGAAACACTCACCCTGCCACAGACTCTGCTCCTGAGGAACCTCTTCCAGGTACTTCAGGATGCCGCCCTTGAGGTGATACACCTCTTCGAAGCCCTGCTCTTTCAGATAAGCCGTAGACTTCTCGCAGCGGATACCGCCGGTGCAGAACATGGCGACTTTCTTGTGCTTCTGCGGGTCGAGGTTCTGCTTCACATACTCAGGAAACTCGCGGAAGGTGTCAATGGCCGGATTGACGGCGTTTTTGAAAGTGCCGATCTCGACTTCGTACTGGTTACGGGTGTCGACCAGGACAACGTCCGGATCAGAGATCAGGTCGTTCCATTGTTGCGGCTCCACGTAGGTGCCGACAATCCGCTTGGGATCGATGCCATCGACGCCCATGGTGACGATTTCTTTCTTGAGTTTGACCTTGGTGCGTTTGAACGGCTGGATATCGACGAAGGATTCTTTGTAGTCGATGCCGTTGAAGCGGTCGTCTTTGCCAATCCACGCTTTCACAGCGTCGATGCCTTCTCGGCTGCCGGCGATGGTTCCGTTGATGCCTTCGCGGGCCAGCAGCAGGGTGCCGTGCACGCCTTTTTCCAGCATCAGGTTCAGCAAGGGCTGGCGTAGATCTTTGTAATCATTGAGGACTGCGAACTTGTAGAGTGCGCAGACGACGATTTCGTTGCTCATGGTTTTCTCCTGCGGGCCGGATCGTAAATCCGGAGCATGATTTGATATTTGTCACGGCCGGTGGGCGCGAGGGGGCAAAGTTTAATCAACCAGGCCCCCGATGCAAGTTGCGGATGGCCGCATTACTCCGCTTTGGCCAACTCCCGTTCTACAACCGCCGACAACTGGCCCCAGCCGGGCCGGGTCAACTGGATGTTGTCGACCATGACCGTGGGTGTGCTGGCGACCCGGAGCTGGACAGCCACTTGCAGGCTCTGTTCGACAGCTTCCCGGTGCAATTCGGTTTCCATGCAACGACGGAAGCGGCGTTCTTCCAGGCCGAGGTCATTGGCGTAGCGGGTGAAGGTGGCCGTCGGATCGTTGGAACCACTCCAGTCCAACTGGGAACCGTAGAGTTTGTCGTGCATGGCCCAGTACTGGTCCTGATCACCCGCACAACGGGCGGCCAGGGCGGCGGGCATGGCGTTCTGATGCTGGCGCAGAGGCAGGTCGAAATAGACGAAACGGACTTTACCGGACTCCACATATTCTTTCTTGAGGCGCTGGCTGGCTTCGGCGAAGCGGGCGCAGGCCGGGCACTGGTAGTCGGCGAACTCGCGGACGACAACCGGCGCGTCTTCGTTGCCAACGGAGACGCCGTACTGGTCGACAATGGCCGGGAATTCGTCGGCGTTGGGGGCCGCCACGGGAAGTGCCTCGGAGCTGGGTGCCGGTGGTTTGGTGACGAAATACAGGCCGGCGATGACGGCCACCCCAATCACCAGTGACAGGACGATGATCAGTGATTTGCGGCCCTGCGTGTTGCGTGGCGAGGGGGCGCCGGTCTGTTTACGTCGTTTTGCTTCACCCATGACGGGCTCCTTGTCTGGAGGTTAATAACACACTATCTCAGAAAACCGGTTTCGCGGCTCTGCGGGAACAGGCTAAGATCCCCCATAGCTTGAGAAAGTTCCAATAAAAATCAAGGACTCAACATGCCAATTCCCGCACAGCTCCAAAATCAGCTTCGTCTTCCGTTAATTGCCGCCCCCATGTTTCTGATTTCCTCACCCCGCCTGGCCCTTGCCTGTTGCAAAGCCGGCATCGTGGGCAGTTTTCCAGCCCTGAACCAGCGCAGCAGTGAGGGTTTCGAGCAATGGCTGGTGCAGATGAATGACGAGCTGGCGCAATGGCAAGCGCAGCAACCAAGCGCGACAACCGCGCCCTATGCCGTGAATCTGGTGGTGCACCGCACCAACCCGCGCTGGCAAGCGGATCTTGAACTGTGCGTAAAGCATCAGGTGCCAATTGTCATTACCTCCCTGGGCGCGGCCAGCCAGGTGGTGGAAGCCGTGCACAGTTACGGCGGGCTGGTATTCCACGATGTCACCAATCAGAAACACGCCCGCAAGGCGGCAGAAGCCGGGGTGGATGGCATCATTGCGGTCAGCGCCGGCGCCGGTGGCCATGCCGGTACCACCAACCCGTTTGTACTGGTGCATGAAATCCGTGAGGTGTTCGATGGCACCATTTTGCTGGCCGGCGGTTTGTCCCACGGAGAGGATCTGTTGGCAGCCCAGGCGCTGGGGGCAGATCTGGCCTATATGGGCACACGGTTTATCAATACCGAGGAATCCGAGGCAGAGGATGCCTATCGGAACATGATCATCGAAGCCGTATCAGCGGATATCATCCATACCCCGGCGGTGTCCGGTGTACCGGCCAGCTTTATGCGCCAGAGCCTGGAGGCCGCTGGCTTTGATATGCAGAAGCTGAACCAGGCCGGCGATGTGAATTACGGCGAGAAGCTCAAGCCCATGGACGATGAGGCCAAGGCCTGGAAGACGGTCTGGTCCGCCGGTCAGGGTGTGAGTCAGATTAACGATGTGGTGTCGGTTGAGGCGTTGGTTCAGCGATTGGAAGAGGAATATCAGCAGGCCCGTTCACGCCTGATGGGATGATTCCGGATAGCGATTGGCAAAGGCCTGAAGTTCCGGAAAGAAGGCCAGAAAATGTTCCTCCAGTTCCGATTCATTGGCCCGGATTTCGTCGATGATGCCGGTAAACCGGTTGGCAAAGCGGATTCGGCTGGCCACGCGATCGAGGGCATAGCCGATGTTGTCCATATCCTGATAGGCGCCAAACCAGTCATGCTCGACCATGCGACGGGTCACCACCGCCATGTTGTCGGGCATTAGCGCCTGGTGGCTTTGCAGTTCCTGGTATACGGTCCGGATAAAGGTATTTTTGTCCCAGTCACTGAACTGTTCCCAGTGCCGGAGCAGAAAGTGGTCGTAGAGGATATCCAGAGCCACGCCGGCAAAGCGCCGGCGCTCCCTTGAGAACAGGCTTTTACTGGCCAGCACCTGCGGATGCTGATCGGTGAATACATCAACCGCCAGGTGGTGCCGCACGCCCTCGAGCACCGGCGACGGCACATGATCCCAGTCCAGCCCCCGGGTGAAATCCCCGAGAATACTGCCCACTCTCGCCTCCGGTGAGTCCGGGGCGAGGAAGGTGTGGGCGAGGTGGTTCATGGCTCAGTCTTCGCTTTCCAGTTCGATTTCATCGGCCACGAAGTTGCCCGGTGTTGGCTCGCTATACTCTACTTCAAGTACCGGCCGCTGCCCGGCATCGAAGGCATCAATCAACTCGTCGCGGCTGGTGCCTTCGAACTGGGTATTTATCGTGGTTTGCACATCAATTCCCAGGATCGTAAACACGGTCCCCTGGACTTGCGTGAGCTGACCCTGGCTTTCATACTCGCGATCCGCCGCTGGCCCATTGTCTTCCTCATTGCGCTCAACCTTTATCGCTTCAAGCGCAACGCCAGAGCCGGACTGCCGCTCAATACCTTCCACTTCTATCTGATAACTGCCGTTCAGGTCCGCCAGTTTCAGGCGCAGATCGCTGTCATCGTCGGTGATGATCGTCCGTGGAGTGAGCTGCACCAACACACCACCAACCCGGAAGGTCTGGTCGTTGAAGTTGAGCGTGTTGACGTCGAGGACACCGTCTACTGATGCGTTGCCCTCCCGAGCTTCAATTTCTTCAGCCAGTACGGAGCCATTGTCCTGGAAATCCCCCTCAACCTGTATCAGCATGCCGGCAGTCAGATCCGAGGCCGACAAGCCATCATCAAACTCGGTGTTATCGTCGACAAAGACGATCAGGCCGTTGATGTGGAAGGATCGGGTCGATGCGTTGTAGTCGGTGCTCACAGGGCCTGAAAACTCAATGTCATCGCCGGAGCCTCGACGGTAGCGACGGGTTTCGCCTTCGTCGATTTCCCGG
The DNA here is from genome assembly GCF_000475375.1 of Marinobacter sp. EVN1. Taxonomy (NCBI): domain Bacteria; kingdom Pseudomonadati; phylum Pseudomonadota; class Gammaproteobacteria; order Pseudomonadales; family Marinobacteraceae; genus Marinobacter; species Marinobacter sp. EVN1. Next base: position 50,479 of record NZ_AXCB01000016.1, read on the forward strand.
GCAATCAATACGCCATTGGAGATCGTACCTTCGGCCTCCACCAGCAGAAGATCGGCCAGATCGGCTTCCGTCAGCGACCCGGCGAACGCGCTGTCAGTGTAAGAGACCGACTGCCCGTTAATGCTGAACTGATTCAGATTCAGCTGCAATGAACCCTCGTCAATGCGGCCTTCAATCTCTACGTTGGTTTCATCCTGCGTCATCAAACCAATGTGGCTTGCCCGGTACCGACCGTTGGGGTCCGGCTCACGCCAGCCACTGATGCGCACGAAAGCGCCGTCTGCCAGGGTTTCAAGCGCAATGTCCTTGAACACCGTCTGCTGGTCGGCAACCACAGTCTGCTCATAAATGGTGAACTGCACCGATTCGACCATACCGTCGGCATCCAGGGTCTGGGTCAGATTGGCCACACGACCACGGAAGGTATCGTCGTACTCGACCGACTCCGCATTCCCCCGGCCATCAACTCGCCACTCGCCTTCGATCCTCAGGATCATGCCTTCCTGTAACTGGTCTTCACGTTCAATGCCGTCATCACTGCTGACGCGACCATCCGTCTCAAACTTCACGCCATTGACGAAGACACTGCCGAAACCGGAAACCGGCCCAACGCTGGAGCCAGTGCCTCGGATGCCGCCGTCGGCAACGTCGACACCACCGCCACCACCGCCGCAGGCACTCAACACGCCGAGTGCGATCGGTGCGGCGGCCAGTTTCAGCATTCTGTGAAGCGTTACTGCTCTGAACATTATTCTCTCCTGCAGGCCATCCGGGCCCGCCACTGATTGTCAGCTGTCGTTGTGGCGTCGTCGTAGCTTGTCGATATCAACAAAATCATCGTAATTGCCCAGGCTCAGTGAACCGGTAGCACCCCAGGGAGCATAAGCGCTTCTCTTTAAAAGAACGTGACCGCTCTCCAGGGTTTCCACAATGCCCTTTCGAAGCAGTTCCGCAAGCACGACCGAAGGCACCAGGCTGGGGTTGGCAATTTGCACCAGGTCAACAAAGGAATGTGGTTCATGGGGCGTTGCAAGCACCACCCTCGGGTGGTTCTGCTCATCCAGGAAATGCTCGGAACTCAGCCAGTATCTCACCACCTGACGGGCGCCCGGTGAAAGCAGCATGCTGACCAGTTCGGTGGTTTGCCAGCGCGGGGGCTGTCCGGTCGGGACATTAAGAGCCATCATCATTCGTCTCCGCTCTTGTTCGTCTGAACCGGCTCTTCAAAATAGAAAATGCTGACGCCGGTCCGTACCGATTCGCCGCCCTCCTGGCCGGATACTCCCCGGTCGTGAGGCCCTAACCAGCTGTCCAGATCTTCCAGCAGGGCCTGGGACTGCCTTGCGGCTTGTTCACGCCACGCAGTAATCACCTCTGGTGGTATTTCATTATAGGTCAGGGTGCGCTGGAACAGCGGCTCACGCCCGACATCCCGACTCACCAGATTGTGATCAATAGTGGCTACAAGATCAGATACGTCCTCTCCGAAGATCTGGAGCATTTCTTCGCTGTCTCCGGCCGGCACATACGCCCGCTGTTTCAGGATCAGGAACCCATTATCCGGCTCAACCGCGACTACCCCCACCCGCTGGAGCTCATCCAGTACCGCTCTGGGAGTCATATCGCCACTGTATTTTCGAACCAGCTCACTGAAGCTCCCGGCGCCCTCGAATGCCAGCACCGCGGGCTGTCCATTCGCAGCCTGATAGGTCTCATCGTGCACCCATCCGGACACCACACGCGAAGCGCGATTGGCATGAGAGGTTCGTTCGCTGACCGGGCTTTGCCCCGCCAATATCTCTCGTTGTTTTCGCACTTCTTTGCGGGTCAGGCCTGTCATCACTGCCGCTCTGGAATCGGTTGGTTTGCGGCGCCCGTCAGAGAAATCCTCCAACGCAGCCTCCACATACGCCCTTTTCACCAGCTCAGAGAATTCGCCGAACGGTACGCCATTGCGCAACAGCAGTCTGGCCATCGGGCGCAAAATGCGGAACAGCGCTTGGTGCAGGGGATTGGATTTGGCATCAGTCATGTTTGGGATTGTATTCCCATCTTGCCCCGAAAAACCAGACACAGGTTGCGGTATCCCCCGCAACCTGTGTCCTTCAACCTCAGTTTTCGGGGTTTGCGGTCAACACATACTCTCCGCCGATGGTCTGGTCGTACTCAACCTCGGCTTCATCACCAACCTGAAGGCCCGCAACGCTGAAGCCATTCAGCAGGATTTCAAGATTCATCACGGTCAGCGACGTATCAGAAATGGCATCGATTCTGGCCTCCAGCTCAAAGTTATCATCTTCGTCGCTGTCTTCCCGCTCAATGGTGAAGGCTTCAAGGTGATCAGTACGCTGACGACCTTCCACCTCGACATAGTCCCCAACGCTGAAGGCGTTGATGTCATCAACCCGATTACGCAGGTCGTTATCGCTGTCATCGTCGTCGATCAGGGTATTTGCGGTAAGTTGAACGCGAACGCCACTGACCACCAGCAACTCGTTGTCGAGATCAATCTGCTGGATGATGCCATCCAGTTCCGCATCGCCTTCCCGGCCTTCCACTTCTTCCGCCAGCAGGGTGTTGTTGCGGAAATCACCCTCGACTTTCACGAACACGCCATCCTGGAGGCTGCCCTCGCTGATGTCGTCAAACTCGGTCTCAGCGTTTAGCTGCACCAGAACGCCATTAATCCGGAAGGTGCGGGCAGACGCATCGAAATCATAGATATCACCGGAAATTTCAACGTCGTCGTTATCGTCGAACAGGTCATCTTCGTCATCAATTTCCTCGGCGAGCAGGACATCGCCGTCTGCGTTGAGCTGCCCTTCCACCTCAACCGCGAGCCCGTTCTCCAGTTGGTCCAGACTGAAATCGTCATCCGCGACCGCGCTGGTGTAATCCACTGTGAAACCGTTGATGGTGAAGGTCTGCAACTGCGCATCCAGGTTCTGGACCACGCCTTCAAGTTCAGCCTCATTCACATCGTCAAAATCGGAGCCCAGCAAACGAGCACCCACGAAGCTGGCCCGGAAGCTGCCGTCATCCAGCCGCCAGCCGCTTACCCGAACCCGATAATTGGCAGGCGCGGCCGCAAGCTCAACCGGTGTGGCTCCGCGGAATACCGTCTGGTTGTTAAGCACAACCAACTGCCCCAGCAACTCCAGCTGTCCGGTGCTGGCGGTGGCATCCCAGGTTGCCGCAACCAGCGGCCCCCTCAGGGTGTCGTCATAGAACACAGCGTCGGCCTGGCCCTGGCCCCGCTCGTCCCAGTCACCTTTGATTTTCAGCACCATGCCTTTTTCAAGCTGGCCCTCACGCTCGATGCCGTCGTCACTGCTAACGCTGCCATCGGTCGCAAACCGGGTTCCGTTGACATACACGCTACCAAAACCGGTCACCGCACCAACGCTGGTGCCCTCGGCATTGCCACTCGCCCCCACCGAACCGGAGGAGCCGGAGCCACCGCCACCACAGGCGGCCAGACCGCCGGCCAAGGTACCAACCAGAACCAACTTGATCGCTTTTGAAAGTCCGTTGCGCTTCATCTTCCTTCTCCCGACTGATTTGACAGAATCCGGCGCGTTTTTTTCAGCGCCACAATAATTGGGATATTTTTCCCAAATGATTAAATGGGAAAATAATCCCAAATTTTGGATTTGTCCAGTCAGGAATGATGACAATTTCGTGAATCGTTTCTGGAAACGTGTCCGGGTCTGCTAGACCCGGAACTGGGATGCCTTTGTTTGCAGGGCCGACAGGGTGCTTGCAATCTCACCGCTGGCCTCGTCCGAATGCGTTATGGAATCAACGGTTTCCCGTGAGGAATCGGCAATTTCACGCACGCTGACGCTGACTTCGCTGGCGTGCCCACTCTGATCTTCCGCCACCCCGGAGATCTCAAGGGCCCGCTGCTGAAGGCTGGCCAGCAGTTGGTTAATGCGGTCGAAGTGCTCGTCGGCCCGGTGGAACTCCGTTGAGGATTCCGCGACCTGACCGGACACATCGTTAATGGTGCTGACGGCCTGACGACTGCCTTGCTGCAACCTTTCGATAATGGCCTGAATCTCGGTGGTCGACTCCTGGGTTCGGCTGGCCAGAGTGCGTACTTCATCAGCCACCACCGCAAACCCTCGACCGGACTCGCCAGCCCGCGCCGCTTCGATGGCGGCGTTCAGTGCCAGCAGGTTGGTCTGCTCCGCGATAGCTCCGATCACGGACAGTACCGAGCCAATCTCTTTACTCTGGGCATCCAACTGATTGACCGCCGCGACCGCTTGCTCAACGTTCCGCACGACGCTGTCGAGACGATCACGCACTTCACGGGAAATCTCCGCCGTGGCTGCACTTTCGGCGCTGACATTCCGGACTTCGCCGGCAATATCCTGCACATCACCGGCAACCTCAGAAATGCTGCGCGACATCATCTCCATGGTGCCGGAAACCTGTGCGACACCCTGCTCCTGGCGATTCACCGCGGCCACGGCGCGGCGACTGATATCCCGCTGGGCCTGCGCCTGGCCGGCGGCGGACTCTGCCGACACTTTGACGTCGGAGACCAGTTCCTGGATCCGAGCAATAAACCGGTTCACTCCGTGCCCCATTTCGGTCAGTTCGTCATTGCCTTTAAGGGAGACTCTCCGGGTGAGATCGGCTTCGCCATCGGCAATCCCCCAGATCGCCTGGCTAAGGCGGTAAACCCTGGGCAGTACGCCGCCACCCAGTACCAGAGCCACAAGCACAACCAGGGTTACGACCGACACCACCGCCAGAAGCGATAGCTTGGTGGACAGGCTCTCGGCTTCGTCATTCAATGCCTGCACGGTGTTTTCCATGCTCGTGCGGGTTTCTGTGTCCATGGCTGCGAGCTGCTGTTGTAACCGCTGGTTTACCTGCTCCGTTTCGGTGCCAAGTGTCTCCCTGAGTGCATCAATACTGCCCGCAATGGTTGCTCCGAATTCCGACTCGAGCTGAGTCAGGTCACGATTGATGCCCTCAAGCGACAACCCAAGTTTCAGCTCGCCGATGGCCGAACCCTGTGGCGCAATATCCGCGCTGATGATCACCACATCGGGATCCCGGCTGGCAGCATCCAGGACCCGATTTGCAGCACCACGACCTTCCCCCTGCTCCATAAGAGTGCGAACACGATCGTCCGTGCGATCCACATAGCGGGTCAGACGCTCACCGTATTGATCGTAATAAATCGCAAACAGAACAGACTCCCTGGCATCGGCCAGTTCCACCAGGTCGGTCAGGCGTGGGATGTCACGATCCCAGATCAGAGGGGCAGCGACGGCAGCCAGCACCTCAGCGAGCCCCTGGGCTTCCGCCATAACGGCTGTACGAACATTACCGGCCACACGCTCCTGCTGGTCGGTCTGCTGGCGGGTGAGTTCCGCGGAAAGTTCGTCGGTGGTTTTCTGTCGCATACGCTCAAGCCGGCCCCGGACATCTTCCCGGGTTTCACCAAACGAGGCGCTGACATTATTGCTGCTGGCCACCAGCGCGGTGCCTGCGGTTTCGACCAGCCGCTCAACCTGGTTCGATATCAACCATTGGCTGACAACGACCTGAATCAGGCCAGCGACCAGAAGCACAATGAACACCGGCCGTAACAGACGACTGGTCACGAGGTGTTTGAAAAAGCGTATGGACATAGGGACTCCGCTAGTGTTCGCGCGCAAAGCATCCTGCACACCGACAGCCGGCTCCCTGCCGAGTTTCTGTCTTTATGTATAGCAAAAGGCGGGCCTATGTGGGCAGCAATCCAGGCTCTGGAGTGAACTTCGCCGGCCCGACAGCGTATATGCTGGAACACTGAACAAGAGGAGAAGCCAGCCATGCTGGGATTTCTGAAGGGCGACCCGAAGAAAAAACTGCAGAAAGCCTATGAGGAAAAGCTCGCCAAGGCGCTGCATGCACAGCGCAATGGCGATTTGCGTAGTCACGGCACGCTGATGGAGGAGGCCGAGAAGATCTACGCCGAAATACAGGCACTGGAAAAGTCCGGGCGCTGATACAGGCGTTCAGCCCCCGGGACAATAATACGGCTACTCGCCCATCAGTTGGCGAATGCGCTGGTTCAGACGGTCCACCTCCCGCCGCATGTCCTGGACTTCGTCCAGCAGCTCCAGCGACATCGCCAGCCCGGGCAGGTTGAGTTTGAGATCCCGCTGCAGGCGCAGCGCTTTCCGCAGACGACTCAGAGCGGCCACGTCAAATTGCCACTGGCGCATTTCCGGCACCTCGTCCAGCGGCGAGATGACTCCATAATCCACCAGTTTGATCACAAACTCTGCATGGCAGTCCCCACGTTCGCAGATTTCCCGAAGCGAGAAGGTGCTGCCATCGGTGTCGGTGACTTCCACCGTCAGAATCCGGTCTTTGCTCGTCATGTTCGCCTCCCTCACACGTGCAGCTTGCTGCGCGGATTAAAGCCTTTCTCCAGCTCAGCCAGCTTCTCGTAGAGTGCTTCAGCTTCCGCCGTGTGCTGTTCCGGCATGGCCACTTGCAGTACCACAATCTGGTCGCCCGGATGTTTACCCGGGAAGCCTTTGCCCTTGAGCCGGAGTTTGCGCCCGCTGGTGGCCCCCTTCGGTACCTTCACATTCACCTTTCCGCTCACCGTTGGTACTGTGACCGTCGCACCCAGGGCGGCCTCCCACGGGGAGATTGGTACAGTCACGAACACATCCCGGCCCTCAATGCTGAAGTGTGGATGTGGCGCCAGTTCCACTTCGATAAACAGATCGCCAGACTCACCACCACCAACGCCGGGCGCGCCCTGGCCTTTGAGCCGGATGTGCTGCCCTTCCCGCATACCCGCGGGGATCTTTACTTTCAGGGTTTTCTGGCGTGGTATCAGGCGGCCCTGGTCATCGGGTTCATGAACCGTAAACGACACCTGTTTCTCGCAACCGTTAAAGGCCTCTTCAAGAAACAGGGCCAGCCGGGCATGCACATCCTCACCCCGCATTCTCATGCTCTGGCGAAAACCGCCACCACCGAAGCCCCCACGCCGGCCGCCGCCGAAGATTTCCTCAAAAAAATCACTGAACTGACGAGCGTCGGCCTCTGTGTATCCTCCGCCGCCAAAGCCGGAGGCACTCTGCCAGCCCGGTGGCGGCTGGAATGAACCATCGTCTCGGGTGCCGTACTTGCGCAACTGGTCGTACTCGGCCCGTTTCTCGGGGTCCTTCAGTACTTCATACGCTTCGCCCACATCTTTAAAACGGTCGCTCGCATCGGCTTCTTTGCTGACATCCGGGTGATATTTCCGCGCCAGCTTACGGTAGGCCTTCTTGATTTCCTCGGGCGTGGCAGACTCACTCACACCAAGGACGGCGTAATAGTCTTTGAAATCCATGGTGCTCCTCGCATCTGAGCAAATAGGTTTCTCTGATTACCTATATTTGACGCTGATGGAAAAAATACAAGCCAGTGCTGATCGCCACTTGAGACAGGTCAAGCACTGAGAGGCGGTTCACAATGACCGACTGATGGCCGGATCTGACAACTCCGAAGCCTCTTCTCCCATTCTGCAAACCAGCGCCCATGGACGATATTGAAAGGGCAGTACCCATAGACGGACCGTCTATCCCTTACACAAGGAGTTCAAACAATGACAATTAATGAACACCGTTCGTTCCTGCCCGATCTCCTGGGCAAAACCCTCAAACCAGCCATGGCACTTGGCGCAGCACTGCTGTTTACCGGCTGCAGTGAACTCGGCTATCTGCTCAGTAACGACAAGGTGACCGACGCCGATAACGACCAGGTCGTTTTCGTTGGCGATTCCATCTTTGCCCTCTCCGGTGAAATCCAGAATCAGCTGGAAGCAAAAGCCGGCGAAACCTTCCGGCGCTATACGGTCTCCGGTGCAGAGCTGTCCGGTGAGCTGATTGCCCCGTCTATTCCCAATCAGTTCCGGGAAGCCGTCACAGACAACCCGGATATCAAAACCATTGTCGGTGATGCCGGCGGGAACGATATTCTGATTCCGGCGATTGCCTTCAACTCCAACAACTGCAAGACACCCTGGTGGCGCTTCGGGCGCCTGAGCCAGCAATGCCGGGATTTCATCGATGATATCTATGTGGAAGGCGTGGATTTCCTGAACGAGATGGCGGAAGCCGGCGTTCAGAAGGGCATTCTTACCGGCTACTACTACACCAAAAACGGCCTGTTCCGGCTGGATGACATGAAAGAGGCGGTGGACTACGGCAATGCCACACTGGCCAAGGCCTGCGAGAACTCGGTACTGGACTGCACATTTGTGGATCCGCGCTGGGTAATCAACGACCGCGACATCATCTTTGATGGTATCCACCCGGCGGATAGCGGTTCGAAAAAGATCGCTGATCTGATCTGGCCGAAACTGCAACCGCTCCTCTGAGCCCCAGGTGTCCCGGCCGAACGGCGGCCGGGACCGCATACGGCAAAACCAATAGCAGGACCGCTGCAATGAAACCACTCAATTCCGTATTGGCGCTCGGTGCCCTGGCCTTAGTGATTGCGGGCGGTTTTCATTACTGGCCCGAGTCATCAAAGCCGGCGGCTATGCAAGCACCCAATGGTTCCACCCCCTCGCGTGCGACAGCGACGCCCACCACCGAGCCAACCCAAAGCGGCGACCAACGCGTTGTTGAACTGGCCGTTAAGTACCTGGAATTGTACGGCGACACCATCACCGAGCCGGCCACCCAGGCACGTCTGTATAACGAACGCCGAAACCTGTTGACGCGTTATCCGGATGCCGGTGACGAGCTTTTCCAGTCCGCCGTCACCACGGCCTTTCCGGAACTGGCCGACAGCATTTTCGCGTTAATGGCCAAGCTGGACCTGTATAACCGGTGGCTCGACAATCACGAGCTTCGTTTACAGGGGTTGCCGGACATGGAACGCTACGCCGAACTCTGGCAGCAACGCGAAGCGATTTTCGGCCCCCTGGCAAGCCAGATCTGGGCCGAGGAGCAGAACCCGGTGGAAGCCAAATCGCACCAGTTCCAGCAGACTCTGGCGCGGCTGGACCAAGCCAACCAGATGCCACTGACCGAACTGGCTCACCAGCTACAGACCACCGCAGACGAACTCTATGGTGCCGATCTGGCCCGGCAACTGGCGGGTTCCGGTGCGACCGGCCATGCCCTGTTCTCCATGGATAGCGTTCAACAACAACTCGCCAGCCTGCCTGCAGACAAACGCCAGCAAACCATCAACGCTCTGCGCCGCCAGATAGGCTACTCCGAAGAAACCGTTCGACAGTTGGCCGAGGAAGACCAGCGCCGGGAGGAAAAATGGCAGAAAGGCAGAGCTTACATGGCCGAAAGACGTGCCCTGGAGAACCGCCTGAACGGCGACCAACTGGAGGCCGCATTAACGGATCTTCGACAGGAACATTTCGGGTTTTCTGCTCCGACCATCGAACGGGAAGAGGACGAGGGCTTTTTCCGGTTTGAGCGCGAACGCCGCTACGGCTTGAATTAGTAAGCTAACGTCCATCCTCATAATCGCTTATAGCTGCTAGCGCACCCAATCCTGACAATGGCGGGCTTTCTCTTCCCTGATGTAATCAAGGAGATCAGATTGAGCGCCGCCACCCACAATCCCGATTCGGGCCTTCCGACCTGGCTAATCGTTTTTGCGTTAGCGATGGGCGGCTTTGGTATCGGTACCGGTGAATTCGCCATTATGGGATTGATGCCCAATGTTGCTCAGGATCTCGGCGTTTCTGAACCACAGGTAGGTCATCTTATCTCCACTTATGCGCTGGGCGTGGTGGTCGGTGCACCCATTCTGGCCATTCTCGGTGCGCAACTTTTCCGGCGGCAGTTGCTCATACTACTGATGTCCTTCTACGCGCTGGGCAACCTGGCCAGTGCCCTGGCCAGCAATTACGAATCCCTGCTGCTTTTCCGGTTTATCGCCGGACTGCCCCATGGCGCCTACTTCGGTGTTGCGGCCCTCGTGGCAGCCTCACTGGTGCCGGTACACAAGCGGGCCAAGGCGGTGAGCCAGATCATGATGGGGCTGACTCTTGCACTGCTGATCGGCAATCCCCTGGCCACGGTAATGGGGCAATCCATGGACTGGCGCTATGCCTTTGGTTTTGTTGGCCTGGTGTCTTTACTCACCGCGGTGCTGGTAACCCTGTTCCTGCCCAAAAATCATCAGGAACAAAGGCACAGCCCGTTAAGCGAAATCCGCGCCTTTAACAAACCACAAATCTGGTTTGCACTGGCCATTGGCGCTATCGGTTTCGCAGGCATGTTCGCTGTGTTCAGTTACCTTGCCCCGACACTGCTGGAAGTCACTCGAGTGGATGCTGCCTGGATTCCCGTGGCCCTGGTGGTATTCGGATTGGGCGGTTTTGTGGGCAACCTGTTTGGTGGCTGGTTGTTTGACCGGCTGCAATTCCGGGCCGTTGGCGTGATCCTGGTATTCAGCGCCATGATTCTGAGCGTCTTTCCTTCTGCCACAGGCTCATTGCCCGTCTTGCTCGTGGTCTGTTTCCTGACCGCTTTAATGGTGGCCCTGGGCCCGGCGCTGCAAACCCACCTGATGGATGTGGCAACCGGCGCCCAGACTCTGGCGGCTGCCTCCCATCACGCCGCATTCAATCTTGCCAATGCCCTGGGCCCATGGCTGGGCGGGATGGCCATTACCGCCGGCTTCGGCTGGCAGTCCACTGGCTACGTAGGAGCTGCAACCGCCGTAGCCGGGCTGATAATTTTCCTGGTTGCCTGGCGCCGGCCTGAGCCGGTGCCTGAGGCCAGATAGGCGCTCATTTCTCACGCTACAGTCATTATCATTCACTCCGCTAAGCCAGTAGAATAGCGTGCTTTGAACGCTACCTGTGCGGAAACCGGAGTGAAACCCCAGCCAATGCCCTCGCAACCTCTGGCAAATACTGGTCCCAGAGCCAGGCTATTGCGCCAACTGGATGATTCAGCGACAACGCTGGATGGCAGCCAGTTGCCCTGCTTTGCAGAGCGACTGAGCCGGCTGTTCGGCCTGGGCGACACCATGACCCTGGATGCGGCCATTGGTTATCGGGCGAAACAGCCAGGCACGCCTCAGGGCGCCGTGGTAGACCGGTTAACCGAGGAGCTGGCGACGATACGCAGGGCACTGGTTCAGCGTATTCGCGGGTTTGGCTCAGATCTGGAGTTTGATGGTGAACCCGAGCTTGAAGCCGCTCTCAATGCCTGGCTCGCACTCCAACGCAAAGTGGCGGCCAACAGCCGTCAGTTACGGGACAAGGTTCGAAAATCGATGAAAGATCAGGGCCCGAAGCTGGCTCACCTGGCCGAATTGGACGCCGTGTTTGATCAAACGATGGCCGGGTATACCGCACAGTGTTTTTCCCATATTCCCAAGGTACTTGAACAACGATTCGAGCACCGATCGACCACCCCGGAGCAAAGCCCTACCCCGGCCACAACGGCCGACTGGTTCCACCGTTACTGCGAGGAAGCGCAGTCTTTGTTACTCGCTGAACTGGATGTTCGGCTGGAACCGGTTCTGGGTTTGCTGGAGGCTTGCCACAAAGAGGTTAACAACACCCCATGAGTAAACTGTTCTTTACCCTGGCGTTTGCCATCGGCCTGGCCGTGGTAGCCTGGATTGGTGCCGGATTTGTCGGTTCCGACCTGCTGGCGCTGGCGTTTACCGGCCTGATTGGCGCCGTTTACTGCCTCGGCTTTGGCGAACTGGTGAATTTCCGCCGACAAACCCGCGAACTGAGCGCACAGGTTCATCAGCTACCTGAAAGCCAGGAGCAGGTTAACCACTGGCTTGGCACACTGCCCGCCCCGATGCAGTTCCCGGTGCAACGGCGAATTGAGGGCCATGCCGCCGCATTACCCGGCCCGCAACTGACACCCTACCTGACCGGCCTGCTGGTGATGCTGGGCCTGCTGGGCACCTTTGCCGGCATGATTGTGACCCTGGGCGGCGCTGCCTCAGCCCTGGATAACAGCACCGAACTGAGCGCTATTCGCAGCGCCCTGGCCGCACCGATTGCCGGTTTGAGTCTCGCCTTTGGCACCTCCATTGCCGGTGTGGCCGCCTCCGCTATGCTGGGGCTGGCCTCCACCCTGAGCCGTCGGGATCGGTTGCAGGCTTCCCGCGCCCTGGATAGTGCGCTGCGAGACAAGCTGCATCATCTTTCTACAGACCATCAACGCCATCAGGCGTTTCAGGCTCTGGAGAGCCAGGCCAAAGCCTTGCCCGAAATGGCCTCGGCCATGGAACGCATGACGGCACGAATGGAGCAGCTCGGCCAGCAACTGGAACAGTCCCTGACCCGAAACCAGCAGGAATTCCACAGCACGGTCGGCAGCCACTACCAGACACTGGCCGATTCTGTGGCCCAATCCCTGAAATCGGCGCTGGATGACAGCGCAAAACAGGCTTCGCAACGGATTGAGCCCATTGTTATCCATGCCATGGAGCAGCTTCAGAAAGATGCTCACAGCCTTCAACAAAGCTGGGCTAATGATGCCCGCCAGCAGTTAGCGGAACTGACCGCCGCTTTCCAGAAAACCACTGCAGAAGCCGGCGAACGCTGGCAGCAGAATCTGATTGCACAGCAGGCCCAGAACCAGGAGACGTTGGCGACCCTCTCAAAGCAGAACGAACAAACTCAAAGCCAGTTGCAGGAACAACTCCACACCTGGCTTGGCGCCATCAACGATCAGCACCAAACCTGGCTCAAGGAACAGCAGCAACAACTGGTACAGAGCTGTGAACGCCTGAACAATGCCGGAGCTGAGGTGTCGCAACACTGGCAGGCCGGTCTGGCCCGACAGCAGGCTCAAAGTGACGACATGCTGGCAGCATTCAATGAGGCGCTGACTCAATACCAAAGCCATTTCCAGACCAGCAGCACCGGGTTGATTGAGCAGCAACAGGCCGGGCTGGCGGAACTGCTCAGCACCGTTGGCGCTCAGCTCGATCAACTCCGGGAACAGGAAAGCGAACGAGTCCGGGCTGCAAACGAGCGAATGGAACAACTGGAAGCCACAGCAGCACGCCACCTGAGTGAGCTGGGCACTGCACTGGAAGCGCCCATGACCCGCCTGATTGAGACCGCCTCGGAAACACCGAAGGCCGCCGCCGAGGTGATCCGACAGCTGCAGTCGGAAATCGCCCGCAACAGCGAGCGGGAAAACGAGCTGCTGGAGGAACGCCAGCGACTGGTTCAGGAACTGGACACCCTGCTGGAGAACCAGCGCAGCACCGCTGACAGTCAGCGGGAGGCGGTGGATACCCTGATCAGCGGCGCCGGCGAAACCCTGACCGGCATCAGCGAACGCTTCAACACCCTGATCCAGGAGCAGAGCCAGCAACTGGGCAAACTGGGCGACGACATTACCGGCAGCAGCCAGGAAGTCGGCGCCCTGAGCGATGCGTTCATGCAGGCCATTGAGCTGTTCAGCCAGTCCAACCAGCAGGTCATCGCCGGCCTGGCGGATATCCAGGCAGCGCTGGACAAGGCCGGCACTCGACACGATGAGCAACTGGCCTATTACGTCGCCCAGGCCCGCGAGGTGATTGATCTCAGCGTCAGTGCCCAGAAAGATGTGATTGATGCCGCTGCGGCACTGCGCCGGGCAGAATCCAGCGAGGCCGGGTGATGGAACAGCTGGAAGGCGGCGAACAGCAATCGGCGCCGGTCTGGGCCATTTTCTCGGACCTGATGGCTGCTTTGGTGGGTATTCTGGCGCTGATTCTTGTGTGGGTGATCGGCATTCAGCTGGAGCTCAGCCAGTCCCTGGCCGAGGAAATCGAGAAGCGGGAAGCCGAAGAGCAGCGCCGGATGGCCCTGGAGCAAGCTCTCGAAGACCCTCTCACCAAAGGTCTGGTGACGTTCCGCGATGGCCGTATCGGCATCAGCGGGAACGTATTGTTCGAGCTGAATTCAGACCAGTTGCAGGCCGAAGGTGAAGAAGTACTGGAATCACTGATTCGCCCGTTACAGGCCTACCTGGAACAGCACGATGAACTGCTGATGGTGAGCGGATTCACCGACGACTTGCCGATGCATCCGGGCAATCGTTATCAGGACAACTGGGGCCTGTCGGCTCAGCGGGCCCTGACGGTTACCCGAACCCTCACAGAGCTGGGTTTGCCCAATGACCGGGTATTCGCTGCCGCCTTTGGCCCTCACCACCCGGCAGTACCCAACGTCGATGCCGAATCCCGGGCCCAGAACCGGCGGGTGGAAATCAGTACCGTGCCACGGGCGCCTTCGTCGGCTGAGGATACTGAAACCGGGGAAGGTGATTGACCATGAGCGAAGCCCCCGGCCCCTCCTTGCTGGAAAGCTTGAGGCAAAACGGCGCCGATCAGAATGACCCGGTTCGGTTCCGCTATCTGGAGTCTTTCGAGCGAAGACTGCGCTCAAAGGGGCTGCATAAGGGAACGACGCACTGGCGGAAGCTGGAACAGGCGATATCGGACTATCAGGCAAGGCTGGACAGTGCCGGGCAGCGCGATGAGCCCACACCCGATGTCGGCGGCAATTCGCCTCTTTCCGGGTTGCTGGACCAGCTGAATGAAACCCCAGAGGCATCGGTTGAAGCGCCGCAGTCGGTTCTGGAACAACGGGTGTTCGGGCAGTCGCCACAAGACCCACCAAAGGCACATCCAGCCTCAGCACCCAATAACCCGCGCCCCCTGAAAGCCATGATCAGAGCCCAGGCGAACCAGGGCCATCACGTTATTGCCGAGCGAATTCGACACGCCATTGAAAGCACACCGAAAGAAGCGGGGCCGATGAACGCGCATCGGTTGGTAAGCCGGGCTATTGCTGAGATGCAGACGTTGTCACCGGAGTATCTGGCACGATTTGCTCGCTACACCGATACGTTGTTGACGTTGGAGCGGCTGGCGAGAAAGGGATAGAAAAAAGCCCCCGGCTACGGGGGCTTTGAGCAGAAGGCTTACTTGACCTTGGGGTCCAGCTCACCAGCCTCATACCGCTCGAACATTTGCTCGAGGTTCAGCGGCTTGATCTTGCTGGCCTGGCCGGCACAGCCGAAGGCTTCGTAGCGGGCGACACAGATATCGGTCATGGCAACCATGGTGGCCTTGAGGAATTTGCGCGGGTCAAATTCCGCCGGGTTCTGGGCCATGAAGCGACGAACAGCACCGGTAGAGGCCAGGCGCAGGTCGGTGTCGATGTTGACCTTGCGCACGCCGTGCTTGATACCTTCGACGATTTCTTCCACCGGTACACCGTAGGTTTCCGGGATCTCGCCACCGAATTCGTTGATCACTTTCAGCCACTCCTGAGGTACGGAGCTGGAGCCGTGCATGACCAGGTGGGTGTCCGGGATGCGGGCGTGGATGGCTTTGATCTGGTCGATGGCCAGGATGTCACCTGTAGGCGGACGAGTGAACTTGTAGGCGCCGTGGCTGGTGCCGATGGCGATAGCCAGAGCGTCAACCTGGGTTTTCTGCACGAAGTCAGCGGCTTCTTCCGGATCGGTCAGCATCTGGCTGTGGTCCAGGGTGCCTTCGGCGCCAATGCCGTCTTCTTCACCGGCCTGGCCGGTTTCGAGGGAGCCCAGGCAGCCCAGTTCACCTTCTACGGAGACACCACAGGCGTGGGCCATTTCAACGGTGCGACGGGTCACGTCGACGTTGTATTCGTAGCTGGTCGGGGTTTTTCCGTCTTCACCCAGGGAGCCGTCCATCATCACGGAGCTGAAGCCGAGCTGGATGGAGCGCTGGCACACGGCCGGGCTGGTGCCGTGGTCCTGGTGCATGACCACCGGGATGTGTGGCCATTCTTCGATGGCGGCCAGGATGAGGTGGCGCAGGAAAGGCGCACCGGCGTATTTCCGGGCACCGGCGGAGGCCTGGACAATGACCGGGGAGTCGGTTTTGTCGGCCGCTTCCATGATGGCGCGCATTTGTTCGAGGTTGTTTACGTTAAAGGCTGGCACACCGTAACCATGCTCGGCGGCGTGGTCCAGAAGTTGCCGCAGCGAAATCAGGGCCATGGGTTGTCTCCTTCGTTGACGTTTTGAGGTTTGAATTCTGTTCGTTTTGGATTTTGGAGTGGCGTCTTAATTACCACGCTCTTCCAGCACGGCTACTGCCGGCAGGGTTTTGCCTTCCACGAATTCGAGGAACGCGCCACCGCCGGTGGAGATGTAGGAGATCTTGTCAGCTACGCCGTATTTGTCAACGGCTGCGACGGTGTCGCCGCCGCCGGCCAGGGAGAAGGCGTCGCTTTCGGCGATGGCCTGGGCGAGTGCCTTGGTGCCGTTGCCGAACTGGTCGAATTCGAACACGCCAACCGGGCCGTTCCACAGGATGGTTTTGGCGTTTTTCAGCAGTTCAGCGAACTGGCCGGCGGTTTCCGGGCCGACGTCGAGGATCATGTCGTCGTCGCTGACGTCGGAGATGTTTTTGGTCGTCGCCGTGGCGGTTTCAGCGAATTCGCTGGCGACCACCACGTCAACCGGCAGCGGGATTTCCACCCGGCTGGCGATGTCTTTGGCGGTGTCGACCAGGTCGTGTTCGCACAGGGACTTGCCTACCGGGTGGCCGGCTGCGGCCAGGAAGGTGTTGGCGATGCCGCCGCCGACGATGATCTGGTCACACACTTTTTCCAGTGCGTTGAGGACGTCCAGTTTGGTGGAGACTTTGGAGCCGCCAACGATGGCCACCACTGGCTTGGTCGGGTTGTCGAGGGCCTTGCCGAGGGCGTCGAGTTCGGCTGCCAGCAGCGGGCCGGCGCAGGCTTCGGGAGCGAACTTCGCCACACCGTGGGTGGAGGCCTGGGCGCGGTGGGCGGTGCCGAAGGCGTCCATCACGTAGACATCGCACAGGGCGGCGTATTGCTTGGCGAGGTCTTCGTTGTCTTTCTTTTCGCCCTTATTGAAGCGAACGTTTTCGAACAGTACGACTTCGCCGTCGGCCACTTCAACGCCGTCAAGGTAATCCTTGATCAGGCGGACTTCCTGGCCCAGCAGGGTGCTCAGGTGCTCGGCTACGGGCTTCATGGAGGAGGCTTCGTCGTACACGCCTTCTTCCGGGCGGCCCAGGTGGGACATCAGCATGACTTTGGCACCGGCGTCTTTGGCGGCCTTGATGGTGGGCAGCGAGGCGCGGATGCGGGCGTCGCTGGATACTTTGCCGTCTTTGACCGGGACGTTCAGGTCTTCACGAATCAGAACCCGCTTGCCGGCGAGGTTCAGGTCAGTCATTTTCTTGATGGCCATAATCAGGTTCCGTAGTTATGGGTTCAAAGGTGCAAATTTTAAGCCTAAGGCTGGAGCCTGACTCCCTTCGGGATCAGCCCCACATTATTCTTCAGGTTTTGCTCAACCAGGTTCTGCTGACATCCAGCATGCGATTGGCAAAGCCCCACTCGTTGTCAAACCAGCACAACACTTTCACCATGGTGCCGCCGGTGACTCGGGTCTGCCCGCCATCGACCACGCCGGAATGGGAATCATGGTTGAAGTCAGAACTGGCCAGCAGTTCATCGGTATAGCCGAGGATACCCTTCAATGAGCCAGCGGATGCACTGCACAGCAACTGATTCACTGTGGCTATGTCGGTCGGCTCACGCACGTTAACCACCATGTCTATAGCAGAGACATTCAGCGTTGGCACGCGCATGGCAACCGAGCTGAAACGGCCTTCCATATGAGGCAACAAGCGCTCGATACCGCGGGCTAGGCCAGTGTCCACGGGCACAATATTGTGCAGGGCACTTCGTGTGCGGCGCAGGTCCTGATGATGGTAGGCATCGATGACCGGCTGGTCGTTCATGGCGGCGTGAATCGTGGTGGTGCTGCCCTGCTCTACGCCAAAGGCATCGTCCAGGACCTTGATGACCGGCACCAGGCAGTTGGTGGTGCAGGAGCCGGCAGCTACGATCACGTCCTGACCGTTCAGGTCCCCCTCGTTAATGCCGAAGACCACCGTGCGATCGACATCCGGATCGCCCGGCTGGGAAAACAGCAGGCGCCGGGCACCGGCTTCAATATGCTTTTCCGCCGTGGCCCGGTCAGAATAGGCACCGGAGCATTCCAGCACCAGATCCACATCCAGCAGTCGCCAGGGCAGTTCCTCGGGTTCAGGATGACGCAATACGCGGATGCGGTCGCCGTTCACAACCAGGTTATCGCCATCCACGGCCACCTCACCGTGAAACCGCCCGTGGGTGGAGTCGTATTTGGTGAGGTGGGCAATGGTGTCGATATCCGACAACTCGTTGATCGCGACCACCTGCAGATGGTCGCGATAGCCGTTTTCA
Source organism: Marinobacter sp. EVN1 (assembly GCF_000475375.1). Taxonomy (NCBI): domain Bacteria; kingdom Pseudomonadati; phylum Pseudomonadota; class Gammaproteobacteria; order Pseudomonadales; family Marinobacteraceae; genus Marinobacter; species Marinobacter sp. EVN1. The sequence continues at coordinate 68,759 of NZ_AXCB01000016.1, forward strand.
TAAAGGGCCCGCAACACGCACTGGCCGATGCGGCCGTACCCGTTGATGGCAATTCGAAACGGCGTTGCGTTGGTCATCAGGCGTCCAGCAGTTCGTCAGCCACTTCCAGGATGTTGTCGACAGTAAAGCCGAACTCCTTGAACAACTCACCGGCCGGCGCAGATTCACCAAAGGTGGTCATGCCAACGATGCGACCGTCCAGGCCCACGTACTTGTACCAGTAGTCCGCAATGCTCGCTTCAATGGCGATGCGGTTGGTGACTTCCAGCGGCAGCACCTGCTGTTTGTACTCGGCGCTCTGGGCATCGAATACGTCAGTGGACGGCATGGATACAACACGCACCGCTTTACCCTGCTCACGCAGCTTGGCTGCAGCCTCCTGGGCCAGGCCCACTTCGCCGCCGGTGGCGATGAGAATCAGCTCCGGCGTGCCTTCGCTGTCAGACAGGATGTAAGCACCTTTCGCCACATTCGCCAGCTGCTCGGCATCACGCTGCTGGTGCGGCAGTCCCTGGCGGGAGAAAACCATGGCAGTCGGGCCATCCTTACGCTCCAGGGCCGCTTTCCAGGCCACCGCAGACTCCACGGTGTCGGCCGGGCGCCAGGTGCTCATGTTCGGGGTGGTGCGCAGGCTGGCCAGCTGTTCGATAGGCTGGTGGGTCGGGCCATCTTCACCCAGACCGATGGAATCGTGGGTAAAGACAAAGATCGAGCGCTGCTTCATCAGTGCGGCCATGCGCACGGCATTACGGCAGTATTCCATGAAGATCAGGAAGGTAGCGCCGTAGGGCACGAAGCCGCCGTGCAGAGCGATACCGTTCATGATGGCCGCCATGCCGAATTCGCGCACACCGTAATATATGTAGTTACCGGAGGCGTCTTCCTTGGTCACGCCTTTACAGCCCGACCAGATAGTCAGGTTGGAACCGGCCAGGTCGGCAGAGCCACCCATCAGCTCCGGCAGCAGCGGGCCGTAGGCGTTCAGGGAATTCTGGGACGCCTTACGGGAGGCAACGGTCTCGCCCTTGTCCTGGCATTCCTGGATATAGGCCTGGGCTTTTTCGGCGAAGTCTGCCGGCAGATCACCCGCCATGCGGCGTTTGAACTCGGCGGCCAGTTCCGGCTCGGCCTTCTCGTAGGCCGCAAATTTCTCTTCCCAGGCACTCTGTGCAGCCTGGCCTTTTTCTTTGGCATCCCACGCGGCGTAGATCTCGGACGGCACCTCGAACGGGCCGTGCTGCCAGCCCAGGGCTTCGCGGGTCAGAGCGATTTCATCGTCACCCAGCGGGGCACCGTGACACTCTTCCTTGCCCTGCTTGTTGGGGGAACCGAAGCCGATAATGGTCTTGCAGCAAATAATGGTGGGCTGTGCGGTGTTAGCACGGGCAGCTTCAATGGCCGCACGGATGGCATCGGAATCGTGACCATCAACATTGGGGATAACCTGCCAGCCGTAGGACTCGAAACGCTTGGGCGTGTCGTCGGTGAACCAGCCTTCTACTTCACCATCAATGGAGATGCCGTTGTCATCATAGAAGAACACCAGTTTACCCAGGCCCAGGGTGCCGGCCAGAGAGGCGACTTCGTGGGAGATACCTTCCATCAGGCAGCCGTCGCCCAGGAACGCATAGGTGTAGTGGTCAACAATGTCGTGGCCCGGACGGTTGAACTGAGCAGCCAGTGCCTTCTCTGCGAGCGCGAAGCCAACAGCATTGGCGATGCCCTGCCCCAGCGGGCCGGTGGTGGTCTCGATGCCCGGGGTATAACCGTATTCCGGATGGCCCGGTGTTTTGGAGTGCAGCTGACGGAAGTTCTTCAGGTCATCAATGCTGACGTCGTACCCGCTCAGGTGCAGCAGGGAATACTGCAGCATGGAGCCATGGCCGTTAGACAGCACGAAGCGGTCACGGTTGGCCCAATGCGGGTTGGCCGGGTTGTGGCTGAGGTAATCGTTCCACAGCACCTCGGCGATATCCGCCATACCCATGGGCGCACCCGGGTGGCCGGATTTGGCTTTCTGAACCGCATCCATGCTCAGCGCGCGAATGGCGTTGGCGAGATCTTTACGGGACGGCATTGACAATTCTCCAGTGTTTTTCAGGAAAAGACTTCAAGCTGCAAATACTGCTCAAAAAGAAGGCGCGTATTTTCGCCGATTAGGGTATGCCGGGGCAAATCCATATGTAGTGGTTTTCCGATGAAGCCGGCACAAAATCACCAAACCGACTGATTTCACAGAACTCATAAATCTATATCAAAAAATTTTGATATGGCTATTGATCGACCAACCGAACGCCCCTACACTTGCCAACCATGACCTCACTCAATGCACATGCGAACGAATTGTCCTCTGTGGACGTACTGGCCCCGATCTTCAAGGCGAGCGGCGACCCCCTGCGCCTGGAAATCCTGCGGGTGCTGCGGCGGGACACCTTCGGTGTGCTGGAGCTGAGCCAGATGTTCGACATGCGCCAGTCCGGCATGAGCCATCACCTGAAAGTGATGCACAAGGCCGGCTTGCTGGAGCCCCAGCGGGAAGGCAATGCCATTTTCTATCGTCGCCCGCTGAATCTGGACAGTGACAAACTGGCCGACCAGGCGATCCGCCAAATTTTCGAAACCGTCGACAGGGTTGCCCTGCCCCGGCACCTTAATGAAAAGATTGAAGCCATACGAGAGCAGCGGGCGGGGCAGTCCCAGGCCTTTTTCTCCCGGCACTCCGAACAATTCCGGGAACAGCAGGAGCTGATTGCTGCCTTTGACCTGTATGCCGAGCCTACCGCGGAACTGATTCGCAAGCGTGCAGCGAGGCAGTCATGGCTGAGCGTTCTGGAAATCGGACCGGGTGAAGGCGGGTTCCTGCCGGTACTGTCGGAGCTGTTCCAGCATGTGGTTGGCCTGGACAACAGCAAAGACATGCTGGCCAAGGCGACGCGCACCTGCATAGAGGAACACCTGAACAACGTCGACCTGATCGAAGGTGTGACCGACACCCTGCTGGCGCGGGGCGACGCCTTTGACCTGATCGTAGCCAACATGGTGCTGCACCATGTGCCCAGCCCGGCGGACATTTTTCTGGACGCCGCAGCCCTGATGAACAGTGGCGGTTGTCTGGTCGTCAGTGATCTGTGCAGTCACGACCAGGACTGGGCCAAAGAAAACTGCGGCGACCTGTGGCTGGGCTTCGAGCCGGAAGAGCTGACTTCCTGGGCGGCCGACGCCGGGCTGACCGCCGGCGAACAGCTGTTTATAGGCCTGCGCAACGGGTTCCAGGTACAGGTAAGAGAATTCTGGAAGAGTACAGAAGCGGCGTAACCAATCGCCGTCACAGGAATATCAAAAACTTTTGATATGGGTGTAGGTAGTTTTACGTATGCCCTAACAACAACCAAGGCAGCCGGTAGGTCAAACAGGACGGAGCCGGTACGAATTTGCAATCGCTCAAGAGGAGCACACCTATGTCTGACTACAACATCTTCACCTCCGAATCGGTCTCCGAAGGCCATCCGGACAAACTGGCCGACCAGATTTCCGATGCGGTACTGGATGCCATCCTGACCGACGATCCGCACGCGCGCGTGGCCTGCGAAACCATGGTCAAAACCGGCGTGGCCATCGTCGGCGGTGAAATCACCACCAGCGCCTGGGTCGATCTGGAAGACCTGGTACGCGGTGTGATCAAAGACATCGGCTACACCTCCTCTGAAGTAGGCTACGACGGCGACACCTGTGGTGTGATCAACATCATCGGCAAACAGTCCGTCGACATCGCCCAGGGCGTTGACCGCCAGAAGCCGGAAGACCAGGGCGCAGGCGACCAGGGCCTGATGTTCGGCTACGCCAGCAACGAAACCGACGTGCTGATGCCGGCGCCGATCACCTTCTCCCACCGTCTGGTTCAGCGCCAGGCCGAAGCCCGCAAGAGTGGCCTGCTGCCGTGGCTGCGTCCGGACGCCAAGAGCCAGGTCACCTGCCGCTACGAGAACGGCAAGGTTGTGGGTATCGATGCTGTGGTTCTGTCTACCCAGCACGACCCCGACGTCACCCAGGCCGACCTGAAAGAAGCGGTGATGGAGCTGATCGTCAAGCACACCCTGCCGGCTGAATTGCTGCACAAAGACACCCAGTTCCACATCAACCCGACCGGCAAGTTCGTAATCGGTGGCCCGGTGGGCGACTGTGGCCTGACTGGTCGCAAAATCATCGTAGACACCTACGGCGGCATGGCCCGTCACGGTGGTGGCGCCTTCTCCGGCAAAGACCCCTCGAAGGTTGACCGTTCTGCTGCCTACGCCGGCCGTTACGTCGCCAAGAACATCGTCGCCGCCGGCCTGGCCGAGAAGTGCGAGATTCAGGTGTCCTACGCCATCGGTGTAGCCCAGCCGACCTCCATTTCCCTGAACACCTTTGGCACCGGCAAGATCAGCGACGACAAGATCATCGATCTGGTACGCGCGCACTTCGACCTGCGCCCGTACGCGATCACCAACATGCTCGACCTGCTGCACCCGATGTACCGGGCCACCGCAGCTTACGGCCACTTCGGCCGTGATCCGTACGAGATGACCGTCGGTGGCAAGACCTTCACCGCGTTCCCGTGGGAGAAAACTGACCGTGCGGCAGCCCTGAAAGACGCTGCAGGCATCTGAACAGACCATTCTGGATAAATGGGCGTATTCCACTCCAACGAATACGCCCAAACGAAACTGACAGGAGAACACCATGAGCACTCCGGCCGAAAAACTGAACGACTTCCAGGACTACAAAGTCCGCGACATCACCCTCGCCGACTGGGGCCGCAAGGAAATCAAGATCGCCGAAGGCGAAATGCCCGCCCTGATGAAACTGCGCGAGAAGTACAAAGCGGAGCAGCCGCTGAAAGGCGCCAACATCATGGGCTGCATCCACATGACCATCCAGACCGCCGTGCTGATCGAAACGCTGGTGGAGCTGGGCGCCAACGTGCGCTGGTCATCCTGCAACATCTTTTCCACCCAGGATCAGGCCGCTGCCGCCATCGCAGCGCAAGGGATCCCGGTGTTTGCATGGAAAGGTGAGACTGACGAAGAATACGAGTGGTGCCTGCACAAGACCGTCGGTGCGGACGTAGACGGCTGGGAGCCGAACATGATCCTGGACGACGGCGGCGACCTGACCGAGCTGCTGCACAAGGAATACCCGCAGGTGATCGCCAAGTGCCACGGCGTAACCGAGGAAACCACTACGGGCGTGCACCGCCTGCAGGAAATGCTGCGTGACGGCACCCTGAAGATCCCGGCGATTAACGTCAACGACTCGGTGACCAAATCCAAGAACGACAACAAGTACGGTTGTCGTCACAGCCTGAATGATGCCATCAAGCGTGCCACCGACCACCTGCTGTCTGGCAAGAAAGCGCTGGTCATCGGCTACGGCGACGTAGGTAAGGGTTCCGCCCTGTCCCTGCGTCAGGAAGGCATGATCGTCAAAGTCACCGAAGCAGATCCGATCTGTGCCATGCAGGCCTGCATGGACGGTTTTGAAGTTGTGTCCCCATATATTGACGGCGTGAACACAGGCACCGAGCAGGGCATCAACAAGGATCTGCTGGCCAACACCGACCTGCTGGTAACCACCACCGGTAACGTCAACGTGTGCGATGCCAACATGCTGAAAGCGCTGAAGAGCGGCGCCGTGGTATGCAACATCGGGCACTTCGATAACGAAATCGATACCGCCTACATGCGCAAGAACTGGGAGTGGGACGAGGTCAAGCCGCAGGTGCACGTGATCTACCGCGACAAGGCCAGCAACGACCACCTGATCCTGCTGTCGGAAGGCCGCCTGGTGAACCTGGGCAACGCCACCGGTCACCCCTCCCGTATCATGGACGGCTCCTTTGCCAACCAGGTGCTGGCGCAGATGTATCTGTTCGAGCGCAAGTTTGCCGACCTGCCGGAAGATTCCAAGGCCAAGGGCGTTTACGTACAGGTTCTGCCCAAGCAGCTGGACGAGGAAGTGGCCCGCGCCATGGTGGAAGGCTTTGGTGGCGTGATCACCAAGATGACTCCAGACCAGGCGAAATACATCGGTGTACCGGTCGAAGGCCCGTACAAGCCGGAAAGCTACAGGTACTAATCGGACACAAACATGGAATCCCAGAAGCAATTCAAACGCCGCTTCAGTTTCGAGTTTTTCCCGCCCAAGACCGATCAGGGCAAGGAGAAGCTGCAAGCGGTGCGTAACCAGCTGGCCGAGGTGAACCCGGATTTCTTCTCGGTCACCTTCGGGGCGGGCGGTTCCACCCGGGACCGCACCATCGAGACTGTGCTGAACCTGCACCAGCAGGGCATCTCCACGGCACCGCACCTCTCCTGCGTGGGCGGTACCCGGGAAGAAATCGGCGAGCTGCTGGATGTGTATAAAGAGAACGGCATCAACCGGATCGTTGCCCTGCGCGGCGATATGCCATCGGGTATGGGCGCTTCCGGTGAACTGCGCTACGCCAACGAACTGGTGGAATTTATCCGGCAGCACAGCGGCGATCACTTCAATCTGGAAGTGGCTGCTTACCCGGAGTTTCACCCTCAGGCCCGCAACGCCGAAGAAGACCTGAAGAACTTCGCACGGAAAGTACAGGCCGGTGCCAACAGCGCCATCACCCAGTACTTCTTTAATGCTGACAGCTACTTCTACTTCATCGACCGTCTGGAGCAGATGGGCGTCACCATTCCGGTGGTACCGGGCATCATGCCCATCGTCAACTTCTCCAGCCTGGTGCGGTTCTCGGACATGTGCGGCGCGGAGATCCCGCGCTGGATCCGCAAGCAGCTGGAAGCCTACGGTGACGACACGGACAGCATCCGCAAGTTCGGTGAGGAAGTGGTCACTGAAATGTGCCAAAAACTGCTCAAGGCCGGGGCTCCAGGGTTGCACTTCTATACTCTGAACCAGGCTGAACCCAGCCTTTCCATCTGGAAGAATCTGGGCATCAGCGACCGGGAGAAAATCGCGTTCTGACACGCCTTCCCGGCCGCTGCAGAGAGGGGCTCCGGCCCCTCTTTCCCTTCATAACCGCCTGATTTCCTGCAAATCCTGTCTCCATAGTCTAAACTGTATCTGATGCATCCCCATCAACGCTCCCTGTGATGCACGGCCACAAAGAGTGCTTTCACAGACTGCCTTACCGGGCAGACGGGGCATAAAAAACAGAAAGGAGAAAGCATGAGCACGAAATGGCTGAAAACACTGGGTGCTGGTCTGGCACTGTCTGTAGCCGCAACCTCAGTCAGCGCAGAGACCCTGCGCGTGGTCACCGACCCAAGCTTCGTCCCGTTTGAAATGATGGACCAGGAAACCGGAGAAATGATCGGTTTCGATATGGAGATCATTGCCGAAGTCGCCGAACGTGCAGGCTTTGATTACGACCTCAACACCATGGACTTCAACGGCATTATCCCGGCCCTGCAAACCGGCAACGTGGATATTGCCATCGCCGGCATCACCATTACCGATGAGCGCGAGGAAATCGTCGATTTCTCCGATCCTTACTACGATTCCGGTCTGCGTATCCTGGTGAGCCAGAACAACGGCGACGTTGATGAAATGTCGGACCTGGAAGGCATGAAAGTCGGCACCAAGATTGGCAGTACCAGCTATGACTTCCTGATGAAAAGCCTGGACGACAACGACGGTGTAACGCCTTACCCCGGCAGCTCGGACATGTACATGGCGCTGATGTCCGGTGCCGTTGATGCGGTTTTCTACGATGCCCCAAACGTTGGCTACTTCGCCAGCACCCGTGGCAAAGGCAAGGTCAAGACCGTCGGCCCCCTGTATGAAGGCCAGCAGTACGGTATTGCCCTGAAAAACGGCAGTAAATGGGTCGGCCCGGTTAACGAGGCCCTGGCAGAAATCAAGGAAGACGGCACCTACAAGACCATTTATGAAAAATGGTTCGGCCCCATGCCTGAAGACAAATAACCCGCCACTCGAACCGGCCGGGGCACACAATGCCCTGGCCGATTCCTCCCAACCCAACGGAGAAACACACTGTGGAATTCCAGTTTCAGTTTGACTGGCAGGCGGCCATCAATTCCATTCCCTACCTGGCCAAGGGTATTCCCTACACCCTGATGATTTCCTTCGGTGGCCTGGCCATCGGTTTTGTTCTGGGCATCGTGTTCGGCCTGCTCAGCATCAACAAGAATTGGTTCTTGCGCTGGCCCGCCACTGCCTACATCGAGATTTTCCGCGGCACCCCCATCCTGGTACAGGTGCTGTTTATCTTCTACGGCCTGCCCGACCTGGTTGGCGGCCCGATCGACCCGCTGACAGCCGGTATTGCCGCGATCGCCCTTAACTCCGGTGCCTATATCTCCGAAGTGGTCCGTGGCGGCGTGCAATCCATCGACAAAGGCCAGACCGAAGCCGGTCTGTCTCTGGGCCTGTCACGCTCCCAGACTTTCTGGAACATTGTCTGGCCCCAGGCCTTCCGACGCATGATTCCGCCTTTGGGCAACCAGGCCATCGTCAGCATCAAGGACACCTCACTGTTCTCGGTCATCGGCGTGGGCGAACTGGTACGCCAGGGCCAGGTGTACATTGCCAATACCTTCACCGCATTCGAGGTGTATTTTGTGGTGGCCATCATGTACCTGGCCATTACGCTGTCCCTGTCACTGATCCTGCGGCTGCTTGAGCGCCGTGGTGTAGCGTCTGCCTGAAGGAGCCCGAGCAATGACACAGATTGTAAAAATGAAGGGCATGAACAAATACTTCGGCAAACTGCATGTCCTCAAGGATATCGACCTGACCGTGGAACAGGGCGAAGTGGTGGTGATCATCGGCGCCAGTGGCTCCGGCAAATCCACCCTGATTCGCTGCGTGAATGGCCTGGAAGAATACGAATCCGGGTCGCTTGAGGTGGATAACCACCCTCTGGCCCCGAAAGGCGGAAATCAGAACAGCCTGGCGGAAATCCGCAAGGAAGTGGGCATGGTGTTCCAGCAGTTCAACCTGTTCCCGCACCTGACCGTGAAAAAGAACATCATGCTGGCGCCCATGAAGGTGAAAAGAACGGCCGAAGTGGTTGCCAACGCCACCGCCGAACGCCTTCTGGAACGTGTAGGCATCGGCAACCAGGCCGATAAATACCCAAGCCAGCTATCCGGCGGCCAGCAACAGCGGGTGGCCATCGCCCGAGCTCTGGCCATGGAACCCAGGCTGATGCTGTTCGACGAACCCACGTCAGCGCTGGACCCGGAAATGATCGGGGAAGTGCTGGATGTCATGAGGGAGCTGGCCAGAGAAGGTATGACCATGATGGTCGTCACCCATGAAATGGGCTTCGCCCGCGAGGTGGCCGACCGGGTGATTTACATTCACGAAGGCCAGATTGTCGAGGAAGGCAAACCCGACGAGGTGTTCGATAACCCTCAGAATGAGCGCACCCAGGCATTCCTGTCCCGGGTACTGGCTCACTGACCCTCGCGTTTAAAGCAACTGGCGGATGACGTCATACTCACGTTCAATCTTGGCGTGGGAGTCATCCGCCAGAAACTTCGCAATCTTCCGGCCCAGAAACGGCACCTCGCACAGCACCGACAGGCTCACGTAGTTGATACACCGGTCGCCGTTGCCCAACAGCCGCATCGCGCCCTTGATCTTCGCCGGCACGCCGTCAATACGCACCCGAAACTCGCAGTGCCACTCGTCATCGTCTTTGCGGAACCAGTGCTCTTCCTGCCGCACCCGGTTCCATTCCCGGTGGAAACCGGAAAGCACACCCGGCACCGGTGCCGAGGCGGTCATTTCCCGCTCGATCACCAGTTTGGCCGACATTTCGTCCTTTTTCAGCTCGGTCACCCTGAGATTGCGGGCGCCCAACTGCTCGTTTTTGTTACGTATGTGCGCCTCATCGAAGAAACGCTCGATCACCTGATCAAGCCCCCGCTCGTAGGGGTGCTCCAGATTGAGTTCCATGATTACCTCCGAACCTGTCTTACCCCTATTGTTGCGGCCACCCGGCGTGGCAACATTGGCCGGGCGGGCAAGCAAACCGGGCAAGCAAGCCAGACCGATTGGTTCACATTCTGGCGCTGTTAAGCGATGGCCCGGGCAAGTATCATGTGAGGATTTTAACAAACCGAACAAACGGCCCGGGAGCTGACAGGAGACTACAATGCGCAATGCCGATCTGGTCGCACGGGATCTTAAATCCGTGTGGCACCCGTGCACCCAGATGAAAGACCACGAAACCCTGCCCCTGATCCCCATCAAACGGGGCGAAGGTGTCTGGCTGGAGGACTTTGAGGGCAACCGCTACATCGACGCCGTCAGCTCCTGGTGGGTTAACCTGTTCGGCCACGCCAATCCGCGCATCAACTCCGCCATTCAGGAACAGATCGGCCAGCTCGAACATGTGATTCTGGCCGGTTTCAGCCATGAGCCAGTGGTTAATCTGTCAGAACGGCTGATCGAGGTAACACCGGAAGGCCTGAACAAGTGTTTCTATGCCGACAATGGTTCCTCGGCCATCGAAGCCGCTCTGAAGATGAGTTACCACTACTGGAAAAACCACGGCAAACCGGGCAAAAAGAACTTCGTTAACCTCAGCAACAGCTACCATGGCGAAACCCTGGGCGCGCTGGCCCTGGGCGACGTTGCCCTGTACAAGGACACCTACCAGCCGCTGCTGATGGAAGTGCTGACCGCCCCCTCACCGGACGCCTACAACAAAGAGCCGGGCGAAACCGATGAAGAGTACGCCCTGCGCCAGTTCGAGGCCATGGACAAACTGCTGGCCGAGAAACACGACGAAATCTGCGCTGTGGTGGTGGAGCCGTTGATCCAGTGCGCCGGTGGCATGCGCATGCACCACCCGATTTACCACACCAAACTGCGGGAAGCTTGCGACCGTTACGGGGTGCACCTGATCGCGGACGAAATTGCCGTCGGCTTTGGCCGCACCGGTACGCTGTTCGCCTGCGAACAATCCGGCATCACCCCCGATTTCATGTGCCTGTCCAAAGGACTGACTGCCGGCTATCTGCCGCTGTCTGTGGTGCTCACCACCGACAACGTCTACAACGCTTTCTACGACGACTACGAAACCATGCGCGCCTTCCTGCACAGCCACAGCTACACCGGCAACCCCATCGGCTGCGCCGTCGCCCTGGCCACGCTCGACATCTTCCGGGATGAGAACGTCATCGAAAACAACCGTCAGCTGTCCCGCTGTATGGCCGAGTCCGTTGCCCATCTGGCCGACCACCCGAACGTGGGCGATATCCGCCAGCACGGCATGACCATGGCCATTGAAATGGTCAAAGACAAAGCCAGCAAAACCCCGTTCCCCTGGCAGGAACGCCGTGGCATCAGAGTGTATAAACATTCACTCACCCGCCAGGCCTTGCTGCGCCCCCTGGGTAACGTGCTGTACTTCATGCCGCCCTACGTGATCACCGAAGAACAGATTCGCCATCTGGCTCAGGTGGCCACCGAAGGCATCGAAATCGCGGTCAAGGACTGAGAACCGCCGCCATGAGAATCCCGCGTATCTTCACCGACAGCCCCCTGGCTGTCGGCAGCCAGTGCCAGCTGGACGACAACGCCGCCAACCACGTAGGCCGGGTCCTGCGCATGCAGGCAGGCCAGGCACTTCTGCTCTTCAACGGGGACGGTCATGACTATCACGCCACCATTACCGAAGCCGGAAAGAAACACGTGCTGGTGGCAGTCACGGAAGCCGCTGAAAACGAAACAGAATCGCCCCTCAGAGTAGTACTGGCACAGACCCTGTCCAAGGGCGACCGCATGGACTACGCCGTACAAAAAGCGGTGGAAATGGGCGTGAGCGAAATCGTGCCACTGACTACCGAACGCTGCGACGTCAAACTCAAAGGCGACCGGGAAGACAAGCGTCTTCGCCACTGGCAACAGGTTGCCATCAGCGCCGCCGAACAGTGCGGCCGTGCCAGGGTTCCGGAAATACAGCCGGTTATGACCGTGCAACAGTGGCTGGAACACGCCCGGGCCTGTGACTTGCGCCTGGTGCTACACCATCGCACCGAACGGTCCCTGAACACCCTCGAAAAGCCCTCCAGCATCGCCCTGATGATCGGCCCCGAAGGCGGCCTGACCGCTGAAGAAATTGCCCTGGCCGAGGACAACGGTTTTCTGCCCGTTGCCCTGGGCCCCCGGGTACTGCGCACCGAAACTGCACCCGTTGCCGCCATCGCCCTGTGTCAGTGGCTCTGGGGGGATATCGGCGCCTGAGACAGCCGGGTGACTATTCATGGCGTCACGTCCTGGCATCCCAGTCATTGACAGAGCTGTCAGTGAACAACATTATCTTGTCTGACAAAAAGTGGGCGGGAGTGCCACCTTGTATGGGCGCCTGCACCCAAGAAAACAATTAAGAGCCCAGGATGATAAACCTACTTACCAATCCGGAATTTTGGCAATACCTCAGCATTCCCGTGATCGCCGCCCTCATCGGCTGGAGCACCAACTGGCTCGCCATCAAAATGACCTTCTATCCGCTGGAGTTCATCGGCAAGCCGCCGCTTCTGGGCTGGCAGGGCATTATCCCCTCCAAAGCCCGCAAAATGGCCGCCAAAAGTGTGGATGCCACCATCGCCAAAATCGGTACCGTTCAGGAAATCTTCGAACAGATCGACCCCAAAGTCCTGGCCGCCCACATCATCTACACTGTCGACCCCCGCATTGAGGAATATGTCGACGAACTCATGCTGCGGGAATACCCCACCTTCTGGGAAAACCTGCCCGCCTCGGCCCGCAAAATGGTCTATGACCGGGTACGCAAATCCACCCCGCAACTGGTCGACAACCTGGTTGAAGACATCTCCGACAACATTGAAGACCTGCTCGACATCAAAGGCATGGTCATCGAGCGCCTGGCCCGGGATAAAAAGCTGCTCAACCGGATATTTCTGGAGTGCGGTGACGTGGAGTTCCGCTTCATCATCAATTCCGGCCTCTACTTCGGCTTCCTGTTCGGCATTATCCAGATGGGAGTCTGGTACCTGTACCCGGCCATCTGGGTGTTGCCTCTGTTCGGGCTCCTTGTGGGCTGGGCCACCAACTGGATTGCGCTGAATGTAATCTTCCGGCCCCTGCATGAACACAAGGTCGGCCCTCTGCGAATCCAGGGCCTGTTCCTCAAGCGCCAGCCAGAAGTGGCAGAATCCTTCTGTCATATCGTGACCCACGAGATACTGACCGTGGGCAACATCATCAATGCCATCCTCGAAGGACCCAAAGGTGACCGCGCCCGCAACATGGTGAAAAAGCACATCAAACCGCTGGTGGATGAAACCGCAGGCATGGGCAAGGCCCTGACCCAGATGGCATTCGGCCCCACGGGTTTTGCCACCCTGAAAAATCAGGTGGGTGAAAAAGCCATCGCGATATCCCAGAGTTCCTTCAACAACCCCGTGTTCGAGCGAGACCGGGCCCGGGCAGTGGAGTCCATTATGGTGGAGCGGATGAATGCCCTGTCTTCGGAAGAATTCCAGGATCTGCTGCGCCCGTGCTTCCAGGAAGACGAGATCAAACTGATCCTGGTGGGCGCCTTCCTGGGTCTGGTGGCCGGTGTGTGCCAACTGGTCTTTGTCTTTGGCGAGTCCTTTTTCTGATCGTTGTCAGGGCTGGGCAGGGTTGCATTACGCTACTATACTGGCCAGATAACCAGTCCATTCTTTATACACGCTATGCGGAGGCAAGGGATGCCGGGCTTTTTTTCCTGGATATCAGGTCTGTTCAACAGCACTCAATCCGTCCCACAGGCTGCCTCCGAAACCCGGCTTTTTAATCCTTCCAGCACCAGCCAGCCCGGCAATAGCAACGATGAAGGCGACATTGTTGGCCAACTGGAAGACCACCTGTTCACCTGGCTGCTTGATGTGGAACCCGCGCGCCTTCGTGCCGGCACAGATAGTGGCGAAAAGGAACTGGCCGAGCTCGAGCGGCGCCTGCAAATGAACGAAATGGAAGAACTGCCCAGGAAGCCTGGCAGTTTACCCATGCTGATGCGAGCACTGTCCAATGAAGCCACCGAACGCAAAGAGCTAACCCGCATCATTCTGAGTGACCCGTCACTGACCGACCAGTTGCTCCAGGTGGCCAACAGCCCCTACTTCCGCCCGAATGAACACGTCATAGAATCCGTTGACCAGGCGGTGTTCGTGCTGGGTGTGGACGGCATCCGGAACGTGATTGCGGCGGCGGTGATGCGCCCCATGATGGCGGCCAGGAACAGTCGGGAAGCGCTGTTCGCACAACGGTCCTGGCGCTGGGGCCTGACCTGCGCACGGGCGGCGGAAATGATTGCGAAGATTCACAGGGATGACACCAGCGCCCACTTCATGGTCGGCCTGTTGCCAGCCTTGGCCTACATCACCATTCGCCGGGAACTGGGGCGTATCTGCCGCACCAAAGGCTCCGGCAATGAACCGGAACCGGCCATACTGAGACAGGCTCTGGCCCGTTATCAGTGGGCCACCTGCCAGTTACTGGCCAATGTCTGGAATCTGCCACCCAAATACCATGCCTGGCTGCTGTCGGCGGAACGGCCGGCGCCGCGGCAGGCCCACTCCGCACTGACCGACGGCCTGCTTCTGGGCACCCGGGAAGTGCTGCGCCATGCCCGCCAGAGGAACCTGTCAGAAGAGAATCTGATTCGTATTGTGCACCTGTCCCCGGAGCAACTGGGCAGGGTACGTACGGTATTGCTCAGAATGCTCCAGGAAGGCAAAAGCTCACAGGTTCGGACCTGACTCCGGTGCTTTGACAATATCCGCACCGGGCGGTGTACCGGCATTCAGCAGGCTGGCAAAGCTGACATCGTCACTGGTGGGCGCAAGATCGATCAGTTCCCTCGGCATGGCCCCGGCAGGCAGGCGATCCACCACCCGGTCTTCGTCCTTGCGCACGGCCCGCAGCACGCTACCGACCGTAATCAGATCCAGTGTTCGCCCTGGAACCAGCTGATCGCCATCGCGCCCCGCCAGATTCAGCAACCCGGCGCGTATCAGCTTGTCGCTGATCTTGCGGGTGACTTCGCCGGGAATCCGCAACTGCTGCTCCAGAGACTCCTGCTGAGGCGCCGGTTCACCGCGGCTGAACGGCTTGGCCACCATCCACATCAGGGCAAGCCCTACCCGCTCCTGCAATTCCGGCGCCAGCTGGACATTCCGGCGCTTGGCTACGGCCCCCGGGTTTTGCAGATAGAAAGCCAGACTGGCGCCAAGCAGCAGGATCATCCAGTTCAGATACGTCCAGATCAGCAGAATGATACCGACCGCAAAACCGGAGTAGATGGCCGCATACTTGGCCGAGCCGGCCACGAACGAGGCAAACAGCATGCCGCCAGCCTGCCAGGACACGCCGGCCACCAGCCCGGCGATAAACGCGTAGCGCAGCTTCACCCGGGTATTAGGGATAAAGATGTAAACAAAGGTGAACGCGCCCACCACCAGGAAAAACGGTGTAAACCGACTGGCAAGGACAATCAACGAACCAAACGGTTCGATGGCCATAAGATTCTGCGCGATTTCTGAAGAGAAGATGGTGGCGGTTACCCCGATAGCCGAAACCATCAACAAGGGGCCTACCATGATGACGCTCAGATAGTTACTGAAACGCTGCGCCATGGAGCGCATTTCCGGCACCCGCCAGATCATGTTGAACGAGCGCTCGATTTTCTGAACCAGGGAAATGACGGTGTACACCAACAGGGCCAGACCCACCGAGCCCAGCACACCGACTTTCATATTATCGACAAAACCCAGGATTCGCTCAGCCACCTCCACACCCTGTGGGCCCATCGGCTGGAAGAACTGGTACAGGAATGGCTCCATGCGCTGGTGCACACCCAGCGCTTTCAGCACGGAAAAGCTCAGGGCGAGCAGCGGCACAATGCTGAGCAACGTGGTGTAAACCAGGCTCATGGCGTGCAGTGTCAACTGACCACTGATCACATCGCGGATCAGGGCATAAGCCGAGCGCCCGGATTTATACAGCCAGGTCCAGGGCCAGGTCTGCGGTGGGTTGGAATTGGACAGTATCCAGTCTTCAGCAGCCTGCAGCCGCTCTTTCATCTGGGTGGAAGCCACGTAACATCCTGCTTGTCAGTGTTTCTTCAAGCTTATCAGGCAGCTGTCAGTAAACAACCCGGAAACCGGGTATTTGTTGTACACCCGGACAAATCCTCCTGATGGTGGGCTTCCTTCACCCGACTTCAGGTAACCGACGCCAGATTACGCGCCGTAATCTCCACAATTCGCTGCCGCGCCTCCTGGCTCGCCCAGGCCGAGTGCGGGGTTAAAATCAGGTTTGGAACATTGTCTGCCAGCAGCGGATTACCATTGCGGGGAGGTTCTTCGGTTAACACGTCAAAGCCCGCACCGGCAATATCGCCATTCCTCAAGGCGTCAGCCAAAGCCGATTCATCAACCAAGCCGCCCCTACTGGTGTTGATCAGCAGTGCCGACGACTTCATTAAACCCAGTTCCCGGGCGCCAATCATGTTGCGGGTTTCTTCTGTCAGCAGGCAGTGGAGTGATAGCACATCAGCCTGCACCAACAGGTCATCCAGCGGAATTCGCGGGTAGCCATCCACCTCGCCAGGCTCTTGGCCGGGCCGGCAGCCGAGGACGATGTTCATGCCAAACGCCTTTGCCCGTTCCGCCACACCCTGGCCAAGATCGCCGTAGCCGACAATGCCCAGAGTTTTGCCTTCCAGCTCCATAATCGGGTAGTCCATCAGGCAGAACATATCGCTTTTGGCCCACTGGCCATTGCGGGCACCCCGGTTGTAATCCAGCAGCCGGGTGGCCAGTGCCAGGATGAGAGCCATGGTGTGCTGGGCCACGGTGGAACGGCCATAATTGGTAACGTTCATTACCTTGATGTCGTGGGCCTTGGCCGCCTCCAGATCGATGTTATTGAGACCGGTTGCCACCACCGCGATGGTCTTCAGTTCCGGGCAGGCTTCAAAATGTTCGCCGTTCAGCACCACCTTGTTCACCAGCACCGTATCAAAGCCCTGGATTCTTTGAATCACCTGCTCCGGGTTGGTGCGCGGGTGGCAGGTCAGTCCACCGGCAATGTTTTCAATGGGACTCAGATCCACATCCTCGCCCAGTGTTGCGGCATCCAGAAAAACGGCTTTCATACTTTTCTCCTGACTCATCGACCCCACAGATTAAGGTAGACTGAGGAAAACGATCAATCTCCGGGAGGCTACCCATGGAACACGAATTCTGGCACGAACGCTGGGCAAAAGACCAAATCGGCTTCCACGAAGGCACGGTTAATCAGTACCTGCATGACCACTGGCCCGAACTGGCAGGCAACGGCACCGACGCCGTGTTCGTTCCCCTGTGCGGCAAGGCCCATGACATGTGGTGGCTGCACGATCGCGGACATCCGATTATCGGCGTGGAGTTAAGCGAGGTTGCCTGCAAGGATTTTTTCGAGGAAGCGCAGGAGAAAGCCAGCGTTCACCCGGGTGAACCCTTTACCACCTTCCGCCATGACGACCTGCAGATCTGGTGTGGGGATTATTTCCAGCTGGTGCCGGACGACCTCAAACACATTCGCCTGGTGTACGACCGGGCTGCCCTGATCGCCCTGCCCCCGGAAATGCGCAAGAGCTATGTCAATCATCTCACCGCTATTATTCCGGACGACACCAGAATCCTGCTGATCACGCTGGATTACGACAGCTCGGAAATGCAGGGCCCGCCGTTCAACGTTACCGACGACGAAGTGTTCAGGCTCTACGGTGAGGATTATGAGATCAACCAGGTGCTGAAACGGGACATGGCCCGTGACAACCCGTTTGCCAAACGCCGGGGCCTGAGAAACGGCGCCACAGAGAGTGTTTTTACCCTCGTCAAGAAATAACCTTTGATCATGGGCGGTAAGTCCTTTGTGTCCCGTCTGGCTTACCGCCCGTAACATAATTTAATGAACCTAATTTGACTGCTCACTGTCCAACCTCCGAACTCTGAACTAAGCTCAGATTAAGCAGGCCGGAAACCTCCGGATAACGTATACCTGCTTAACACCATCCCATTCATTCCTTAACCAGACACACCGCCGGGACAGGCGGCGAAACAGCAACGGGGACATTGCGTGAATTTATAACAGGCAAGAGTAAGCGAGGGGCCATCTATGAGCATTCTGCAGCACTTCAAAGATCGGTATGAACAGACTCAGGAGGAGGAATACTCCCTTGAGGAATACCTGGAGATCTGCAAAAAGGACCCAACGGCATACGCCACCGCCGCGGAGCGGATGTTGATTGCCATCGGCGAACCAGAACTGATCGATACCTCCCGTGACCCCCGCCTGTCACGCATCTTCTCGAACAAAGTCATCAAGCGTTACCCGGAATTCGACGAGTTTTACGGCATGGAAGATGCCGTCGAAAACATCGTTTCGTTCTTCCGCCACGCAGCCCAGGGTCTGGAGGAGAAGAAGCAGATTCTCTACCTGCTCGGCCCCGTTGGCGGCGGTAAGTCTTCCCTGGCCGAGAAACTCAAGGCCTTGATGCAGAAGGTCCCCTTCTACGCCATCAAAGGCTCTCCGGTAAACGAAAGCCCGCTAGGCCTGTTCGACCCGGCCGAGGATGGCCCGATTCTGGAAGAGGAATACGGCATTCCCGGCCGCTACCTGAAAAACATCATGTCACCCTGGGCAGTCAAACGCCTGCATGAGTTTGGCGGCGACATCAGCCAGTTCCGGGTGGTTAAACGTTACCCCTCCGTGCTGGACCAGATCGGTGTATCCAAGACCGAGCCGGGCGACGACAACAACCAGGACATCTCGGCCCTGGTGGGCAAGGTCAACATCCGCATGCTGGAGGACTATTCCCAGGATGATCCGGATGCCTACAGCTTCAGCGGCGGCCTGTGCAAAGCCAACCAGGGGCTGATGGAGTTTGTGGAAATGTTCAAGGCACCGATCAAGGTGCTGCACCCGCTGCTGACAGCCACCCAGGAAGGCAACTACAACACCACCGAGGGCATGGGCTCGGTGCCCTTCGACGGCGTGATCCTGGCCCACTCCAATGAATCCGAGTGGCAGACGTTCCGCAACAACAAGCACAACGAAGCCTTCCTGGACCGGGTGTACATCGTCAAGGTGCCCTACTGTGTGCGGGTCACTGAAGAGATTGAAATCTATCGCAAGCTACTGAAGCACAGCTCACTCTCCGGAGCGCCCTGCGCACCTGACACTCTTGATATGCTGGCCCAGTTCTCGGTGTTGTCGCGGATCAAGGAGCCGGAAAACTCCAGCATCTTCTCCAAAATGAAGGTATACGACGGCCAGAGCATCAAGGACACCGACCCCAAGGCCAAGTCCATCCAGGAGTACCGGGATGCTGCCGGGGTGATGGAAGGCATGGACGGTCTGTCTACCCGCTTTGCCTTCAAGATCCTGTCAAAAGTATTCAATTTCGACACCACCGAGATTGCCGCCAACCCTGTTCACCTGCTCTATGTGCTGGAAAAGCAGATCGAACAGGAACAGTTCCAGCCGGAGTTGCAGGAAAAATACCTGCGCTTCATCAAGGAATACCTGGCGCCCCACTACGTCCAGTTCATCGGCAAGGAAATCCAGACGGCGTATCTGGAAAGCTACAGCGAGTACGGCCAGAACCTGTTCGACCGCTATGTCACCTATGCCGACTTCTGGATTCAGGATCAGGAGTTCCGGGACCCGGAAACCGGCGAGATTCTGGACCGTTCCTCCATCAACGACGAGCTGGAGAAAATCGAGAAACCAGCGGGCATTTCCAACCCCAAGGACTTCCGCAACGAAGTGGTCAACTTTGTGCTGCGGGCCCGGGCCAACAACGGTGGCAAGAACCCGTCCTGGCTCAGCTATGAGAAGTTGCGCAGCGTGATCGAGAAGAAGATGTTCTCGAACACCGAAGACCTGTTGCCGGTGATTTCCTTCAATCCGAAGGCCAGCCAGGAAGACCAGAAGAAGCACAAACAGTTTGTGGAACGCATGGTTGACCGTGGATACACGGAGAAACAGGTTCGCTTGCTTGCCGAGTGGTACCTGCGCGTCCGGAAATCCCATTAACGGCCAGCGGGAGCAGTACCATGGGTATGACCCACATTGTTGACCGGCGCCTGAACGGCAAGAACAAGAGCGCAGTGAACCGGGAACGGTTCCTGCGCCGTTACCGCCACCACATCAAGAAGGCGGTGTCGGATGCCGTGCAAAAGCGCTCCATCACCGATATCGAACGGGGCGAGAAAGTAAGCATTCCCGCCCGGGATATTGACGAACCCATCTTCCACCATGGCCACGGTGGCCGGCGAGAGGTGGTGCACCCCGGCAATCAGGAATGGGTGGCCGGGGACACCATCCCCAAACCCGAGAGCGGCGGTGGCCAGGGCCAGGGGCAAGGCCAGGCCAGCCCAGACGGAGAAGGCATGGATGAGTTCGCCTTCCAGATTACCCAGGAAGAATTCCTCGACTTCCTGTTCGACGATCTGGAGCTGCCCAATCTGGCCCGGAAAAAACTCAAGGACACCGAAGCCTTCAGCTATGTTCGCTCGGGCTTTACCACCCAGGGTGTGCCCGCCAAGCTGGATGTAGTGCGTTCCCTTCGGGGCGCCCACGCCCGGCGTCTGGGCCTGGGCGGTGCGCGCAAGAAAAAGATCCGGGACCTGGAAAAACAGCTCGAGGCGCTGAAAAGCGCGCCGAATGATCTCGATCCGGCCTTCAGCCATGAAGACCAGATCAAGGTGCTGGAAGAGGAAATCGCGCGGCTGAAAGCCAACGTCAAACGCATTCCTTTCATTGACGAGATCGACCTGCGCTACAGGCAACACCTGAAGCAGCCCAAACCCGCCACCAGTGCGGTGATGTTCTGCCTGATGGATGTATCCGGTTCCATGACCCAGATGCACAAGGACATCGCCAAACGCTTCTTTATCCTGCTGTATCTGTTCCTGAAGAAAAACTACAAGAAAATCGAAGTGGTGTTTATCCGCCACCACACCAGCGCCAAGGAAGTGGACGAAGAAGAGTTCTTCTACAGCCGGGAAACCGGGGGCACCATTGTCTCCAGCGCCCTTAAACTGATGCACCGGATTGTCGAAGCCCGATACTCGCCAGCGGAATGGAACATTTATGCCGCCCAGGCGTCCGACGGCGACAACTGGAACGACGACTCACCCATCTGCGGCAAATTGCTGTCTGAGCGAATCCTGCCACTGGTTCAGTACTACTCCTACATCGAAATCACGCCCCAGGATCACCAGATGCTCTGGTACGAATACGAGAAAATCATGGAGCAGTTTCCCCAGAGCTTCGCCATGCAGCAGATTGCCGATCCTGGCGACATTTACCCGGTCTTCCGACAGTTGTTCGAGAGGAAAGCGGCATGAGCAGCCTGATTGATCGCCCGAACGCACCGGAGAGCGAACAACCCAAGGCAGGTAAGCCCATTTCCACCAGTTCGGAATGGACCTTCGAACTGATCCAGAAATACGACGAGGAAATTGCCAAATGCGCCGCCGAGTTCGGACTGGACACTTACCCGAACCAGGTTGAAGTGATTACCGCCGAGCAGATGATGGATGCCTACAGCTCCGTCGGCATGCCGGTGGGCTATCATCACTGGTCCTTCGGCAAGCAGTTTCTGCAAACCTCCAAGGGCTATCAGCGGGGCCAGATGGGGCTGGCCTATGAGATTGTGATCAATTCCAATCCCTGTATCGCCTACCTGATGGAAGAGAACACCCTGCCCATGCAGGCCCTGGTGATTGCCCACGCCAGCTATGGCCACAACTCGTTCTTCAAGGGCAATTATCTGTTCCGTACCTGGACAGACGCCAGCGCCATCATCGATTACCTGGTGTTTGCCCGGCATTATGTGTCGGAGTGCGAGGAGCGACACGGCGTGGATGCCGTGGAAGAGATTCTCGACTCCTGCCACGCACTGATGAACTACGGTGTAGACCGCTACAAGCGCCCTGCCCCGATTTCGGCCGCCGAGGAGGCCCGCCGGCAAAAGGAGCGGGAGGAATACGAGCAACGCCGCATCAACGATCTGTGGCGAACCATCCCCAAAGCAGAGGACGACGGGGACCCGGTTCGCCGCAGGCCCCGATACCCGGAGGAGCCTCAGGAAAACCTGTTGTACTTCATCGAGAAAAACGCGCCGTTGCTGGAAACCTGGCAGCGGGAACTGGTACGCATCGTGCGCAAGCTGGCCCAGTATTTCTATCCACAGCGCCAGACCCAGGTGATGAACGAGGGCTGGGCCACGTTCTGGCACTACACGTTGTTGCACCGGTTGTACGACAAGGGGCTGGTGAACGATGGCTTCATGCTGGAGTTCCTGCAAAGCCACTCCGCCGTGGTATACCAGCCCCCGTTCAACAGCCCATGGTATTCCGGCCTGAACCCCTACACCCTGGGTTTCTCCATCTTCACCGACCTTAGACGTATCTGTGAAAACCCTACCGATGAGGACCGGGAATGGTTCCCGGACATCGCCGGTACAGACTGGCTGGAAACCCTGCATTTCGCCATGCACAACTTCAAGGACGAGAGCTTTATCCAGCAGTTTCTCTCACCGAAGGTGATGCGTGACCTGAAGCTGTTCGCCATCGAAAGCGACGATCGGGAAGACCACTACACCGTCACCGCCATTCACGATGAGCCCGGTTATCGTGCGCTGCGGGAAAAGCTGGCGCGCCAATACAACCTCAGTTACCGGGAGCCGAACATTCAGGTATGGAGTGTGGATATTCGCGGTGATCGTTCGTTAACCCTGCGACACATCCCGGTAGACCGGGTGCCGCTGGGCAACGAAACTGATGAAGTGCTGAGGCACGTACATCGGCTCTGGGGCTTTGATGTACACCTGGAAAGCGTGGATGAAGGCACGCTGGTGGAGGAGCATCACTGCCCGCCGCGGGCCTTGGACGATGAGTGAGATGGAAAGCGCACACTGGCCTGTAACCCTCCGAGGGGAGATCGGGCCAGGGTCAGCGTGCCGCCATACAGTTCAGCCAGCTCTTTGACGATCGCCAGGCCCAGACCGGAACCGGACCGGGTTTCATCCAGCCGGGTGCCCCGTGTCAGAGCCTGCTCGATATCGGCGTCAGACAGGCCAGGGCCGTCATCCTCCACCATCAGCGCCAGACCATCCGGCAAGCCTTCAACCCGAAACGTTACCTGACTTTCCGCCCAGTTGATGGCATTTTCCAGCAGATTGCCCGCAATTTCCTGTAAATCCTGTTGTTCAAGCCGAACCGCGCCCGTATCGCCCAGGTCGCTTTCGAGGGTAACGCCACGGCGTTGCGCGAGAGTATTGAGTGCCGACAGCACCGGCTCCAGGGTTTCACCAAGATCCACACGCCCCAGGGCGGCCGGTCCGGCCGCTGAAGCCCTGGCCAGATGATGGCGCACGGCGTCATCGATGCGGCTCAGTTCGGTACGGAAAGCGGTTCTCTGCACCGACGGCAAACGATCACTCAGGGTGGTAAGCACAGATACCGGCGTTTTCAGGGCATGGGCCAGGTTGCCCGCAGCCGAGCGCCCCCGCTCAATCAGTATCTGATCCCGCTCAAGCACCTGATTCATGGCCTCGGAGAGCCGCGCAAGTTCTTCGGGCAGATCACTGGTCAGTGAACGGGTCTGGCCGGACTCCATGGCCCGGAGATCCCGCTCCAGACGCCGAAGCGGTGCAAGGCCCCAGCGGATCTGCAACCCGATCATCACCAGTAACAGCGTACCGAGCGTGGTCAGCGAAACCACCAGCAACCGGTTGAAGCGCGCAACCTGGGCATCCAGCTCCGCCTGGTCGGCCGCGACAGACACCGATAACCAGCCTTCGAAAGCCGGTAACTGGACATCCCGCTCCACTATCCGAAGTGTCTGGCCGCGCGGCCCCGGGGCCTGGGCCCAGTCCGGCCCCCGGCCACTGATCTGTGGCAGTCGCTGGTCCCACAATGACCGGGAGGTGATCACCCGCCCGCTGTTGTCGTTGACCTGCCAGTACCAGCCGGAATACACCCGCTCGAAGCGCGGATCGCCCAGTTGCGGGCCAGGGGTCAATTCACCGGTCTGAGGGTCAGACTCAATGCCGGCAATGACCACATTCAGGAACGATAACAGGCGCTCATCAAAGGACTGGCTCAGGGTCTGGCGAAAGTTCCAGGCCAATACGGTACCGGCCAGCGGCAACACCACCAGGACCAATACCAGAGCAGACACCAGCATCCGCAGCGCCACCGGCCAGCGGCGCAGACGTGTCAGCATCAGGATGGTTCTCCGTGGCCGTTCATGCGATAGCCCTGGCCACGGATGGTCTCGATAGCCTGGGCGCCGAGTTTGCGCCGCAACCGGCTGACCTGGACATCGATAACATTGGAATCCGGCTCCTGGTCGCCGTCATAGACATGTTCGGACAACTCTGTGCGGGACACGATTCTGGGCGCGGCGTGAACCAGATGCGATAGCAGCCTGAACTCCTGGGCCGTGAGTGAAACCGGCATACCAGAGCGGGTGACCTGCCCGGCGTGGGTATCCAGAGCAATGTCACCCACGGTAATCACCGGGTGGGCGTGGCCGTGGGACCGGCGCACCAGGGCCCGTAGGCGGAACAGGATTTCTGCCGTTTCAAAGGGCTTGGTGACATAGTCATCGGCACCGGCAGAGAACCCCGCAGCTTTATCGGACCAGCGCTCCCGGGCGGTCAGAATCAGCACCGGGAGATCAATACCCCGCTCCCGCCAACCGGCCAGCCACTGGGTGCCATTGCCATCCGGCAAGCCCAGGTCCAGCACCACCGCATCGTAACGTTCGGTGCTCACCAGAAAGTCGGCCGTGCGGCCTTCCCCAGCAACTTCCACCAGCAGCCCGGCATCCCTCAAGCTACCGGCCAGCCCTTGTGCCAGCGCGGCATCGTCCTCCACCAGAAGAATCTTCATCAGCGTTTCATGCCCTGGATATTCCTGCCCTCTATTTCCAGAACCTCTCCGGTCCGTGCATTGATCTCAAACTCCACCACCTGGCCTTCCGGGCCCAACAACTCGATCTCGTAGAGGATCTCACCATCGTCTTTCTCGATATCCACATCGATCACGTCTCCACGCCAGTCGCGGGCAAGGCTGTCCAGGATTTCGCTCAGGGGTTTGATACGGCCGGCCTCAACCTCGTGGTGCAGGCGCCGCCAGTCGTCATCATCATCGGCACAGGCCACCTGGGCAAACGGCAGCGGGCTCACCGCAAACAGAGTCAGCATCAATACCCGGAACACCCTGCGTGAAAACCGGTCTGCGGGTAACAGCGATGAATGTAAACGAGGTCTGGTCATGGTGTTTATGGTGACAAAAGCCAGATGAACGAATCATGAATGAGCCTATCACGATGCTGAAAGCCCTGCCCCGTTAATCTGGGCTCAAGCTGGTAGCCAACCGGGCAGAACCGGCAGTTTTTCAAACACAGACAAGCAAGGAGAACGCCATGAAAAAGACTCTGACCATCGCGCTGATCAGCGGCCTTGTCGCAGCCCCCGCAGCCTTCGCCAAAGGCAGCTTTGACGATGCGGACCGCATGCTTCAGGTTGGCAACAACTACGGTATCAGCCATTTCCAGAGCATCGAATTTGACGACGACCATGATAATGAAATCGAGCTCGAAGGCTGGATGGGCCAGGACTGGTTCGTGGAACTGGACCTGAACGGCAACGGCGAGATCGACCGGGAGCAGCGCCGCAAAGCCAAAGCCGAACTCTACGGTGTGAGCGCGGACGATGTGCGCTCTTATCTGAAAGCCGCTCAGCAGCAGGGAATGGCCACTATTGAGGAACTAAAGGTCAATCGCAATGGCGACATTGAAGTGGAAGGCGATGATGAAAACGGTGCGGAACTGGAATTGAAGTTCCGGATCGGAAGCCTGGAGCCATTGAAGATCGAAAGGGACAAGTGAGCAGGAGGCCGCCACCCGGTCAGGCACAGTGCCTGACCGGGGGCAAGTTCAATCAGACGCTGACCGAGGGCAGCCCCGACAACGCCATAGCCAGCTCCTGCTCGCCGTACTCATGGTCGCTCAGTTCACCGGCAAAATACGAGGTATAGGCCGCCATATCGAAATGCCCGTGACCACAAAGGTTGAACAGGATCACTTCCTCCTTGCCCTCGCGCTTGCACCGCAACGCCTCGTCAATCGCACCCTTCACGGCATGATTGGCTTCAGGAGCCGGTACGATCCCTTCGTTGCGTGCAAACAGGACACCCGCCTCAAAGCACTCGCGCTGAGTGTAGGAAACAGCATCGAACAGTCCCAGCTCCTTGGCGTGCGACACCATCGGAGCCATGCCGTGATAGCGCAGGCCGCCAGCATGGAATCCCGGCGGTGTAAAACCTGATCCCAGGGTATGCATCTTGGTGAGTGGTGTCATTTGTGCCGTATCGCCGTAGTCATAGGCGTATTTACCTCGGGTCAACGTCGGACACGCTGAGGGTTCAACCGCGACAATCCGGGACTTCTCCCCTCCTCTCAACGCATGGCCCATGAACGGGAAAGCAATACCCGCGAAATTAGAGCCGCCACCGGTGCACCCAACGATCACGTCTGGCCAGCAATCGGCCATCTCCATCTGTTTCATGGACTCCAGGCCGATTACGGTCTGATGCAACAGGACATGGTTCAGCACGGAACCCAGAGCATACTTGGTGTGCGGATCCTGAACGGCCAGCTCCACCGCCTCGGAAATCGCAATACCAAGACTGCCGGTGTGGTCGGGGTTTTCCCCCAGCACCCGACGACCAAACTCCGTCATTTCTGATGGCGAAGCCACGCAGTTAGCCCCGTAGGTCTCCATCACCGCACGGCGATAGGGCTTCTGGTTGTAGGACACGCGAACCTGGAACACGGTCACATCAATGTCGAACAGGGAGCCTGCAAACGACAGCGAGGTCCCCCACTGACCAGCACCAGTTTCTGTCGTCAGACGCCGAATACCGGCCTCCCGGTTGAAAAAGGCCTGCGGAATCGCGGAATTGGGCTTGTGACTGCCCGCAGGACTACCACCCTCGTACTTGTAGAAGATCTTGGCCGGGGTGCCCAGGGCTTTTTCCAGCCGATGCGCCCGAAACATGGGCGCCGGCCGCCACATCCGATAAACATCGCGAACGGGCTCCGGAATCTCCACTTCCCGTTCCGTAGTCATTTCCTGTTCAATCAGCGACGCAGGAAACAATGGCTCCAGATCCGTTGGACCGACCGGCTGCTTTGTTCCCGGGTGGAGGACGGCCGGCAGGGGTTCGGGGAAATCCGCCTGCAGGTTGTACCAATACCTGGGCATCTGTTCTTCGTCGAGCAAGAACTTGGTTTGCATGGTGTTAAGACCCTGATGTTGTGCCAATGATTGGCTGAGCATAGCCATTCCAGACAGACATAAAAAGAGTGTAAAGCGGCACCCCGGAAAGAACTGCGCGTTTACATGGGCAACCAGTTTTCCAGCATGTCCACCAGCCAGGGCACGAGCAGCGCCGTGGCGAATGCCGAAAGCGCCATGGCCAGGCCTGAAAACGCGCCCATCTGGGAACTGACCTGGAATGCCCGGGCGGTACCAATACCATGGGCCGCCACGCCCATGGCAATCCCTTTTGCGGTGTCATCTTTCACGCGCAACCATTCAAACAGTTTGGTGCCCAGCACCGCACCGGTAATTCCGGTCAACACCACCAGCACCGCCGTGAGCGACGGCAAACCACCAATCTTCTCGGAAATACCCATGGCCACCGGTGCCGTTGCCGATTTAGGCGCCAGCGACATCTGGATTTCCAGGGAACCCCCCAACAACCTTGCCAGGCCCACCGAACTGCCAGCAGCAATAACCACCCCACTGATCAACGATATCGCGACCG
The DNA here is from genome assembly GCF_000475375.1 of Marinobacter sp. EVN1. Lineage (NCBI taxonomy): Bacteria > Pseudomonadati > Pseudomonadota > Gammaproteobacteria > Pseudomonadales > Marinobacteraceae > Marinobacter > Marinobacter sp. EVN1. The sequence goes on from NZ_AXCB01000016.1 coordinate 96,679, forward strand.
GCAACCAGAGTTGACGGAGCCGTCGAAACTGCTGATACAGAGGAACCGCCAGTGCCACCGTTGCCGGCCCCAGCAGAAAATGCACGAACTGACCGCCCTCAAAGTAATCGCTGTATGAGGTGCCCGTTGCCAACAACAGGAGAATCAGCATCGCCACCGAAGTAACGACGGGATTGGCCAACGGGTTGGAATGTGTTTTCAGATAGAGCCGGTAGGCCAGCCCGTAGGCCACCAGAGTAATGGTCAGCCCTAGCAGTGGCGACGCCGACAGGTAGACCCAGATGTCGCGCAAACCCGGTTCATTCATGCTGCCCACCTTGTTCTGAAACGGAACGGACAAACCAGCGCGTCGTCAGTTGCATAATCAACGCCGTGGCAACCATGGTGATCACCGTGCTCAGAAACAGAGCCAGGGTGATCGGCAGCCACTCATCCGCTATACGCCCGAAATGCGTCATCATCCCCACGCCCGCAGGCACGAAGAGCAGTGACAGATGGCTCAGTAACGCGCTGGAGGCCTCGCTCAGGGAATCCGGGGCACTACCTCGGATCATCAAGGTAACGAACAGCATGACCATGCCAAGCACCGGCCCGGGAATCGGCAGCCCGAGAAGTCGTACCAGAATCTCGCCTGTCAGTTGATAAACCAGCAGTAACGTCACACCGTTCAGAAACTTCATGAATCAGGATTCCCCGTCTGCATGTGCCACATTGCTTTTGGGAATCACCTTCCGGCCATACATTGCCAGCAGGAATCCAATGGGGAACATAAGCACACCGTAAACGGCAGCGGGAATCGACATGGTGCTGGACTCCAGCAACGTGAGGGTGACCATCAAACCAATGGTGCCGTTCTTCACACCGAGTTCCACCGCCACCGCCAGGGATTCCCGCTGGGTCAGTCCGGCCACCCTGCCCGCCAGCAGGCCCAGGGCGATACCAGCGACATTGAGAGCGATAGTGGAGGGGCCTGCCTGCTTCAGCAGATCCCACATCTGGTCCCGAACGCCATAGAGCAGCGCCACAATCAGCACTGCCAGCACGATGCCACCAAAGATGCTGACCAGGCTCTCAGCCTTGCGCGCAAGCTCCGGCTTGCGGGTTCGCACCAGCATGCCAATGGCCACCGGCAGCAGAACAATAACCACCAGCATGGCAATGGTCTTGCCCACCGGCAGCGAGATGTTCTCTTCCGTGCCCATGAAATGCTGCAGCGCCATGTTGGTAAACAGTGGCAGGGTAAGAATGGTGATCAGGCTGGCGGAGACCGTCAGCACGATGGAAAGCGCAATATTACCCCGGGCCAGAAGCACAAACAGGTTGGACGTGGTACCTCCGGGGCAAGCCGCGATGATCACCAGACCAACGGCAATGGCCGGCGCCACACCGAACAGATAAGCCAGCCCGAACGCCACCATCGGCATCAGGAGAATCTGGGCGAAGGTGCCCACAATCATGCCCTTCGGATACACCGCCACCTGGCGAAAATCCCTCAGGGTAAGCGTCATACCGATACCGATCATGATAATGAACAATGCGATCGGCAAACCTGCCGAGATCAGCGGGCTGGATTCCACAAAGCCTCCGAATATTCTTGTTGTTAGTTCCTATGGCCTTAGAAATTAGCACACGAACCTTCTGACCGGGAGCCCGGCTTCGCGACATTATGTAACCGTGAAACCCTGCAAAAAGATGGGAGCCCAATCCCGGTTTTGATCGTGTGAACCTACCGATATCAGTATACTTGCAGGAAACAACCAAAACACAAATGACTGGCGGAGAATGACAAGGAATGAAACGTCTCGGAACCCTGGACGCCTCCTGGCTGGCGGTTGAATCTGAAGACACCCCGATGCATGTGGGTACGCTTCAGATTTTCTCACTGCCGGAAGGCGCACCAGAAACCTTCCTGCGTGACATGGTCACTCGAATGAAAGAAGCCGGCGATGTGGCACCACCCTGGGGATACAAACTGGCATGGTCTGGTTTCCTCGGGCGTGTGATCGCCCCGGCCTGGAAAGTCGATAAGGATATCGATCTGGATTATCACGTCCGGCACTCAGCCCTGCCCCGCCCCGGCGGGGAACGCGAACTGGGTATTCTGGTATCCCGACTGCACTCTAACCCCCTGGATTTTTCCCGCCCTCTTTGGGAATGCCACGTTATTGAAGGCCTGGAGAACAACCGTTTCGCCCTTTACACCAAAATGCACCACTCGATGATTGACGGCATCAGTGGCGTGCGGCTAATGCAAAGGGTGCTCACCACCGATCCCGAACGCTGCAATATGCCACCGCCCTGGACGGTACGCCCACACCAACGCCGTGGCGCAAAAACCGACAAAGAGGCCAGCGTGCCCGCTGCGGTTTCCCAGGCCATGGACGCCCTGAAACTCCAGGCAGACATGGCCCCCAGGCTATGGCAGGCCGGCAATCGCCTGGTGCATTCGGTTCGACATCCGGAAGACGGACTGACCGCGCCCTTCACAGGCCCGGTTTCGGTGCTCAATCACCGGGTTACCGCGCAGCGACGTTTCGCCACCCAGCATTATCAACTGGACCGACTGAAAAACCTGGCCCATGCTTCCGGCGGCTCCTTGAACGACATCGTGCTTTACCTGTGTGGCACAGCATTGCGTCGCTTTCTGGCCGAGCAGAACAATCTGCCCGACAACCCGCTGACGGCAGGTATACCGGTGAATATCCGGCCGGCAGACGACGAGGGTACGGGCACCCAGATCAGTTTCATGATTGCCTCGCTGGCCACCGACGAAGCTGACCCGTTGAACCGCCTGCAACAGATCAAAACCTCGACCCGACGGGCCAAGGAGCACCTGCAGAAACTTCCCAAAAGTGCCCTGACCCAGTACACCATGCTGCTGATGTCACCCTACATTCTGCAGTTGATGTCAGGTCTCGGGGGGAGGATGCGCCCCGTCTTCAACGTGACCATTTCCAACGTGCCCGGCCCGGAAGACACGCTGTATTATGAAGGTGCCCGGCTTGAGGCCATGTATCCGGTATCGCTGATCGCTCACGGCGGCGCCCTGAACATCACCTGCCTGAGCTATGCCGGATCGCTGAATTTCGGTTTTACCGGCTGCCGGGATACGCTGCCGAGCATGCAGAAACTGGCGGTTTATACCGGTGAGGCTCTGGATGAGCTGGAATCGCTGATACTGCCGCCGAAGAAGAAGCGCGCCCGAACCCGCAAGTAACCCAGGACGGGGTCAGTCGCTTTGCCAGTGACCAGCCCCGACAAAAATCATCTGCAGGAATCGGGTGGTGCGTTTTCGCACCTGGCCGATCTGATAATCGTCGTCTTCGGAAATGCTGAGCAGATCGGTCAGACTGAAGGCGACGGTGCGCACCACCAGATCACAGGTCATATCCAGATCGGCATCGCTCAGGTGTTCCATGAGCCGGAGCCGGCGTAAGTCATTGGCCAATTCGCTGGCAAAAAACCGCATCTCGCTGCGAATCCCTTCCTGAACGGCCCGGCTCTCGCCTGCCAGCCCCTGCGCCATAAACAGAAAAAAACTGCGGTTGGCCTGGGCATGGGCCACAAAGATACCCACCGATTCCTCAATCAGCTTGTCGGCCTGCAACACGTTGGCCCTGGCCTCCCTCATCATCCGCCTGAGGACCAGCCCGAGCTCGTCCACCAGCTGCAAACCCAGGTCGTCCATGCTGCGAAAGTGACGGTAGAACGACGTTGGCACCACGCCGGCCTGCCGGGTCACTTCCCGAATACCCAGGCTGGCAAAGTGTCGCCCCTTGCCCACCAGAGTCAGCGCTGCGTTCATCAGCTTCTCTCGGGTTTCGCCGGGCCTGCGTTTCGGTCTGTCTGCCATAGTCTTCCTATCACGATAGTTGCGGTAACAAGTGTACACATCTGACGGCAGAAAAGTCCGCAAAACTTGTCATTTCGAGCCAACGAAGCGCCCCCCTGATTGTTACGGCAACCCTCACTGTGTACAGTCGTACACATAAGTGAACAAGTGTACACATCGTTACCAACGATCAGGTACAAACCTTGGAGAAAACCTATGTTGGCAAAAATGAACCAGACCCGCGCCATGCACTGGCTTGGCCGACAGTTACTGAATCGAAGCAACCCTGCCAGTTATTTTGATCCACTGGCGGAGGCCATCAATCCCATGTGGATACAAGCGTACACACCTGCACGGGTAGAGCGTATTCTGGTCGAGACTCACGACACCAAGACCTTTGTGCTCCGGCCTGCCAGCCGATGGAGTGGCTTTCGTGCCGGCCAGCACGTGAACATCTGTGTAGATATTGATGGTGTGCGACGCCAGCGCACCTTCAGTCTGTCCAGCTCCCCCCTGCTCTGGCAGAACGACGGCGTGGTCACACTGACCATCAAACGCCTGCCAGGAGGGCTGGTGACCAACTGGCTGCATGATCAGTTTGAAGAAGGTGCGGTACTGGGCCTGACCGAAGCCTTTGGCGACTTTCTGATGCCAGCCATGCCCAAACCGGTGCTGTTTATTGCCGGGGGCAGCGGCATTACGCCGATTCTAAGCCTGCTGGAGACCATGGCGGCAGAGCCCTTCCGGGCACCGGTCACACTGCTCTACTTTGTTCGCACTCAGGAGGACGTGATCGCCAGTGAAAAACTGGAAGCACTGGCGGCAAGATACTCGGCACTCTCGGTCCGTATTATATGCACCCACGAAACCGACGAGCCGCGCTACCTCAACGACGCCGACCTGGATTCCGTGCCCGGTCTGAAGGCCCGCGAGGTCTATCTGTGCGGACCGGGCGGGCTGATGGATCTCGCCAATGACCTGCTTTACCAGCGCGGTCTCGGCGAAGAACAGATTCACTGTACGTTTTTCGCCCATCCGATCTCCTCCCCTCTGGGTGATGAAACACTCGGCGGCGAAGTGAGTTTTGCCCGCGCGGACCTCAATGTGGACTCTTCCGGCGATGCCACACTGCTGGAGATCGCAGAAGCCGCGGGCCTCAAACCTCAATACGGCTGCCGCATGGGCATTTGCCACCAATGCAGTTGCCGAAAAACCAGCGGCACCGTGATTAACCGGCTGACGGGTAAAGCTTCCGGTCCCGGAGAGGAAAGCGTTCAACTCTGCATTTCCGTACCCCGTGGCCCGGTGACTCTGGAAGCCTGACACACAGAATTCGAGCGCGGCCTCATACAGCCGCAAGGAGACCTTATGATCAAACTTGACGAACAACAGCTCAACGAACTTCAGAAAGATCTGGATACCGTACGCGATGAAGTATTGGCCGATCTTGGCGAGCGGGATGCCCGCTACATTCGCAAGATCGTTCGCCTGCACCGCGCCCTTGAAGTCGGCGGCCGGGTGATGATGCCCTTCGGCTTTATTCCGCCGGTGTTTGTGGCGGCAACGGCCACCCTCGGCGTGGCCAAGATTCTGGAGAATATGGAAATTGGCCATAACGTGATGCATGGCCAGTACGACTGGATGAACGATCCCACCCTCAACTCGCAGACCTACGAGTGGGATACGGTGTGCACCAGTGAGTCCTGGCGCCGGACTCACAATTACGAGCACCACACCTACACCAACATCATCGGCAAAGACCGGGACTACGGTTATGCGGTGCTTCGCCTGAGCGACGAAGAGCCCTGGAAACCCTGGCACACGTTGCAGTTCATCAACTACATCTTGCTGAGCGTGTTCTTTCAGTGGGGTGTAGGTTTGCATGAACTGGAAACCGAGAAGCTACGTCGCCGGGAGATTTCCTGGCGCGAGAAACTGCCGTTCCTGAAAGACTTTTTTCGTAAAGGCGGCCGCCAGGCATTCAAGGATTATGTCTTCTTTCCATTGCTGACTCTGCCAGTGGCCCCGATCGTGCTGGCCGGCAACGTCGGGGCTAACCTGATCCGGAACCTCTGGGCCTCAACGGTGATTTTCTGCGGTCACTTCACTCAGGATGCAGAAACCTTTACGGAACGGGAATGCGAAGGTGAGAGCAAGGGCCATTGGTATCTGCGCCAGCTTACCGGCTCTTCCAACTTCACAGGTGGCCGCTGGCTGCACATTCTGAGTGGACACCTGAGCTACCAGATCGAGCATCACGTGTTTCCAGATCTGCCAGCACACCGGTATCCTGAGGTTTCCGAGCGGGTGCAGGAAATCTGTCGCAAACACGGCATTCACTACAACACTGGCTCATTTATGAGCCAGTATAAAACTGTGCTGCAGAGAGTCCTGCGATATTCACTGCCGGAACGGAGGTCCGCGAGCCCCGTAAACGTATAACTCTGGATACTCGATTGAAGCCTGGGAGGTCTGACGCACTGCAAATACAGCAGTGCGTCAGTTCAGGAATCAAGCAATCTGGAGCAGTCGCAACAGCTGTGGTCGGTGGTGGTCCTGAATCACGTCGGCGAGCGTGTATCGATCAAGCACCTCAAGGAAGGCTTTCAGGGCTTCACCAAACATGGATTTAAGTCCGCATACCGGAGTGATCTTGCAGGCATTTTTGGAGGAAAAACATTCCACGATGCTGAGGTCCTGCTCGGTTTCGCGCACCAGGATTCCGATATTGATATCCTGCGGCGCCATATGCAGCCTCATCCCGCCCTTCTTGCCACGGATAGTCTCGATGTAGCCTTTCTTGTTCAGTTGGTGAACCACTTTCATCAGATGATTCTTGGAGATGTCGTAGCTGTCGGCAATTTCCTGAATGGTCGCCAGACGATCACCCTCTGCAGCCAGATAGATCAGCACTCTGAGTGAGTAATCGGTATAACGGGTGATGTGCATTCATGACTCCAAAATGACAGAAAAACATCAGTAGGATGGCCGGCTCAGCATATAGCCGGCAACACCCAGTAAAAACAGCCCCGAGACAGCCAGTACCAGAACCGGCGATCCAAGCCAGACCAGCATGCTCCAACTCAGCCCCATCATGGCAAAGGCCAGCAACTTGGCTTTGCGTGGAATGGCACGCCGGGCGCGCCATTCTTCAATCGCCGGGCCGAACGTCGGGTGCTCTTCCAACCACCGGGCAAAGGCCGGGGAGCTCTTGCTGGCGAAAAAGGCCGCGAGAATAACAAAAGGGGTTGTTGGCAAAAGCGGCAAAACCACACCCACTGCCGCCAACCCCACACTCATATACGCAAGAATCCGGAAACCGGTTTTACCTGGCTGTGCGCCCATGGCGTGGGCCTCTTGACGGTTCATAACTGCATCTATTCTACCGTGATTCAGTGCACAGGTCTTCCCAGTTTACTGAGGAACGCCAAGCGGGCGACATACGCGATTTTCACCCCGACTGCGAAGATTAACGTTCCCATGTGGGCGAGTATCTGAACCGCGATTGGCAATCTGGCCGCTAGAGGATATGCCAAAGCAACGGTTAACAGTAATCCGAGCACACTGACCAGAACACCCGCATTAGCGCGAGCGAGCCATTTCTCGTAGAACCACATAGCGGTCTCCCAGGCTTTTGATGGGTATTAGACTGACAACACCATTGCGATTGGTGTCGCTCCACTTTTTAACATATATTTTATTTAAATGTTATAGAGGAAGACCGATGGCTTTGCAAGGTCGCGGGAGATACTCCCCGAGGGGTATCGGAATCCGCCCCGCGCTTTGCCATACTTGCCCTAAACTCATGGTGATATTGCAACAGGACCTGGCTTCAATGCCCCAGACCCGACTGACAGACCGCTTTGGCCGCACAGTAAACTATGTTCGCCTGTCGGTGACCGACCGCTGTGACTTCCGCTGCGTGTATTGCATGGCGGAAGACATGACCTTTCTCCCGCGCCAACAGGTATTGACGCTTGAAGAGATCGCCCGGCTGGCACGGAACTTTGTTGCTCTGGGCACGGAGAAGATCCGGCTGACAGGCGGAGAGCCTCTGGTGCGCCGCGATATCCTGGAGCTGGTACGCGAAGTCGGCACTTATGGCCTCCGTGACTTCGCCATGACCACCAACGGCAGTCAGTTGCCCACCATGGCGGAATCATTGCGCAAGGCCGGTTTGCAGCGTCTCAATATCAGTCTGGATTCTCTGGACGCTGACAAATTCCGCGCCATTACCCGCACCGGTAATCTCAGCCAGGTTCTGGATGGCATTGATGCTGCCCGGGACGCAGGTTTCCGTGGTATCAAGTTGAATACGGTGGTGATGAAAGGCCGCAACGACGAGGAGATTCCGGAGCTGATTGAGTTTGCCCGTCAAAAGCAGGTGGACATCAGCTTTATCGAGGAGATGCCGCTCGGGGAGATTTCAGAGCATGACCGTGGTTTGGCGCTGTGCACCAGTGAGGAGGTGCGCGACATTATCCGCAGGCACCATGAGCTTATTCCGGCAACTGAGGATTCCGGCGGCCCAGCGCGTTATTTCCGGATGCCGGACAGCGAGGTTCGCGTCGGGTTCATTTCGCCGCATTCCCACAATTTCTGTTCGACCTGCAATCGGGTTCGGGTGACGGTGGAAGGGCGGCTGCTGCTGTGCCTGGGCAATGAGCATTCAGTGGATCTTCGCCGGGTGTTGCGGGGGCATCCGGTGACGGATGACAAGCTGCAGGAGGCGATCATCAAGGCCATGGATCTGAAGCCGGAGCGGCATCATTTTTCCAGCAATGGGGATGTGCAGATTCTTCGGTTTATGAATATGACTGGCGGCTGACCCAGGCTGCCAGCTTGGGAGTTGGAGCGGGTGCGGGTAAGCTTTCCAAAAAACGCTCCTTACGGCACTTCCCTGTGTCGCTTCTGCTCCGCCATCCCTGGCTCCGCAAATTTTTGGAAAGCTTACCCGCACCCACTCTCTCGAACTTTGGAGACATAGTCTCCCAAGACCAGTAAACCCAGGTTAAGACCTTTCGACCTTATTTTTGTGGGACTGCCACTTTAATGCTCTGTACTGTGGCTAATGTGATCATCAGCCATTCCAGCTTCATCTGCATCGTGCATCCCAGCCATATCATCCATCCCGCTCATATCGTGCATCGTCATACCATTATTCAGATGCTCCAGCGTGACGTCGACAAACGCCAGTACGTTGCCGCCGTGCTCTGCCGCGAAGTCTGTAGCGTCGGCTTCGCTGGCGAACGAGGCCAGGGTTGGGCCCATGGCGCCGTTAAGATTTGAGCCGACCACGTAGAAGGCCTCGCGGGCGTCGATCAGGTGGGTGTCATCCGGGCTGTCCCAGTGGGTTTCGGCCATGTTGTGGACGTAGAGGGTGTGGTCCCGGTTTTCGTTTTCCGGCTGCAGGAACCAGGCGAACATGTCTTTGGTGGAGCAGAATTTCCGGATGTTCTGCTCTCGCTCGGTGAAGGCCTGGCCTTTTGGGCCCGGGAAGTTGGTGATGACCATGCCGCAGACGTGGCACTCGTCGCCGGATTCAAAGTGTACGGGGTCAGGTTTTTCGACGATTTCGGGTTCACTGCCAGAGCAGCCGGCCAGGAGAGTGGCGGTGAAAGCGGCGATGAGCCATTTGGTTGCTGGGTTTGCCATGTTTGTTTGTCTCCGGTCGGGATCAGATTCGTCGGTTTTTGAACAGTAACAGTGCGCCGGTCAGGGGTATGGCACACCACAGGATCAGGCCCAGCCAGAGGCCCGCCGCGCCGATGGGCAGGTCTGTACCCAGGCTGAGTACGCCGCTGAGTTGACCGCTGTCGCCGAAGGCGACGATGTTGAGCAGGCGGTAGATGTCAGTGGGGTTGAGCATCAGCAGCCAGGGCAGCAGTTCGGGATTGAGTTTGCCTTCGCTGGCCACAAGCGTGCCCAGCAGCATGAGGTCGAAGATCAGTACGAAGAAGAACCAGATGGCCAGGGCCAGCCCTGCAGCGACCGGTTTCTCGCTCACCCGTACGCTCACCAGGTAGGCCAGTGCGATAAAGCCCCAGCCCAGCAAAACGGTGGAACCCACGAAACGCCCCATGGCCACAGCCAGGGCGGCAATGGCGACATCTTCCACCAACACGGCAATGGCAATACCAGCCACACCGAAGCCGATGATGGTGGCCAGCGCCAGGGTCAGGCCGTGGCCGAGGAATTTGCCCAACAGTAACTGGCTTTTACTGAGGGGGTAGGTCATCAGCAGTAACAGGGTGCCGCCCTCCTCTTCCCCCACGATGGCGTCGTAGGCCAACAACAGTGCAATCAGCGGGATCAGGAAGATCCCCAGGCTGGCCAGGCTGGCAATGGTCGCAGGTGTGGAGGCGTAGCCCACCTGCCCGGAGGCGGCGGCACCGAACCAGGCGATGCCCAGTGCCAGGGTGGCGAACACCAGGGAGATGGCAACCAGCCAGCGATTGCGGAAGCTGTCGCTCAGTTCCTTACGGGCGATGGTCCAGATGGCGTTCATTGGCTTCCTCCCCGGTGAGCCAGGCCACCCGAGCCGATAAAGTGCACGTAGATGTCTTCGAGGCTGGGCTGATGGATGCCCAGGTCTGCCACTTCGCCGGAGGCCATCAGGGTCTTGATCAGTTCCATTTTTTCCTGGGGTCTCACGTCTACCTGCAATCGTCCGTTTTCACTTTTCATCATCAAGCCGGCACGCTGCTTGGCCTGGTCAATGGCTTTTTCCAACGCCGACAGGCTAGTGGCAGGCTGCAGGGTCAGGGTGACCGGCATGTTCGCCTGTCGCCGCAGCGATGGCAGGTCTCCAGATGCTTTCAGGGCGCCTTCGGTCAGAATCGCGGCCCGATCAATGTACGGCTCAACACCTGGCAGTACATGGGAACAGAGCACAATGCCCGCTCCCTCATCCCTAAGCTGGCGCAACAGGCGGTATAGGTCCGCCGTGGCAACCGGGTCCAGGCCGACGGTGGGTTCATCCAGCATCAACAGCCTGGGCTTGCCGAGCAGGGCCTGAGCCAGGCCCAGACGCTGGCGCATGCCTTTGGAATAGGTTTTGGTGCGGGCGTCCATGGCGTCTCCCAGGCCAACTTGCTCCAAAAGTTCGGGCACCTGCTTAAGCGGCGCGCCTTTGAGGCGGGCAAAGTGGCTGAGGATTTCACGGCCGGTCAACTGCGGGTAGAACATCACGTTCTCCGGCAGGTAGCCGATGTGCTGGGTTACCTGGGGATCGCCAGCCGCGCCTTCCAGCACGGAAACCTTGCCCTCGGTGGGCTGCATCAGGCCCAGGATAAGCTTGATCGAGGTGGTTTTACCCGCGCCGTTGTGGCCGAACAGGCCCAGAATTTCCCCCGGCTCCAGCCGAAGATCTACCCCGTGCAGCACCGTGGCCTTGTCGTAACGGTGACTGACGTTCTCCAGTCGAAAACAGTTCATCGGATCTCCGATTGCAGGTGGTCGGGAATTCGCATCAAAGGATGGGGGTCACTCACCCCGGCAGACTTCACTACCGGGAAGGCATCCTGGACCCAACGCAGGGTATCCACCGCCGGGCTGAACATAAGTACCTTGGCCTCCGGATACTTCCACAGCAGCCGATCCACGTTGTCGTTCGGTTCATAAGGCACATCGCCGAGGCCGTCCTGATTTCGATCCCAGCCCAGGTAGTCACTCCAGTAGTTGCCTTTGCCATCCTCGGCCCAGAACTGGGTGCGAGTGGCCACGTACTTCACCTGGCGCTGGTTTTCCACAAAGGCGTTGTTGAACACCTGGTTTTCCTCGGAACCCGCAGTGAGATGAATACCGATATTGCTGTGGCCGAAATAATTGCCTTCGAAGGTGTTGTACAGCGAGTTGTAGATAAACACCGCTTTACCCTCGGCACCGGAAATGACCACTCCGGCACTCTGACCCTGGGACACTCCGGTGACCACGTTATTGCGCAACTCGGAGTTGGTGATGAAGTTCATCAGAATGCCGTAGTTCTCGTCATTCTCGGAACGATTATTGAATACCTTCAGGTACTTGCTCTGCATCAACGCATACCCGGTACGCGTACCCCGCGTGACGTTGTTTTCCAACAGGTTATGCATCGAATACATGTAATGAATGCCGTACCGGAGGTCACTCATCACATTGCCGCGAATGGTATTTCGGTTCGCGGTCTCGATATAAATGGCATCCCGGGTCTGGCTGATATCGTTACCTTCAATCAGCGCACCCGTGGTGTTGAACAGGTGAATGCCATTGCCCCGATCCTGGGACCGCAAGCTGGTATCACCGCGAATGTGATTCTCCCGCACGGTCACATCCGGTGTTGCATCCAGCCACACGCCGAATGCCGGGCCCTGAAGACGGTTGTTTTCCACCACTGAACCCTGCGCTTCACGGGCCACGAAAATTCCCGCATCCAGTTCGTTCAGGTCTTTGCCCCAATTGCGAACCTGGCAACCGGAAAAGGTGATCGCCTCTGCCAGAATCTCAACCGCATTGCCATGCCCGCCACCGTCAATCACCGTTTCCGGAGCGCAGGACACAGATACCCCGGGCACCCTGATAGCCAGTGGAGACAGAGTTTCCGGAGGAAGTTGAAACGACGAGCCCGGGGCCAGGTTATCCAGCTCTTGCTGCAGGTCCGCGTTGGCGGAGAGCGCAAACAGAGCGACTGACAGGGCCACTCCATAACGCAATAGTTGATACATCAATAGATCTCGGGATAGTGATAAGCAACCAGGGGCCCCGAAACCGGGACCCCAAGTCAGGCAACTCTCTATCAGGCCTTTTCGACGAGCATCCGCCCGCCCATCTCCATGTGGAGAGCATGACAGAACCAGTTACAGTAGTACCAGTAAACCCCTGGCTTACCTGCCGTAAAGGTCACGGAAGCGGTCTGCTGCGGGCTGATCTCCATACTCACACCATGGTTCACCATACAGAAGCCGTGGGTCACGTCCTCAACCATATCGAGGTTGGTGATATACACAGTGACTTCATCACCCTCCTTCACCTTGAACTCGGTCATACCGTACTGAGGCGCAACGGAGGTCATGTAAACACGTACCTTGTTGCCATCACGGATGACCTTGTTGTCGGATTCCAGAGTCACACCGTCCTTCTCCGCCTGGGCACGACAGCTGGCGAAGTAGGGGTCGTTGCGCTCGTAGATCTTCTTGGTCTTGATCTGATCACGACGTACCAGGATACAGTCATGCGGCTCGGCATAGGTCGGGCCATCGTGGACCAGTTTCATTTCCTCACCGGAAATATCGATCAGCTGATCGTTCTCAGGATGGAGCGGGCCAACCGGCAGGAAACGGTCTTTCGAGAACTTGGACAGAACAACCAGCCATTTGCCATCAGCATCGCGGGATTCAGTCAGCGATGCGTGGTTGTGGCCCGGCTGATACTGCACGTCCAGCTTCTGACGGATGTAATTTACCTTGTCACCGTTGTAGTGCTTGATGGCATCGGCAATATTCCACTTGCACACCTGGCTGTCGATAAACAGCGTGGTGTAGGCATTGCCACGGCCGTCGAAGGTAGTGTGCAGGGGTCCGAGACCCAGCTCCGGCTCGGCCACGATGGTGTCGCGCAGTTCGATCTTGTCTTCGAACAGATCGTCCAGTTTATCAATGGCAATCACGGATACCGTTGGTGACAGCTTGCCGTTGGCAATGAAGTACTTGCCATCGGGAGAGGTGTTCAGACCGTGCGGGTTCTTCGGCACAGGAATATAGCGGGTGAATTCGGATTCGCCTCGGCCGTCGACAACCGGCACCTTGGAATCGCCAATGGTCTTGAAGTTGCCGGCTTTTACCGCTGCAGCAATGCGCTCCACATTGAACACAACCACCCAGTCGCGGTCGTTACGCATGGTGCCCGCAAGATCAACGGCACGCTCTGAGTTGTAACAGGTAGAAGCAGCGTACTTGCCGGTGTAGTCGGCATCGGTGTTATCCAGGTTACCGTCAACGATGACCTGCCAGGCCACATCCATGGTTTCTGCGTCGATGGCGGTGAACATGGTGTAGCTGTTGTCCAGGCTGAAATCCGTACCGTCGTTGGGCTGCGGGATGACGAACTCGGCGTTACAGAACACGTAGTTGGTCTTGGGTACTTTCTGCAGGCGCAGACCATGGATGGCCTGAACGTTCGGGATGTGGGTAATCTTGTCCGTCTTCATGATATCCAGACGGATACGGGCAACCCGGGTGTTGGCCTTGTCGTTGATAAACAGGTACTTACCATCGTAACGACCGTCAGTCATGGAAATGTGCGGGTGGTGGCAGTCGCCGTTCAGGTACTGCTGATCACCGCCCAGGATTTCCTTACTTTCATTGGTAATACCCCAACCCGTTGCGGAATCCACGTTAAATACCGGAATACGCATCAGTTCACGCATGGAGGGCACGCCAAGCACGCGCACTTCGCCCTGGTGGCCACCACTCCAGAAACCGTAGTACTCATCCAGCTCGCCCGGGGCGACGTGAGCCTTGTTGCGGGCTTCTTCAGCAGCTGCAGCCCAGGTCTCACGGGACATGACCGAGGTGCCCAGACCGGTTGCACCAGCGACACCGGCCAGCGCAGCCGCACCCATAAAGCGACGACGGCTCAGACCACCTTCGGAAACCTCCGGCGTGTCCTTGGTCAGATCATCTCTTTTTTTCATAGCATCCAACTCCGTTATTGGTTATGGCGGTTATTGCTTCTCATGACGTTACCGGGGCCTTATGGCTGGCTCCTCGGGACTACTCAGTTCACCTGCACCACCGGAATTTCCTCTGGGTGGCCGGGTGCGTTGTGACCACGGCGCTTGCCACGGCGCTTCACAATCAGCGGCGGGCACTTGTGGTCGTCGAAATAGGTCATCTGACAATCCAGGCAGTAGTGGCACTCCATGTAATTGATGTGTCCATCCGGATGGATCGCCTGGACTTCGCATTCCTTGTCGCAGAGACGGCAGGGGTTACCGCATTCCTTGCGACGTTTGAGCCAGTCAAACACCCGCAGTTTGGTGGGCAACGCCAGGGCGGCACCCAGCGGGCACAGGTAGCGGCAGTACACCTTGCGGGTGAAGATATTGACCACCAGCAACAGCACGGCGTAGGTCACAAACGGCCAGGTGCGGTCAAAATGCAGGGTAATAGCGGTCTTGAACGGCTCCACTTCAGCCATGCGCTCGGCAGTGGCCATGGACTCCAGAGAAATACCAAACAGCACCAGCAGGATGATGTACTTGATGGCCCACAGGCGCTCGTGCCAGGCAAAAGGCACGGTGTACTGCGGTACCTTGAGCTTGCGGGCGATTTCATTGATCAACTCCTGCAGGGCGCCGAACGGGCATAGCCAGCCACAGTAGACCGCCCGACCCCATAGCAGGACGATGCCAGCCACCACGGCCCAGAGCACGAACATGATCGGATCGATCAGGAAGGTTTCCCATTTGAAGCCGCTGATCAGGCTGTTCACAAACGTCAGCACATTGACGATGGAAAGCTGACCCAGGGCATACCAGCCAATGAAGAACAGGGTGTAAACCAGGAAGCCGTGGCGAATCCAGCGCATCATCTTCGGCTTCTGTACCAGCCAGTCCTGGAAGAACAGGATGAACAGCAGCACGGCGATACCCAGCCCCAACACGGTGATCTGGAACTGCTTCTGGTACCACACCTGAATCCACAGCGGCTGGTTTTCAAGCCACTCTTCGTCGGTCAGAACCGGTTCCGGGCGGGTGTAGTACTGGTCTGGCAACTGGTACTCCAGAGGGAACACCTGGAATTCACTGTCCAGCGGGCCGGTCTGGCGCTTGACAGTCAGCTCCAGCGTCCAGGGCGTGCCAGGATCGAAGTTGTACTGCTGGCGCACGATAAAGATCGCCATTTCCGAAAACTCGGGCATCCCCTCACCGTAAACGTCGCTGAGCCGATGGAAATCGAGATCCCGGAAGTTGAAGGTGTCGCCAAACTGGCGGATCTGCACCCGGTCAAAAATGCCGCCCCGTACGTAGCCAGAACCTTTAAAGGAGTATTCACCGTTGGCCATCACCGCGATGGCATGTTCCCCCTCCTGGAGCTCCGACATCAGCCACTGGTATTGGTTTTCACCCAGAAGGTTGCGGCCAATGGTCGGCGCATCCAGATAAGCAGCGTAGAGCTCGATCAGGATGTCATCGCGTTCGCCCGCGTCTGCAGTTTCGATGCCCTCGGCAGGGGTCCCCACAAAAGAGTCGTCGACCTGCCCTTTGGTCAACACCAGGCGGCGAATGGAACCGTCACCGGTCAACTCCTGCCAGGACTTCTCCTGAAACTGTTCCGAGTTCACATTGGCCATGGGCGGACGGTTGCTTTTGCCACCTTCAATCAACCCAATCTCGACCCCCACCCGGTGGGCAGTGCGCATGATGACTTCGTTAATAACCATCACGGTGACCGTAGCGCCGGACAAGCCATCCACCGCCACCTTGCGTTCGGTAGACGTGCCACCAACGGTCACCCGCTGGTCAGCTTTCAGACCGGTGTACTGGTCAGTGAACTCATGCATCTTGCTTTCGGGGATACCCACCAGCAGGATGGGTTCATCGTGATGTATGACTTTAGCGGCACGAATTTCTCCGGCGGTATCGAGTACCACCATGGCATTCAGGGGTTTGCCGGAATAGGCGGGGGTCTGGACAAAGTCCAGGGACTGGTAGGCGTAGCCTATAAGCTCCTCACCGGAATACACCTGCTGGATGGCACGGTTGCCCTCCATCGGCTGGAGTTCTGTCGCTTCCGGAAAGGCTTTTTCGATGAGCTGGCGTCCGGCCGGAGGGCTGTATTCCGATAACGGCTGGGCCCAGCTCAGCGGAGCCGCAAGTATCATCAAGATGGATAGGACACAACGGAGGACGTTTCTCACTACAACTCCCAATACCCCATGGATTACATCAAGGGTCGTTCAATTTTGAGGAAAATCAAATACCTCTTTGAGGATAGTCCTCGGCCCACCAGAGGCGCCTTGAGTTCAGTCAAGGCTAATGGCGTGGCCGGCTTTATTGAGGGGAAGGTAGTTACCCAGATGCCCCATGCGGATGCTTTCCACCATCATCGTCAGGGGTTGCTGAGCTTCATCACTGGAAGGAGCATGGCCGCCACGGCCCGACATGGCCGCGACAAAGACCATGTCCCAGTCCTGGCCTGTCGCGCGGGATTCCTCCGCCAACACATCGAAATAAGGAACCTCATCGGGGGTTTTGTCGACACAGATGACCGGCGTCAGTGCGCCACCCTCGCCGCGCTCAAAAGCAGCCCGTTCTGCCGCACTGGCGTCGTCTGGTAATTCGGCTTTGCAAAAAACGAACAGAAAGCGCTGGGGCTCCGGTTCTTTCCGGCTGGCCTGAACAAGATCCTGGTAACTGCTGATCATCACTATCCCCTGGTGTTCAAGGCGGTCAAAAAAGCCGGGCCCGGAGGCCCGGAGAGGCTATTGGCTGATAGCGATCAGCCGCTGAGGGTCGGAAATAAAGAGCTTGCTGCGATTCACTCTGATCAAACCATTTGACTTGAGATCTGCCAGTATTCTGGAGAAAGTCTCGGGCTGCATGGCCAGACGTGAAGCCACCAGGCATTTGGGCAACGGCAACTCGACTTCGCCACCTTCTTCCGCGCCGTTCGGCAGCAAGTCAATGAGGTAACGAATCAAACGGTCCCGGGCATTCTGGACGGTCATGATCTCAAGATCGTGGAATCTGGACACCGCACGCATGGCGTAGTGGCTCAGGGCCGCCTGGGCATACTCGGGATTCCGATCCAGCAATTCCCGATAAGCTTTAACCGGGATCATGAGCACTTCGCTGGACTTCAGGGCCTCCGCGTAGCAGGCATACCTGGGCGGATTGGCGTAGATCATGACTTCAGCAAAACAGTCTCCGGGTGCAATACTGTCCAGGGTTCGGTCTACGCCGGAGGAATCGAGGCGATACAGACGCAGGCGACCAGAAATCACAAAGAAGAAGTGATGAGCCGGCATATCCTGACGGTACAGCAGCTGGTGGTGACCGAGTCTGAGCCGGCGTGATTGCTGGATCAGACTATCGAGGTCTTTCGGGCGCAGATTGCAGAACAGGGCATGGCTGCGAAGCGCTTCCAGGCTGTCTTCTTCATCAAGTGGTTTGTTGATGGCGACAAGCACCGGCTTGGTATATCGCTGTTCCGCAGTTTGTGTCATGGCCATGGTTGTACCCTCTCTGCATATTCATGCATTCAAAATATTATTTTAAATACTAGAAGGATACTGATGAAAAATCGCTCCCCCGATGGGGGTATCCTTGCGGTTATTCCTGGGTAATTGACTTAGCTCAATTATTCGCTTTGCTAACCAAGCAGTCACTGCATCAAGGGTGAATCCGGCAGCTCCAGATCGACGCCCTCCACACCGGTTTCCGCAGCCAACACCTGGAGATATTGCCGGAATGCCCGGCGGGTCACGCTTTCGCTCAGGTACTGGCGAATCTGGGGTTTTACATGTTCATAAGGCAGCAGTTCGCCGTTGATTCGCTGGTCTACTCGAACGATGTGCCAGCCATAGCGGCTTTCGATCAGCTCGGGATGGAGGCCTTCGTTCAGGCTCAGGACCGGGCGTTCGAATTCTTCGACGGTCTGGCCTTTGCTGATCTGGCCGAGGCTGCCGCCCTGGTGCCGGGATTCGCAGGCGGAATATTGTTTAGCCAATTCGTTGAACTGCGAGCGGCCGTCCAGGAGGGCAGACAGCAGCTGTCGGCCAGCTTCTTCCTGACGCATGCGCTCTTCAATATCATCCGGTGCGGCAGCCAGCAATATGTGGCTAACAGCCATGATGGTAGGGCTGCAGAAGCGGCCGGGATTGGCGGCGTAGAAGCGTTCGCAGTCCTGTTCGCTCGGGTCTGGCACTTTGAGCTCGAGTTCCAGCACCCGGGCTATCCGGTCTTCTTCGTCTACGATGCTGTCAAGGTTCAGGCGGCTGGCCTGTTGCAGTAACAGTTCACGGATGGCAAGACTTCTGGCAGCTTCGTGCCAGGCTTCTGCCAGCTCTTCCGAGGGGTGGTGCTGCATTTCCCGGGCGATGTCGTCTTCGTGGATGAGAGTCTCACCCACATAGACCGGCGGGAACTGGTTTCTGGGTTTGCCGGCTTCGCCGGTTGGGATCAGTTGCATGGTGCGACTCTCCGTCAATCAGTTTGCCAGCCACCCTCCCGGAAAGAGAGGGTGGCTGTATCCGTTCAGGCGCGCTTGCGAACCACCTGGTACTTCCGCCCGAAATACTCCACTGGCACGCTAAGCATGTGCACCAGTCGGGTGAACGGGAAGAGTACGAAGATGGTCAGGCCCAGGAAGATGTGGGTCTTGTAGATCCAGTGCACGTCGGCAATGTAGGCGGCGATGCCAGATCCTTCCAGGGTGAACACGCCCTGGGCCCAGGCGGAGAATTTGAGCATAGTGCTGCCGTCGAGGTGGCCCATGGTAGGCAGGATGGTGAGCATCCCGAGTACCAACTGAACCACCAGAATGATGATGATCATGTTGTCAGCGAAGGTGCTGCTGGCCTGAACCCGCGGGTCGGTCATACGACGCCAGGCGAGCATGCCGCCACCTATGATGGCCATGACGCCGGCGATACCGCCCACCAGGATCGCCATCACCTGTTTCTGCCCCGGAGTGATGATCCACTCGTAGGCCCAGTGCGGAGTAAGCAGACCCACCAGGTGGCCGAAGAAGATCACCAGTACGCCGACGTGGAACAGCACGCTGGCTATCACCATGTTTTTCTTGCGCAGCATCTGGCTGGAATGGGCTTTCCAGGTGAACTGGCCATGGTCATAACGCGCCCAGGTACCGACAAACAGTACCAGCAGGGCGATGTAGGGATAGATTCCGAACAAGAGTGTGTTGATATAGGACATTGTCTTTTCCTCCTGCGCCTCAGGCGCGCCCTGCCGGACGGGGCGTTGCGTCCGTCATCAGCTGATCACTCAGGTGAATGGTCTGGGTCTGTTCCAGTTCGCGGCGGCGCTGTCCAACCACGCCACCGGTGCCACAGGAGCTGCCCTGGTCATCCACAAATTTCACCATTTCCTCTTCCCAGACCTTGTCCAGTGCTTCGGGGGTGTCGTCGCGCTCTTCCGAGGCAACGAGCTGCGCCAGTTCCTGGCGGTCGGCCTTGCGGCCGGACAACACCAGCAGGGAATCCATCGCAACGTGGTAGAGGCTTTCACGCTGGTACAGGCGCTCTCCAAGCAACCCCAGAATGTGGTGAATATCTTCCAGCCAGTTGCGAATTTCCTCCCACGGCCGGGTGGAAAGGTATTCCAGAAACAGCGGCAGGTAATCCGGCAGTTCCCTGGCATCAATTTCCAGGCCGTTGGCCCGGTATTGCTCCATCAGGTCCACCATGGCCTGGCCGCGATCGCGGGATTCGCCGTGCACATGTTCAAACAGCAGCAGGGAGGTGGCCCGACCGCGATCGAACGTGCCCACGTAGGCTTCCTGAAGATCCATCAGGTCACCATCGCAGAGGCGATCAATACAGGTCAGCAGTTGTTCCTTGTTTTGCCGCGGCAGCCGGCTGTCCTCCAGGACAGCGGCGACCAGGGCGTCTTTGGATTGCTGCAGTTCTTCGGTGGGGTACTCCAGTACCCGCGCCAGTACTTTCAAAAGTTGCATCGCGGCCTCCTCAGTCCTGCAGCTGCTTCGGGTCAACCTGCTTCACGGTCGCGAGCTTGCTGACCATGCTGGTGGTCTGCTTTTTGCCGCCGAACAGGCTGAAATCGCTGTCACCACCGTTGCAGCCATCGCCGAAGCTGAAGCCACAACCGCCGCGCTCGCCGTAAGCGGTCGCATCCGGGAAGGCTTCCTTGGCCAGCTCACGATGACTGGTGGGAATCACAAAACGATCTTCGTAGTTGGCGATGGCCAGGTAGCGGTACATCTCATCGGCCTGGGCCTTGGTCAGACCACACGCTTCCAGGGCTCGCAGGTCTTCCTTGCCTTCCACGGTTTCGGCGCGCTTGTATAAACGCATGGCCATGATCCGCTTCAGGGCCAGTACGATGGGCTTCTCATCACCGGCGGTCAGCAGGTTCGCCAGGTACTTGACCGGGATCCGCAGGCTCTCGATCTTCGGCAGTACGCCGTCGAACTCAACCTTGCCGGCTTCCGCCGCAGACTGGATCGGGCTCAGGGGCGGCACATACCAGACCATGGGCAGGGTGCGGTATTCCGGGTGCAGCGGCAGGGCCAGCTTCCAGTCCACCGCCATCTTGTACACCGGGCTCTGCTGGGCAGCTTCGATCACATTCATCGGGATGCCGTCTTTCTTCGCCTGCTCGATCACTTTCGGGTCGAACGGGTCCAGGAAGATTTCCAACTGCTTCTCGTACAGCTCGTGCTCGCCCGGGGCGCTGGCTACTTCTTCGATGCGGTCTGCGTCATACAACAGCACACCCAGGTAGCGGATCCGGCCAACGCAGGTCTCGGAGCACACGGTGGGCATGCCGGCTTCGATACGCGGATAGCAGAAGATGCACTTCTCGGACTTGCCGGTTTTCCAGTTGAAGTAGATCTTCTTGTACGGGCAGCCAGAGACACACATCCGCCAGCCGCGGCACTTGTCCTGGTCGATCAGCACAATGCCGTCTTCTTCCCGCTTGTAGATGGCACCGCTCGGGCAGCTGGCAACACAGGCCGGGTTCAGGCAGTGCTCGCACAGACGCGGCAGGTACATCATGAAGGTGTTTTCGAACTGGCCATAGATGTCGGCCTGCACCTGGTCAAAGTTCTTGTCCTTGCGGCGCTTGGCAAACTCCGTCCCGAGGATTTCCTCCCAGTTCGGGCCCCATTCGATTTTCTTCATGCGCTCGCCGGAGATCAGCGAGCGTGGCCGTGCAACCGGCTGGTGTTTGGTGTCACCGGCGGTATGCAGGTGCTGATAATCGAAGTCGAACGGCTCGTAGTAGTCGTCGATTTCCGGCAGGTCGGGGTTGGCGAAAATGTTCGCCAGCACCCGGAACTTGCCACCAATGCGGGGGCGGATCTTGCCGGAGCTGTCGCGCATCCAGCCGCCCTTCCACTTGTCCTGGTTCTCCCACTCTTTCGGGTAGCCGATACCAGGCTTGGTTTCGACGTTGTTGAACCAGGCGTATTCCATGCCTTCACGGCTTGTCCATACGTTTTTGCAGGTGACGGAACAGGTGTGGCAACCAATGCACTTGTCCAGGTTCAGCACCATGCCGACTTGGGAACGGATTTTCATTTTACAGCCTCCTGAGCATAGTCATTGCCTTCACCGTCGAGCCAGTCCACGTTCTTCATCTTGCGGACCACCACGAACTCGTCCCGGTTGGAACCTACGGTGCCGTAGTAGTTGAAGCCGTAGGAATACTGGGCATAGCCACCAATCATGTGAGTCGGCTTCGGACACACCCGGGTAACCGAGTTGTGAATACCGCCACGGGTCCCGGTGATTTCGGAGCCGGGTATGTTCACAATCCGCTCCTGGGCGTGGTACATCATCACCATGCCGGGCATCACTCGCTGACTCACAACCGCACGGGCGGCAATGGCGCCGTTGGCGTTAAACAGTTCGATCCAGTCGTTGTCTTCCACGCCGATCTCTTTGGCGTCGTCTTCACTCAGCCAGACAATCGGGCCGCCACGGGACAGGGTCAGCATCAACAGGTTGTCACTGTAGGTGCTGTGGATGCCCCACTTCTGGTGCGGGGTGATCCAGTTCAGCGCTTTCTCGGGGTTGCCGTTACTGCGCTGGTTGATCATGCTGCCTACGGCTTTGGTGTTGATGGGCGGGCGGTACACCAGCAGGCTCTCGCCGAAGGCGCGCATCCACTCATGGTCCTGATAGAACTGCTGACGACCGGTCAGGGTGCGCCAGGGAATCAGCTCGTGCACGTTGGTATAGCCGGCGTTGTAGGACACGTGTTCGTCTTCCAGGCCAGACCAGGTGGGGCTGGAAATGATCTTGCGCGGCTGCGCCACGATGTCCCGGAAGCGGATTTTTTCCTCTTCCTTGTTGGTAGCCAGATGAGTGTGATCCAGCCCGGTGAACTCGGACAGCGCCGCCCAGGCCTTGACCGCCACCTGGCCGTTGGTTTCCGGCGCCAGGGTCAGGATGACCTCAGCGGCATCAATGGCACTCTCGATCTTCGGGCGACCTGCGTTGGCACCCTCAAGGTGGGTGTAGTTCAGGTCCTTCAGGAAGTTGACTTCCTTCTCGGTGTTCCAGTTGATGCCCTTGCCACCGTTACCCAGCTTGTCCATCAGCGGACCAAGGGAAGTAAAGCGGGCGTAGGTGTTCGGGTAATCCCGCTCCACCGTGATGAAGTTGGGCGCGGTCTTGCCCGGAATCAGGTCGCACTCCCCTTTTTTCCAGTCTTTCACATCGAACGGCTGGCCCAGCTCCGCCGGAGCGTCGTGCAGCAGAGGCAGGGTAACCACGTCTTTCTCGACACCCAGATGCCCCTCGGCTGCCTTGGAGAAGGACTTGGCAATGCCCTTGTAGATTTCCCAGTCACTGCGCGCTTCCCATGCCGGATCGGTGGCAGCGGTCAGCGGGTGGATGAACGGGTGCATGTCGGAGGTATTCAGGTCGTTCTTCTCATACCAGGTTGCGGTCGGCAGAACGATGTCTGAATACAGACAGGTGGTGGACATACGGAAGTCCAGAGTCACCAGCAGGTCGAGCTTGCCTTCCGGCGCCTGGTCGCGCCATTTCACTTCTTCCGGTTTGGCGCCACCCTCGACACCCAGATCCTTGCCCTGCAATCCGTTCTTGGTGCCCAGCAGGTACTTGAGCATGTACTCGTGACCTTTACCTGAGGAGCCCAACAGGTTGGAGCGCCAGATGAACAGGTTACGCGGGCAGTTTTCCGGCGCTTCCGGATCTTCACTGGCGAAGGCCAGAGATCCATCCTTCATGGATTTGGCAACGTAGTCCGCCACCTCCATACCGGCCTTCTCGGCTTCCGCGGCAATGGTCAGCGGGTTTCGGTTCAGCTGCGGCGCAGACGGCAGCCAGCCCATGCGCTCGGCGCGTACGTTGTAGTCGATCAGACTGCCACCGAATTTGGACTTGTCTGCCAGCGGCGACAGGATTTCATCCACGCCCAGTTTCTCGTAGCGCCACTGACCGGAGTGAGCATAGAAGAAGGAGGTGGAGTTCATGTGGCGTGGCGGGCGCTGCCAGTCGAGACCAAAGGCCAGCGGCTGCCAGCCGGTCTGCGGGCGCAACTTCTCCTGACCCACATAGTGGGCCCAGCCACCGCCGCTCTGGCCGATACAGCCACACATGATCAGCATGTTGATCAGGCCGCGGTAGTTCATGTCCATGTGGTACCAGTGGTTCATACCTGCACCGACGATGACCATGGAGCGGCCCTTGGTCTTGTCAGCGTTGTCCGCGAACTCACGGGCGATGCGGATCACTTTCTCGGCCGGTACGCCGGTGATCTGCTCCTGCCAGGCAGGCGTGTACGGCTTCACTTCGTCATAGGACGTAGCGCCATCGTCGTCACCCAGGCCGCGGCTGATGCCGTAGTTGGCAACCATCAGATCGTACACAGTCACCACGCGACCTTCGGAACCATCGGCCAGTTGAACCTTGCGGGTACCCAGCTTGTGCTTGAGGATGTCCTTGAATTCCACGTGGTTGTAATGGTCGTGTTCGATACCGCCGAAATACGGGAAGGCGACATCGACGACTTCGTCGTGCTTTTCAACCATGGACAGCTGAAGGTTTACATCGGCGCCTTTGGCGGTCTGCTTCAGGTTCCACTTGCCCTTCTCACCCCAGCGATAACCAATGGAACCATTGGGTGCGGTGAGCTCACCGGAGGCTTCGTCAATCGCGATGGTTTTCCATTCGGGGTTGTTCTCTTCACCCAGTCCATCCACCAGGTCACTGGCACGCAGGAAGCGGCCCGGTACGTAGCTGCCGTCGTCTTTCTGTTCCAGCATGACCAGGTAGGGCATGTCGGTGTAGCGGCGAACGTAGTCAGTGAAGTACTCGCTGGGCTTGTCGACATGGAACTCTTTGAGGATCACATGGCCCATGGCCATGCCCAGAGCGGCATCGGTACCCTGCTTCGGGTTCAGCCACTCGTCAGACAGCTTGGAAACTTCCGCATAGTCCGGGGTAATGGCAACGGTCTTGGTGCCCTTGTAGCGCACTTCAGTGAAGAAGTGGGCGTCCGGGGTACGGGTCTGGGGGACGTTGGAGCCCCAGGCAATGATGTAGCCGGAGTTGTACCAGTCGGCAGATTCCGGCACGTCGGTCTGCTCACCCCAGGTTTGCGGGGAGGCGGGCGGCAGGTCGCAATACCAGTCGTAGAAGCTCATGCAGACGCCACCGATCATGGACAGGTAACGGCTGCCCGCGGCGTATGAGACCATGGACATGGCAGGAATCGGAGAGAAACCGATGATACGGTCCGGGCCGAACTTCTTGGCGGTGTAGACGTTAGAGGCGGCAATCAGCTCGTTGACTTCGTCCCAGCTGGAACGGACAAAACCGCCCATACCACGGCGAGGCTTGTACTCGGCGGTCTTGGCGGGATCTTCAACAATAGAGGCCCAGGCTTCCACCGGGTCATTGAACTGGATACGGGCAGCACGCCAGAGCTTCATCAGGCTCTTGCGCATCAGCGGGTATTTCAGCCGGTTGGCACTGTACATATACCAGGAGTAGCTGGCTCCACGAGGGCAACCACGGGGCTCGTGGTTGGGCAGATCCGGGCGGGTGCGGGGATAATCGGTTTGCTGGGTTTCCCAGGTGACCAGCCCGTTCTTGACGTAGATTTTCCAGCTGCAGGAGCCGGTGCAGTTCACGCCATGGGTGGAGCGCACGATCTTGTCATGCTGCCAGCGCTGGCGGTAGCTGTTCTCCCAGTCGCGGTTCACTTCGTGGGTTTCACCGTGACCGTTGGAGAACGATTCGCGGTTCTTCCTGAAGTAGTTCAACTTGTCGATCAAATGACTCATGGTCTCTCTCTCCATCAACCCGTTTGCCGGATCGTTGTTCCGAATGGAGACCATTGTGTGGGATCAAACCCCTGAAATCTGCGTGGTTACTACCACATAACCCGGGTGTACCACCCTGTGGGTAGGCGACCTATAACCCGGGTTGGAGAAGCATCTTTCGCTCCTCTCTGCGGGCATGTCGGGAGAAAAGCAGCAGGCTGACACTCAGCAAGAGGAAGAGAATCATGAATACCGCCGTACGCACGCCCAGCCAAAGGTTCAAGCCACCAAACGCAACTGGCAGGACAAACGCAACGGCACAGGCGCTGACCAGCAATACACCGGCAAACAGGGACGCTTCCTGTCGGTTGGCCAGAATCACCATACGCTGAAGGGATCCCATGGCGGTACCCATGGCCACCCCCAGAATCACGACCAACGTGCTTTCAAGGACAACAGGCAGAGCGAACTCCACAACCAGTTCCTCTTCCACGCCGGTAATGAACAAAGTCATGGGGGGATAGGACAGCACCACGAGTGCCATCAGACAACCCGCCAGTGCCCGCGTCGCAACCCGGGCGGAACCGAAATGATCGGACAAACCACCACCGGCCACCTGAGCCACCGCACCGGGAATGACAAACCATTGCGCCAGGCGGGCCCCGGAATCCAGCGTAAGACCATACTGGCCTGAGAGAAAATCCGGAAGCCACAACGCCAACGCAAAGAAACTGCCGGCAACCACACCGAAATACAAACACAGGGGTAGATTCCGACCCTGCCGGATCACTCCGAGAATTTCCCTGGCTGATCGTTCACGGCTTTCGTCTTCCTCACCCGTGGCGTCGGTCAGCATAATCAATAGCGCGATCACCAGAAGCAGGGTAATGAGGTAGGCCAGAGGTACACCCTGCCAGGAGAACGCCTCATGGAACAGCGGCACCAGATAATAGTTGAAACCTGCTCCGGTTACCCCGGAGCCAAAAACCCCGAGTACGAGACCCAGCCGCCTGGGCTGGCAATGACTGACCACGAACTGCAGGCCGGCGCCGTAGAAGCCGCCCGCCAGCCCCAGCCCGGCGGCGGCAATAAGGTAGCCAATGTAGGTGTTTGTCAGCAGCAGTATCCCCATGCACACAGCAAGACCGCACAGACACAACAGCATGACTTCACGGGCACCATATCGCTGCGCCGCAAGCCCGGCCGGAATCGCAAGTATGGCGCTGACCGCCATGGGCATGGCCAGAAGAACCCCAAACTGCAAACTGCTCAGACCCAGGTCGGCTCGGAGATGCACGCCGGCAACCGCAAACAGTGTCCAGCAACCGGCAGCCACCACAAAGCCGGTCAGCGCCAACGGCAACACTACTGCCAGAGATGCTAACCTCTCTTCATCCCGTTCCAATTGCATTACACGCTCCCTGAATCCCATTCTTTAGTCTCGACTTTTGCCTGAACACGGGTCAAAGGCTATGATGGGTTATAAACCATTGGGGTAATTGACTATCCTCAAGGAGGTATCACGACGGCGCGTTTTCCACGATAATTTTGCTGCCTGTCACTATCCACATCCCTTGAGCCTTGAAGCTATCCATGACCTCCAGAAGCCCGCTAGTAAATCGACTGGCTGTTGTTATCGGCGCCATCGTGCTGACGGCCATTGTCAGCATGGCCACCACTCTGGCTGTGTCCAACAGCATTGAGGGCAATGCCACTGCTATCAACCTTGCCGGTTCACTGCGTATGGGAGCATTCCAACTGGCGGCAAGATCGGCCTCTGAAGATCCCGTAGAAAACACTGACACCCTTGATCAACGCATTGAGGAGTACGAGGACAGGCTCAGGGATCCCGCCATCATCCGTTCCATTCCCCGCACCGATGACCACCCCCTCGTCGAACAATATAAAACCGTGGAATACGGCTGGGCCAATCAGCTCAGGCCGTCACTGGAGAGCCACCAGACTGGCGCCCCTCTATCCGCCGAAATGATCACGACAGTGGAGAGCTACACGGTAGAAGTGGATCGCTTGGTCTCCATGCTGGAACAACGCACCGAGGCCAGAATCGACCTGCTGCACCTTATCCAGATCATCAGCATGGTGTTCTCGGTATTGATTGTTCTCGCCCTGTTTCTGGACCTCAAAAACCGCATTCTCCGACCGCTGCGGAAACTGGTGGGCATTGCCACCGCCGTGGGCGAACAGGATTTCAGCCACAAAGCCGATCTCAAAGGCTCCGATGAGCTGGCACAACTGGGCCAGGCCTTTGACCAGATGACCAGTGAACTGGCGCTGACCTACTACGAGCTTGAAAGCCGGGCCAGGCAGAAAACCGAGGAACTTGAAATCAGCCATGCGGCTCTGCAGGTAATGCATTCCGCCAGCCGGGGGCTGTTCGCCAATCATGATCTGTGCAGTGGCGCCATCCCGATGCTGCAGGATCTGGAGCAGCTGCTGGGCATCGGCCCCATACGCCTGTTCCTGCATGACAAGGAATCGGCAGAACCGGTAGAGGCCATTACCACCGCCACACCCAAACGCCCCTTCTATTGCCGGGATCACCATTGCAATGCCTGTCTGGTAACCCCGGAGGTCTATGATGAGATGCCGCTGGAAAACAATGACGGCCGGCGGCTGTTGCTGCCCATCCGCACTCCCGGGCAGTTGCTGGGCACCCTGGAGGTCTGGTATCCGGCTGAGAAAGGATTACCGGAGACCTCTCGCCGCCTGCTGGAAACCCTGACCGACCAGCTGGCAACTGCCATTTTCCTGGAAAAACAGATCACCGAAGAACAACAGCTGACGCTGGCGGAAGAGCGCACGGTGATTGCCCGGGAGCTACACGATTCCCTGGCACAATCGCTCTCGTATCTGAAAATGCAGGTGACCCGTCTGCGCCGGCTGAACATTGATGGCGAGCAGAAGCCCATCCACGACGACATCCTGGATGAACTGAGTACCGGCCTGAACAGCGCCTACCGCCAGCTGAGGGAACTGCTGGCCACCTTCCGGCTGAAACTGGATACGCCGGATCTGGCGACTGCGCTGCGC
Source organism: Marinobacter sp. EVN1 (assembly GCF_000475375.1). NCBI lineage: Bacteria > Pseudomonadati > Pseudomonadota > Gammaproteobacteria > Pseudomonadales > Marinobacteraceae > Marinobacter > Marinobacter sp. EVN1. Next base: position 125,545 of record NZ_AXCB01000016.1, read on the forward strand.
AAAACCATCGACGAATTCTCAGAGCGCCTCGGTAAACCGGTAGCGTTTGAATACAACCTGCCGCCCCAGACGCTGTCGCCTAATGAGGAAATCCACACCCTGCAGATCATTCGTGAAGGGCTGGCCAATGCCGTCAAACACGCCGATGCCACTGACATAGCGGTCAAAGTAGTGTTCGATTCACCACAAGTGCGGGCCAGCATACAGGACAATGGCAAGGGATTACCGGGTGGCGACCAGCCCGTGAACCACTATGGCCTGATTATTATGCAGGACCGTGCCCGCACACTCGGCGGCAAGGTTAATGTGCGAAACAGGGATGAAGGCGGCGTGGAAGTCGCGCTAACATTCGTACCCAAGAGCCGCAACCTGATTCCAACGGAAACTACGCCGGCCTGAGCCGAGCGCAGGACAAAAGAGAGAAACAATGTCTGAGACACCCGCAAGCATTCTGTTGATCGACGACCACCCGCTGCTGCGCCAGGGCATCAAGCAGCTGATCGGCATGGAAGACGACATGGAAGTGATTGGCGAAGCCAGCAATGCCGCCGATGGCATCCGTCTGGCCACCGAGCTGGAGCCGGACCTGATCCTGATGGACCTGAACATGCCGGAAATGGACGGTATCGAAGCCCTGCGAAAGCTCAGGGAACAGAATGTCAGTTCCCGCATTGTGATGTTCACCGTCTCCGATCAGGAAGACGATGTAGTTGCGGCACTGCGCGCGGGGGCTGACGGTTACCTGCTCAAGGACATGGAGCCGGAGGACATGATTGCCCAGCTGCATCAGGCGGCCGTAGGCAAAATGGTGATCAGTGATCGCCTCACGACCCTGCTGGCCGAAGCCCTGCGTTCCAACAAACCGCAGCAGACCAGCCGCCCCGACTTCGACAGCCTGACGCCGAGGGAGAAAGACATTCTCCGGCTGATTGCCGAAGGCCTGTCCAACAAGATGATCGGGCGTAAACTCGACATCAGTGACGGCACTGTCAAGGTCCACGTCAAGCACCTGCTGAAAAAGCTGAACCTGCGCTCGCGGGTGGAAGTGGCCGTCTGGGCAGTCGAGGAAGGTCTGCACAAGGGCTGACTGTTCATTCCCCTGAGTTATATCAAATCCGTTTATTGCGGTTTGAGGTAGGCTCTCCCTATCTGTTTCATGATTCCAGGAGAGCCTGCCATGCTGCCTACCCTGCCCAGTTTCGGCAAATTGCCCACACCACCCGGGTTCGCGCAGCTGCAACGCCTGAGCAACCAACTCCAGCACAATGCCCTTGCGGGCCAGACCATAGCCGTCATCCAGGAGTATGCCCCTTCACCGGTGCCACTCCTGAACGGCATTGATCAGCGAATTCCCCTCCCCCTGAAACAACTGGCAGCGGAAGCACCCCTCAACCGGCTTTTCTCGGACGCCATTGCAGAAGGTGAATTCGACGATTTCGAGGGACGTCGAATCCGCCTCGAAATCAATGGCGGCCAGCCAGGCATTACCCTCGGTTACTGGGCCGGGCGCCTGCGGGTGCTGAACGGACCTGGTGAAGCCACTATTCGGGGGTCCGTTGGTGCATTCCGTACATTGGCGGAGCGAAAGCAAGACCCCGATCAGTTGTTCTTCCAGCGCCGGCTGGTTATTGAGGGGGATACTGAACTGGGGCTGGCCCTGAAAAACCTGCTCGACAGCCTGGACTGGCATCTGCGGCTCAGGGATTTTCTGAAACCCTGGTAAGCGCCCATTCCGGGAACGTTCTCCAACTGTTAATCCAGGCAGGGATCAGGGGCGCTTCAATGGGCGGAGACATGGCAAATCCCTGAGCGCATTCGCACCCGAGGCTCAACAGAATCTCACCTTGCCTGACACTTTCCACGCCCTCCGCAACCACCTGCTTTCCGAAAACCCGCGACAGACCGATCACCCCCTGAAGAATCGACAGGTTTTCACCGTTATCCTCAATGCCGGATACAAACTCCCGATCAATTTTCAGAGTATCGACAGGAAGGCGCTTGAGATAAGACAACGATGAGTAACCAGTACCAAAGTCATCCAGGGAGAAGGTCACCCCAAGCTCACGGCAATCCGCAATGGTTTGTACGGCTTTATCCAAATCCCCAAGTGCAGCGGTTTCCAGGATTTCCAGATCTAGCCTGACAGGGTCAACCCCCGGAAAGCCAGACAGGATTTTTTGCAGGTGCCCGGCAAAGTGATCAGACTGAAGATGGTTGGCAGCGATGTTAACGCTGACATTGACCCTGACGCCCTCTTGCTCCCAGCGCTGTATTTGCAGCAGAGAGTTTCTCAACACCCATTCACCAACCTGAATATTCAGCGTGTGATGCTCAATGGCGGGCAGGAAGTAACTCGGAGGGAGCAGCCCTTCCCGCGGATGTTGCCACCGGATCAGCGCTTCAACGCCCAAAACCTCTCCAGTCCGGAGATTAACCTTGGGTTGAAAATAAAGCCGGAACTCATCCTGGTTGAGCCCCCTGCGGATGTCCTCCAGTAACAACTGACGGGCTCGATACTGGCTCCGCTCGCCGGCATCAAGATACAGCCAGCCACTGCGCATCTCGTGTTTTGCCCGATACAGGGTATTATCCGCCTGCCTCAGCAAGCTGTCTGCGTCCTCAACGGCGCCATCCGGAAACAGGACAACACCAGCCGTAAACCCCGCGGAAACCTCAACACCGTCAAGTTCAAATGGCTGACTGGCCGTCAAACGCAGGGCTTCCAGCCGCGACTCGGCTTGGCTGGCATCCGGCAGCAACAATGCAAACTCATCACCACCTGTTCGCGCCAGGCAGGCATCCGCCGGGATCGCATCCAGCCACCGCCGGGACAGCAAGCCGAGCAATCGGTCTGCCGCATCTTCTCCGAGACAGTCGTTGAGATCCTTGAAATTATCAAGATCAATAGACACCAGGGCTGCCGAGTTCTCAGCTCTCACGTCATCGGCAAGGTATTCACGAATCCGGCGGACGATGCCGTTTCGGTTCCAGAGGCCGGTCAAGGCATCGGTATAAGCGAGCGTTTCCAGATGGTGCTGATATTCTCGGGCTTGTTCTTCCAGGGCCTGATTCAACCTTTCATGCTGTATTCGGGACAGCTCGTCTTCGGCCCTCAAGCGGGCCATTTTCTCCCGCATTAACTGAATCGTGCTTGATGAAAGCTTTCCGTAAATTTCCAACAGCGCGTTGACCAGCACCGAGGCGGAACCGCTCAGCTCTGCATCGACCCGGTTTTTTGCCTCACTGACTTCCAGGCCTTGCTGAACCAACTCAACCGTCAGAGCCATTCGGCGATCTGATTCGAGGATATGGAAGGCTAACCAGCGTGTGAGGAAGTCAAACAGTCTGGTTAACACCTCTTCCTGAGGTTCGCGGCTGTTGCGCAGCTCCTCAACCTGCGCAAAAAACATCTGGTGTGACTCGCAGTGGCTTTTCGCCATCGCTGCTTCACTGAGGGTTTTGTTCCAGATCGCTTCCTCGTATTCAAAATGAAACGCGGCGTAGGAAAGCAACTCATCAAGAATCTGATCGGGCGTTAACTCGGAGGTGTCCGATGCAAAGTGCCACGCCAGTCGATTCAGGATATTGACCAGCACCTTGTGCTGTTGATCAATATCATTAATGCCGGTCTCGAAATTCCGGTTCCAGGGGAAGATTTCGAAGGCATTCGGCACATTATTGGTCACAGAAGGACTCCCAAAACGGCAACCACCGTCTTGAGCATAGTTCAACTGCCAATAAATGTAGTTGTTTTAAATCAGAGAGCGGGGCTGTCTCAGAGCTGGTCGCTCAACGCAAAATCCCGCAACGCCACCGCATTATTATGGTCGGTATCTTTGGCCGCAAATACCAGCGTGACGCGTTTGTGCTCCTTGAGGATCTGCCGGAACAAATCCAGGTCCTCTGCGGCCCCATCAGACTTGAGCTCTTTGAAGTAGCGGTCTCGAAACCCGGGCCATCTGTCCGGGTCATGGCCGAACCACTTCCGCAATTCTGAAGATGGCGCAAGCCCTTTCAGCCAATGGGCAATGTCTGCGTCTTCTTTGGCAACGCCCCTGGGCCAGATGCGATCCACCAGAATACGCGGGCCATCTGAGCGGGCAGCGTGGTCGTAGGCTCGTTTCAGGCGGATGTCCATAGAAACCTCCCAACCGGCTAATGGTGTCCTTGAGCCTAGCCTTCACCCTTATGAATTCAAAACCCGCCATGACATAACGCATTTACCGCATCTCAAAAAACTCCCGATGCATCCGCCGGGCAGGCAGGCCCCATCTGCGGAATTCGTTGAACAGGGTCCGGGCCATGCCCACCGGGCCGCAGAACCACAGGCTGGCGCCTTGCCAATCCGGCACCGCATCGCGAATTTCCTCCGGTGTCAGTCGGCCTTCGGTACGACTGCATCGAATAACCAGGTTAACGCCCGCGGCTTCGGCATCCGCCCGCAGCTTTGTCAGAGCCTCCTCGCTGACATCGGCAGTGGGGTGGAACAGGTAGATAGTACGATTATCCGGTTTGCTAGCCAGGCGCCCCATCCGGGCAATAAACGGAGTAATGCCGATGCCCGCGCCTACCCAGATCTGAGTGCGGCAATCATCTTCAAAATCAAAACCGCCATAGGGCCCCTCCAGTGTAACCGGCATGCCCTCGCAGATCCGGTGGCTGGCCCGGCGGGTATGGTCCCCCAGTTCCTTGACCACGAATTTCAGACATCGGGTTTCCGGGTTCCAGTCTGAAGCAATGGTATAAGGGTGAGGGCCCTCCGCAGCATCCGACGTAATAAAGGCGAACTGCCCGGGGTTATGGACGGACCAGCCCTGCTCGACCCTTACCAGAAACTCGAAAACTCTCAGCTCCGGATATCGGGTTACCGAAACCACCTCCCCCGGCACCTTCCGGACCTTGCCCGGCCAGCTAAGCAGCAGTAAAACCGCTGCGATACTGCCGGCGACAACAGCGAACTGGGTCAGCCAGCCAATCGGCGCTGCCCAATAATCAAACTTCATCAGGATAAAGCTGTGCCAGGCCAGGGGCAGAAAGACCACCGCCAGCAGTTTGTGTGTTTTACGAAACAGGTGATAAGGAAAGGCTTTTACCAATGCCAGCACAATCAATACGGCCGCGGCGTAGAAAGCCCATTCTCCCAGGGTTTCTGCCAGCCCCCGCTGCCCCCTGAACCAGGCTTCCAGGCCGGCGAGTTGCTGTCCGGCCCCTTTGCCGGCCGGCTTCTCCAGCCAGCCCCAGCCCACCATCCACTTGGTGCCCTTGGCCCACCACCAATGCAACGTAGCCAGCACCAGTGAACCAATGCCCAGCCATTTGTGCAGCCGGTACACCTTGTCCAGGCCACCAACCCAACGCTCCAGAGACCGGAGACGCAGTGCCAGCACCAACGCAACTGCCATCATCACTACGGCCAGAATGCCGGAAAACTGCACAAACACAGAGCGGAACGGAAAGTAAGCGAAGGGGGAAACCCACAGGCTGTCGGAAACAAACCACAGGACGCTGACCAAAGCAGTCAGGCCCCAGAAAAATAGCGGGACGCGAGCCATAACAATAAACCCCAATGCAGTTTGAGTACCCTAGCAAGCTACTCCTGGTACATCGGCTACCTATTGACCTCAATCAACGCTCAACGGGCTTTACACAGACTTTACGATCAGATCCATTCCCGGCTTGCCATACCAGTACCCGTTGCAGGGTGGCGCTTCTACTAGCTGCAGCGGGTCGGCGACCGGCACTTCCCCCCGGCGTACCTGATCAAAGCGTTTGACCACTTGGTCCATACCTTGATGCTCCGGGCTCAGCCTCACGGTACTGACACCCATACGCTCCATCTCCGGTAGTTCCCTCATCAGGTCGTAGCGCGAGCCGGAGAGCGTGGAAATGCCATTAATCCGGAACAGCTCCTGGCTTTCCCGGGAACGTAGCTCCATGCCATCAGGATGCTCCAGACAACGGAATTCGCAGTTGTCTTTAGGCAGGTTGTAATGACGGGCAGTGAAACAGCGGGACGACCAGGCCAATGGCAGGAAGCCCCAGGAAAATACCTCGGCGGGCAGATCCAGACCTTCGCCCTTCAGCTCACTGATCAGCTGCTCCAGGGTTTCCTTGCCTAGTTCCACCGGCAGGTTCCAGCCCTGCAGACCCTGCCTGGCGAGGATCTTCAGGGTGGCCGTGTTGTAGATGTTCATGGACGGGCCGGTAACAAACGGAATCTTGTTGCGGATCGCCACCTGCAGGGCACTCTGGTCGTTGGCCTCCACCAAAAACTCATCCTGTTCGCAAAACCGACGAAGTCGCCGCAGATCCGCTTCGGATTCGATCAGCGTTAATGTGGAAAGCACCACGTTCTTGCCACAAGCCTTCAGATCCCGGGCCAGGTCGAGCCAGTCATCGGGCTTCAGTTCCCGGCGGCGGGAGCACACCACTTCGCCAAGATAGATGGTATCTACTGGCCACTCCGCAGCGTTAGCGTAGAAATCGAATACGGACTGCTTGGTCCAGAACCACAGAATCGGGCCAAGAGAGAGTTTCATCATAGCGGGCAAAACCTTATTTCCACTTGCGATGGTAGGCCCCGATGGTGGTCAGGCCACCCTCGGAAAGACCGGCGAGAGTGCGGTTCCAGGCACTGTCTACAGCAAAGCTGTCAGGGGTGGCCTGAACCCGGTCCAGGGCCTGGCGCCAGGTTCGGGCAACATCTGCAATGTAGGCCGGGCTGCGCTGGCGGCCCTCGATTTTTACTGCGCTGATACCCAGCCCCTTCAATTCCGGCAGAAGATCCATGGTATTCAGGCTTACCGGCTCTTCGATGGCATGGTACACGCTGCCCTCCACTTCAAACCGGCCCTTGCACAGGGTCGGGTAACCGGCAGATTCACCGGGGCCATAGCGATCAATGAGCACTTCATTCAGGCGGGATTCCAGCCCCTGAGAAGTTTCCTGCCAACGCACCGCCTTGGCCGGTGAACAGGCACCCCGGGTGTTGGGGGATTCATCCGTGAGGTAAGAAGACAGGTAGCAGCGACCCTCCGCCATAATGCACAGACTGCCGAAGGCAAAAACTTCCAGCTCCACTGGGCTATGCTTGGCCACATCCCGAACCTGATCCAGAGACAGCACGCGCGGCAGCACTGCCCGGCGGATATCGAAGTTGTCCTTGTAGAACGACAGGGCCTCATGGCTGGTGGCAGAACCCTGAACCGACAAATGCCGGGGGATATCCGGGTGCCTGTTTGCAGCGTAATCCAGCAGTCCCATATCGGCCAGGATAATGGCATCCACTCCAAGGCCGGCGGCACGATCCACCGCGACTTTCCAGTGTTCCCAGCCATCCGGTTGCGGATAGGTATTGATGGCACAGAACACACGACTGCCTTTTGAATGAGCGTACTCAATGCCCTCGGCTGCACGTTTGTCGTTAAAATTCAGGCCAGCAAACTGGCGGGCGTTGGTACTGTCCCGGAAGCCGAAATAGACCGCATCGGCTCCATTGTCCACGGCGGTTTTAAGGGCGGGAAGGCTACCAGCCGGGCATACAAGTTCCATGGTTTTCTCCGCTGAGCACGTTGCCGTGCACCTTACCGGTCAGCGACTTAGCCCACCTTGACCTTTGTCAGCGGATTGACAGAAACCTGTCAAATACCCCTTTGGTAATACTCTACGCATTAACCCCTACCTGAACCAAAACTGCATAAAACTCATTGCTTTAACTTTTTATTACAAGCACTTACATGTGGAAATCTACCCCCTCAGGTACCCCAAGGCGTCAATGGTCTGAACTGCTACACTTATCCACAATGGACGCCATTCTCAATGATGAGGCCCTCCCATGACTTTTATCAACAACCTCTCCATGCGAGGCAAGCTGATTACTTTGGTGCTGCCTGCGCTGCTGGTCATTGTATTTTTCGCGGTCCAGAGCATCTCCCGTAATATGGATGACCTGGACAACATGCAACAGCTCAATACCTTGGTTCAGTTGGCTGAGCTTGGGGATCCGCTGGTTGAGGAATTGCAGAAAGAACGGGGCCGTTCGGCCGTGTTTATTTCCAGCGCCCCGGATTCTGACGGCGAGCGCGAGGCAGCCCGCAACCTTCAATCCCAGAGACAAAATACTGACAGGAACCTGAGCGCCTACCAGAACGGAATCAAGGCACTGGCTGAAGAAGCCCGTTTTGACGGCAGCATTCAGGCAAGCGTCGACAAATTCCAGCGGGACATTGGCAATCTAATCAGTCTGCGCAGGGATATTGATAACCGGGTGTTGGCTGGTGCCGAATCCGGCGCCCGCTACACCAGCCTGATCATGGAAATCCTTAACCGTATTCCGTTGCTGGTGCGCCGGGCATCTGAGCCCGAGCTGGCCCGGCAGATCAATGCCTACCTTGCCCTTGCCGAAGCTGCCGAAATGGCAGGCCGTGAACGGGCTGCAGGGGCGTCACTGGTGCGCAGCGGCAACTTCGACCTGCCTGCAGTTGGGCAATTAGCGGCCCTGTCAGGGCGTCAGCAAGCGTATTTCCAGACCGCAATCACCATGCTGAGTGCAAATTCGGATATCCGTGGTCGGATTGAGTCATTTCCCGAAACCGCCGAGCACCGAAAAATGCTGGATCAGCGAGATATGCTTCTGAGCAGCCCTTCCGGTATGTACGGCCTGGAAGCCAGTGACTGGTTTTCAGCCTCTACCAACCGCATACAGGCCATTAACGGCATCCGCACTGATATGCTGTCACAGGTTGAAGCACTGGGCACCGCTGGCGTGAATGCCGCCAGAAGCAATCTGATCTGGGCATCGGCCATTGCCGCGACGTCAATCGTTCTGGTGGCTCTGTTAATGACCATGATTATTCGCGCCATTCATCAGCAGGTGAATCAGCTGCTGGAAGGTGTTCGAAACGCCATGGACAACAAGGACCTGTCGCAGGCGATTCCGGTCTCCAGCAAGGACGAGACTGGCACCATAGCCGAGGCAATCAATGAACTGTTTGGCCGTTTTAGCGAGGCCTTGCTGCAAATCGACAAGGCAAGCGTACAGCTGGCCACAGCCACCGAGGAAACCAGCTCAACCGCGGGCCAGAATTCCTCACAGATCAAGAACCAGCAACAACAGATTGAGCAGGTGGCCGCTGCCACCGAAGAAATGTCGGCAACCTCAGAGGAGATTTCTCACAACACCCAGCAGGTGGCGGACGCCTCCAGTCGGGCTATGGAGAAAAGCCAGACCGGCGAGAAGGTGCTGCACACCAGTGTCTCCCAGATCCGGGAACTGGCGAAGTCAGTACAGGACGTCAACCAGGTTATCGAAGAACTGGAACAACGCAGCACGACCATCAGCGATGTGGTTGATGTTATCCGGAAAGTTGCCGACCAGACCAATCTGCTGGCGTTGAATGCAGCGATCGAAGCCGCCCGGGCGGGCGAGCACGGACGAGGCTTTGCGGTAGTGGCGGATGAGGTTCGCACACTGGCGCAGCAAACCCATGAATCCACTACCCAGATCGAAGATATCATCAACGGCTTCAAGACCATCACCGACAACGCCAGCCGTTCAATTATCACCAGCCACAAACTGGCCGACCAGACCAGCGCGCAAGCCTCGGAGATGGAACAGACCTTTGCTGACATTCTGATGGACGTGAACAGCATTTCCGATATGGCGACCCAGATTGCCACTGCGTCGGAACAGCAGGTTGCGGTCACGCGCGAACTGGCGGGTAATATGGAATCTGTAAGCGAAGCTGCCCTCCTGACCCTGACCGGCTCCAAGGAAATCACCGAGGTCACCCAGGAACAGGCGCGGCTGGCCCGCCAGTTACAGGATCTGGCCAATGAGTTCAAAGTGGCCTGATCAGAAAACCCTCCACGACAACGCAAGAGGGCCGCCATGTGGCAGCCCTCTTGCGTTTGTGCTCATTGTTCTCCAGTCAGATAATTCTGGAGAACCGCTGGCTCGCCCCTTCCTTGCGGTACAGATCGAAGATCTGGCAAATGGCCCGGATCAGTAGGCGACCGGCTGGCTGAACCTGCAGCAAAGAACCGCAATCCGCAATCAACTCGTCCTGAATCATCGGCTTCAGGCGGTTCATTTCATCCGCGAAATAGCGGTCAAAATCTTCATTCCACTGTTCGGCAAACTGCTTGCGGTCCAGTCGGAACTGGCAGATCAGCTGGCCGATCACCCAGCGTCGGATGCGGTCGTCGCGGGTCAGGCCCACGCCACGAATAATCGCCAATTGGCCAGCATCGATGGACGCCTCCCAGGACGGCAGGTCGTGGTTGTTCTGGAAGTAGGCATCGTCGGTCTGGCCAATGGCTGATACACCCAGGGACACCAGGTCACAATCCGAGTGAGTGGTGTACCCCTGGAAGTTCCGATGCAGGCGGCCTTCGCGCTGGGCTACCGCCAGGCTGTCGTCCGGCTTGGCGAAGTGGTCCATGCCGATGTATTCGTAACCAGCTTCCAGCAAACGGTTGATGGTGTTGTGCAGAATCGTCAGTTTCTGCTGCGGACTGGGCAGTGTATCGGCCTGAATCCGTGTTTGCGGATAGAAACGGTCCGGCAGATGCGCGTAACTGAACACCGAAAGCCGGTCCGGCGACATCTCGATCACCGATTCCAGGGTTTCGGCAAAGCTTTCCGGAGTCTGGTACGGCAGGCCGTAGATCAGATCCAGGTTGATGGAGCGGAAGCCGATGCGGCGCGCTTCGTTCAATACCGACTCAGTCATGTCCCGGGGCTGGATACGGTTCACCGCCTTCTGCACTTCCGGATTCACATCCTGTACGCCCAGGCTGATACGGTTGAAACCCAGCTCCCAGAGGGTGGACAGAGTATCTTCGTCCACTTCCCGGGGATCGATTTCGACACTGTAGTCCCGATCGTCGCCGGACTGCAGGTTAAACAACTCACCGTAACCGGCCATCAGGTGTTGCATCACATCTCTGGGCAGGAAGGTAGGTGTACCACCACCCCAGTGCAGTTGCTTGACCGGGCGGTCGGCACCGAACAGTTTCGACTGGATGGCCGCTTCTTTCAGTACCCGCTCCACATAGGGCATGGCCTTGTCGCGCTTCTTGGTGATCACCTTGTTGCAGGCGCAGTAGTAGCAAAGGTGCGCACAGAACGGCAGGTGAGTATACAGCGAGATGGGCCCGCCAGCGGCCTTGCTGCGGCCAGCCGCCTTGACCATGTCTTCAATGGAATAGTTCGGGGTGAACTCCACCGCTGTTGGATAGGATGTGTAGCGAGGTCCGCTCAGATCATAACGGCGGATGAGCGCCTCATCCCAGATGAAAGCGGGCAGATTGTTTGCTGCAGCGGTATCAGAAGCCATAGTAAAACTCTAACGTCGAATAGGATCGGCATGCCGGAAAGCGCGCATTATGCCTGACCGGCGGCCGGCACGATTTGATGCGAATCAGCTGAGTGTACCAGCATACCCAATGAACCACCCTTGCGCCCATGGCGTATTCTGCCTACCTCTAAAGGATAAACTCAGCCGGAGCCCGTCATGGCCAATCTCATCCTGATCCTGGGTGATCAGCTCAGCCACCGTCTCTCTGCCCTTGAGGGCGCAGACAAGGACAACGACCTGGTCGTGATGGCCGAGGTCCACAGTGAAGCCAGCTACACCAACCATCACAAGAAGAAGCTGGTGTTCATTTTCAGTGCCATGCGGCACTTTGCCGATGCACTGGCGGAGGATGGCTGGCGGGTTCACTATCAGCGCTATCACCCGGACAATCCGGCACAGTCTATTGAACAGGTAATAGCGGAGCTGGTGCGGGAATGCCAACCGGAGCGAGTCATTACGACAGAATGTGGTGAGTGGCGTTTACACGAACAGATCAGCCGCTGGCACAAAACACTGGGCATCCCAGTGGAAATCCGGCCAGATACCCGCTTCGTCTGCAATATTGACGAGTTCGCCCGCTGGGCCGAAGGCCGAAAGCAGCTGCGCATGGAATTCTTCTATCGAGAGATGCGCAAAAAAACCGGTTTGCTGATGACCTCCGAAGGCCAGCCCAAAGGTGGCCAGTGGAACTTCGACACCGACAACCGAAAGAAATGGGCCGGCAAGCCTCCCGCCCCGGCCCCGTTCCGCGAGGAACCGGATGCCATCACCACCGAAGTGATCGAGCTGGTAAACGAATACTTTTCAGAGCATTTCGGCACCACGGAAAATTTCCACTACGCCGTTACCGCCGAACAGGCGCAGGGAGCGCTTGCCCACTTTATCGACTTCGCCCTGCCCTGCTTCGGCGACTACCAGGATGCCATGTCAGACAACGAAGACTGGCTATTCCATTCCATCCTGTCCCCCTATCTCAACACCGGCTTGCTGGATCCCATGGAGGTGTGTGAAGAAGCGGTACGGGCCTGGCACGCCGGCCGGGCGCCGCTGAATGCTGTGGAAGGCTTTGTCCGCCAGATCATCGGCTGGCGGGAATTCGTGCGCGGCATCTATTGGCTACTGATGCCCGGTTACGCCCGGGAAAACCGTTTGGGCAACAGCCGTGAGCTGCCCTGGTTCTACTGGACCGGCGATACAAAGATGCGCTGCATGCACAAAGCCATCGACGCCACGGCCCGCAACGCCTATGCCCACCACATCCAGCGACTGATGGTCACCGGCAACTTTGCCCTCCTGGCCGGGGTGAAACCGGAAGCCATCTGTGACTGGTACCTGGCGGTGTATATCGACGCCTTCGACTGGGTGGAGCTGCCCAACACTCTGGGCATGGTAATGCACGCCGATGGTGGCTACCTGGGCTCCAAGCCTTACGCCGCCAGCGGCAAATACATCCAGCGCATGTCTGACCACTGCCAGAACTGCCACTACCGGGTGCAGGACGCTACCGGAGACCGCGCCTGCCCGTTCAACAGCCTGTACTGGCACTTCATTGACCGGCACCGCGAGGATTTTGCCAACAATCCACGAATGACCATGATGTACCGGAACTGGGACAAGCAGAAGCCAGAGCGGCGGGAAGCCTTGCGGGCAAGGGCAGACTGGGTTCTGGCCAATATCGAAACACTGTGATCCGACTACGCCAAATGAGGTACGGAAAAGCGGGATTATGACTGCTATGCTCATACCATTGTCAGCAATCTCGACGCTTGAGTGCGCACATGGATGCCCGCAGCCTGATTATCGGATTGAGCCTTGTTATGGCCTCATTGAGCGTGAGGGCAGACCACCATGGCTTCAGCCTGTATACCTTTCTGGCACCGCCTTACCAGTATGCGGAACCCCAGATTCCGGTGGTTACCGGTGAAACCACGGAAACCATCCGCTGCGCCCTGAACAAGTCCGGATTTCAGGCCAGGATCAGTCTGATGCCGCAAAGCCGGGCCCGTTACTCGCTGGAACGCAACCTGGTGGACGGCTACTATGCCGTCGGGTCATCCGAGGAACTGGACCAATCCGCCGTTCGCTCGCACCCGGTCGCCCTGGAAAAATGGCACTGGTTCTTTACCGCCGAAGCCAAACCGGACCCCGGCACTGCAAGAATTGGCGTGGTCGGTGGCAGCAATGAAGCCATCTGGCTGGAAGACAATGATCTGAAACCGTTTATCACGGTTACAGGGGCTGAGCAGCTTCCAGCGCTTCTGGTACGAAAGCGGATTGATCTCGCTCTGATGGATCAGCGTGCCATGAACTACCTGCAGGACCAGAAATCCGGGGTAGATTGGTCACTGAATTCTGATTTTGTTCGGTATGCGCCTTTGCACCTGTATGTGAGCTCTCGCTTTTCTGCGGACCACCCTCGCTTCCTGTCCGGATTTAACGCACACCTCGCTGGCTGTGCAATGCCCAGTATGCAATTGTCCGAACAGGAAGCGTCTGAGGTTCAGGGGCTGGCGCAAGCACTGATGGCTGATCTCTCCGGCAACATCAATCTGACCAATGCCATCTACCAGGGGCCAACCTACGACAACCTGACCGATATCCTGACCAAGGACACGCTCTGGCAAGCGCTGGCACCCCACCATCCGACACCGCTGGCTGGCGAAATACTTGAGCTGCCGGCTTCCCGGGCAATGACAGCCTGGCAGGCCAGCCACGCACCACTTGTTACCGAGGTACTGCTGACCGACAAAGCCGGAGCGCTGGTCGCCATGAGCCGTTTGTCCTCAGACTACTGGCAGGGCGACGAGCCCAAGGTTCAGGAAATCGCTCTTGAAACCGACCGAGGCGTTGAGAGAAAGCGCGACATGTGGATTTCGCCGATTCGCTACGATGCCTCCACCGCCCGTTTCCAGGTGATGGTCAGCTTTCCGGTGCCGCTTAATAAACCCAACAACGGACTCGAAGGCGTGCTGGTACTCGGACTCGACATCGAACACGCTCTTCACAATCCTCCCGCCCCCAGCTCGGCAGAATAACCAACATCTTCCAGAGTCAGGGCGGCCCGACTTCGCAGGCCAGCACCAGAGCCCAGAACTCGGAGAAATCGTTAACCACTACATCCGGTTTGTCCGGGTGTTTGTGAGTACCGGGAAAAATCCGGTTCAGCCACGGCAAATCCCATTGGGCGCCGTTGAAGAACACCGCGGTCATACCGGCCCGTTTAGCCGCAATGATGTCAGTGGTAGAGTCGCCCACGTACCACACACTGGGGTCCGGTGGGTAATCCAGCTTCTGCACTGCCAGCAGCAATTGATCCGGGTGGGGTTTGCGCAGCGGGGTATCATCACCACACACGTTAACGTCAAACAGGTGTGTCCAGCCGGTATCTTCCACCGCCGCCAGTTCGTGCTCGAAAAACTCCCGGTCGCGGTTGGTGATCACGCCCACCTGGATACCCAGCTTGCGTAGCCCTTCCAGCATTTCCCGCACCCTGGGCTCGAAGGCTTTCACGGTGCCGTAGTGATTCCGGTAGTGATGATTAAAGGCTTTGTGGGCAATCTGCTTGGCGTCCTGATCCTCACCGAATAGCACTTCAAAAATATCGGTGCGGGAGATTTTGCGATCAGCCTTTACCTTGGGGTGCAGTTTGGCGAACTCTCGCACGTATGCCACCAGGCGGGCATCTTCCGGGGTTTTGCTGTCTTCCGGCGCCACCATCCGATCCATCAATCCCAGCTTGTGGAAATCCGGCAGCATGTCATCCACCGCGTGGTACATGGCATCGAGCGTGTCCACCAGAGTGGCGTGCCAGTCGAACAGGATCACCGCCGGGCGAATCAGTTTCACCACCGCCGGGTGCCAGTCAGGCTCGATGCGGGGCTCCGGCCGCTCTGGCGCCGGGAAAGGTTTCGGGCGCACCTCTGCCGGGCTGGAGGTAAACGCTTCGGAATGCTCACGTTCCAGCAGGGCAAGTAAATCCATCAGATCTTCAAAGCTGTCGAGAACAGCGGTCGGGGCGTCTCGCTTGGTGAACCAGCCGCTGACCCGGTCGGGCTCCCAGCAGGCACCGTTGTAGAACACTCCAGCCACACCGGCATGGTGTGCGGTAAGCATGTCCACATAGCTGTCCCCGATATACCAGGCGTGGTCATCCGCCTGGATCGACAGCTTTTCCAGCGCTTTGAGAATCACCTCCGGATCCGGCTTGTATTCAGTGACGTCATCAGCACACACGGTGGCATCGAACAAATGCAGCCAGCGGCCTTCGTCGACAATCTGCAACTCCCTGTCCAGGAACTCCCGGTTGCGGTTGGTGCACACCGCCAGCTTGATGCCCAGGGCTTTCAGGGCCGACAGATACTCATAAGCGCCCGGCTGAAACGGTTTCACCTGGCCGAAGTACTTCCGGTAGGCCTGGTTGTAGGCTTTATGGGCGATCAGCTTGGCAGCCTTGTTCTCACCAAAGATGGCGTTGAAAATATCCGTTCGGGAGACCCGGCGCTCAGCCAGAATCCGCGGGTGCAATCGGCGATAGATGCGAATGTAACGCACCAACCGGGCATCGTCTTCGGTGCGGCACTGGTCTTCAGGCAGCAACTGCTCCACGAGGCCCAGCTCTTCCAGTTGCGGTAACATCTCCTCCATGGCGCTGAACATGGCATCATGGGTGTCCACCAGGGTACCGTGCCAGTCGAAGATCAGGACCGAGGGTGGCAGGATGTTGTCGTCGAATCGGGACATGGCAAAACCTCTGGAAGCTCAGTCACGTATATCCACACACCTCTTTCAGTTAAACCCATAAACCGCCCATGCACAAAAAACCGCACTTACCTGAGAAAATCTGCCCGGCCTGCCACCGCCCTTTCACCTGGCGCAAGAAGTGGGCAAAGGACTGGGACCAGGTGAAATACTGCAGTGAGCGTTGCCGGCGCAATCGGGGGCCGCACTGATGGCAGTCGTGGTCTGGTTCAAACGGGATTTACGGGTGGAGGATCACGGCCCACTTTACGCCGCTGTGCAATCGGGGCAGCCGGTGGTGCCCTTGTACGTGGTGGAGCCGGAATACTGGCAGCAACCGGACACCTCCCGCCGGCAGTGGCAGTTCGTTGCAGAGTCTCTCGAATCCTTGCGCAAGCAGTTAAAACGCCTGGGCAGTGATCTGCTGATTGCTCACGGGGAGGTCATCAGAACCCTGGATGACCTGAAACAGCAGTACGGCATCACACAGGTGTTCTGCCATCAGGAAACCGGCGGGGACTGGACCTTTCAACGGGATAAAGCGGTGATTGCCTGGTGCCAGAGCCAGCAGATTGAGTTCCGCGAATGGCAGGGCTTTGGTGTCGTTCGGCGACTGGTCAACCGGGACGACTGGGACCAGCACTGGAACCGGATCATCAAAAGCACACGCCTGCCTGCACCCGAAGGGATTCGTTCGCCGGGTACCTCCGGCTGGCCGCAGAGCTTACCCGCACCCGCCCAGCTTAACGGTGGCCCATGCCCGGATCGTCAGGCCGGCGGCAGCGAACGGGCCATTGCCCTGCTGGATTCGTTTCTGGAACGGCGGTGCGTGGGTTATCAGTACAACATGTCCTCACCGCTTACCGCACCTCGCGCCTGCTCACGGCTCAGCCCTCACCTGGCCTGGGGCACCATCAGCCTGCGCGATGTCTATCAGCAGTCAAAAGAGACCGGAGACCACCGCAACACTCTGCCTCGCAAGAAGAAAAGCCTCACCAGCTTTCGCTCAAGGCTGCACTGGCATTGCCACTTTATCCAGAAGCTGGAGGATGAACCGGAACTGGAATTCCGTGCCATGCATCGGGAACTGGAGCACCTGAAAACCGGACCAAACAACAGCGAGCGACTGCATCGCTGGCAGGAGGGCCAGACCGGCTGGCCGCTGGTGGATGCCTGCATGCGCAGCCTGGAGCACACCGGTTGGATTAACTTCCGCATGCGGGCCATGCTGATGGCGGTGGCCAGTTATCAGCTTTGGCTGCACTGGCGGGACCCGGCACTGCACCTGGCTCGCCTGTTTACCGATTTCGAGCCCGGCATTCACTATCCCCAGGCCCAGATGCAATCGGGGCTCACCGGCATCAACGCCCTGCGCATTTACAACCCGGTGTTGCAGAGCCAGAAACTGGATCCGGAAGGTGAGTTCATCCGCCGCTGGATACCGGAGCTGGCCGGCGTCCCGGCGGAAATGATCCACACCCCATGGCTGATGACGCCGGCCCAGAAGCAGCGCTTTGGCGGCAATACCTATATTTCACCAGTCTGTGATCATGAGCAGGCAGCACGGGTGGCTCGCAAGGCTGTCGGAGAGTTCAGGAAGCAGCAAGTGAGCCAGACAGAGACGGACCGGGTTCTCAACCGTCATGGCAGTCGAAAGGGGCCGACACAGAACCGGCCCAGGACTGGCAGCCAGGACTCTGAACCGGCATCACAGCTCCCTCTTTTTTGATCCCAATGAACAAGGACCTTACTCGCTCTCTACAGGTCCGTCGCTCTCGTTTTTCTCCATACTGGGAAGCACCAGCACCGCACAAGGGGCATTGACCGACACATACTCCACCGTTGCCTTGCGCAACGGCCAGTGGCTGCCACCGCCACGGGAGACCAGAATCATCAGATCTGCACACAGCTGACCGGCCAGTGCCACCAGTTTCTCACCGGCCGAACCGGCCACCACGTGCAGGATCGCCTCCCGGTTCAGGGGCAGGTATTTCCGGGCCAGCAGATCCAGGTGGTGCCGCACCTGCTCTTCTTTGTCTTCCGGTGCTTCTTCGGTGACGTGAGGAAAGAAACCGCTGCCACCCGGGTTGAAGACACTGGCCAGGTGCAACTCGCCACCCTCCTCCAGAAGATTCAGGGCCGCTTCCAGTGCACGCTTGCCCTCCCCGTCGTCTTTCGGATCAATCGCGATCAGCAGCTTCCGGTACATAACCTTTCTCCTGTTTGGGTTCAGAATCGGCTTCCACTTCCGGGAAAGCGCGGCCTCGCACCAGCTCATCCACACTGTAGCCGCGATAATCGGCGTGCAGAGCGCGATAGAGGGACACCGCCATAAACACCAGCAATATACAGAACGGTAAACCAAGTGAAGTGATCACGTTCTGCAGAGCATCCAGCCCGCCGGCAAGCAACAGAGTGGCCGCAATTACCCCCTGGGCCGCCGCCCAGAAAATCCGTTGGCGAATCAGCGAAGGCTGGTCGTCCCTGCGTGTCAGCATATCAATCACCAGGGAGGCGGAGTCCGATGACGTGGTAAAGAAAATGACAATAATGACCACACTCAAAGCAGAAGCCGCCTCCGCCAGTGGAAAAACATCAAGAAATGCAAAGATGGCCACCGACGGATCCCTCTGCACCTGATCCGCCAGTGCCACCAGGCCATTCATCTCAACGTTGATGGCAGAGAGACCAAAGATGCCGAACCACACCAGCGTAAACGCGGTTGGCGCAAACAGTACGCCGGCTACGAACTCACGAATGGTTCGCCCACGGGAAATCCGGGCAATGAAAATACCCACATAGGGCGCCCAGGAAATCGTCCAGGCCCAGTAGAACAACGTCCAGTTGCGTTGCCAGTCCGACTCGCGAAAGGTTTCTGTCCAGAACGCCAGCCAGGGCAAGGCATCAAAGTAATCACCCACGCTCTGAACCATACCTTCGGCAATAAACACGGTAGGGCCCAGCGCAAATACAAACAGCAGCAACACAATCGCCAGCAGAATATTCACCTGGGACAGCCGCCGCACCCCTTTGTCCAGGCCTAGCGCTACCGAGGTCGCTGCAATGCTGGCAATAACCGTGATCAGCAGAACCTGAACCCAGCCCGCGGAAGGAACACCGAACAGGTAATTCAGTCCACTGTTCAGCTGCAACGTGCCCAGCCCGAGCGACGTCGCCACCCCGAACAGCGTGCCCAACACCGCGATAACGTCCACCGCCCAGCCCCATGGACCAAAGGTGCGCTCACCAAGAATCGGGTAGAACAGGCTGCTGATACGCATGGGAAGGCTGTGGCGATAGGAGAAATAACCAATGGCCAGCCCCGGCATGGCAAAGATGGTCCAGGTGTGAAGGCCGAAATGATAGAGGGCAATGGTCATGGCGTCGGTAGCGGCCTGCTCGGTGCCGCCCTGCACACCATCGAATGGCGGATTGGCAAAGTGGGACACCGGCTCAGCCACCCCCCAGAACATGAGGATAGTGCCAATACCGGCAGCAAACAGCATGGTGAACCAGGTGAGATTCGAGTAGTCCGGCCGACTGTCATCCGCCCCAAGGCGAATGCTGCCGTAGCGACTGAGCGCCAGACCAAGAAGAAAAATCAGAAGCGAAGACACCGCCAGGATATAGAACCAGCCCAGGTTACGGGCCACCCATCCGGTCAACTGCCCGAAAGTGCTCGCCACTGCCTGGTCAAAAGGAATCGCCAAAGCCACAAACAGCGCGGCAATAGCAGCTGAGCTAAAGAACACTCCGGGTATTGTCTGCAAGCCCAGTCGGTGTTGCAGGCGCTCCAGCACAGTCGCCTCCTCATTCCATGAAACCACCGCGCCACTGTACCATAGTGACAGTATCGTCTTCGGGCTGAGACTTGACCGATGTCAGGCATTCAAGGGAATACATCATGAAAATTGGAGAGTTGTCCAGGCAGGCCGGTGTTCCGGTAGAAACTATCCGTTATTTTGAAAAAATCGGGCTGATGGCCAAGCCAGAGCGCGGCGAAAACGGATATCGCTATTATCGTCAGGAACACCTCGACCGCCTCCTGTTTATCCGGCGCTGCCGCAATCTGGACATGGCTCAGGACGAGATTCGTGAACTCATCCGGCTGGCTGAAAAACCCACTGCCGATTGCTCAGACGTCAATGCTCTGCTGGCTCGACACCTGTCACATGTGCGGGCCAGGCTCAACGAACTGAAAAGCCTGGAACAGATGCTGGTCAACCTACAGAACGCCTGTTCAGACCCGCGGACCATCCGGGAATGTGGGATTCTGGGCGGGCTCAGCGACGAATTGGCCACCATCCCGGAACCCACCGCATCGGATAACCATGTACCAGGCACTCATGGATCAGGCCATCATGATTAGCAGGTGTTGACCCTGTAGCAACTACAGGGTTTTTAATGGAGACACTTAAACATTGGAGGTCTCTATGGCGTGTTCCTGTTCTGCACCTGAACCCAAAACTCCCGCTCCGGGGTTCCGAAAAGCGCTTTGGCTGGCGCTGTGGGTGAATCTGGTGATGTTTCTGGTGGAAGGCTTCGCCAGCCTGCAATCCGGGTCCGTTTCCCTGATGGCCGATGCCATCGATTTCTTTGGCGACAGCGCCAACTATCTGCTTTCTCTGAGCGTTCTGGGAATGGGGATGCTCTGGCGCGGGCGGGCGGCGATGGTAAAAGGTCTGACCATGGCCGTGTTCGGACTGGTGGTCTGGGGCCGGGCCGTCTGGGTACTGCAAAGCGGCATCACGCCCGAGCCACTGACCATGGGCATGGTGGGGCTGCTGGCGCTTGCCGCCAATGTCTTTGTTGCCGTGATGCTGTTCCGGTTCCGGGACGGTGACTCAGACATGCGCTCGGTCTGGCTTTGCAGCCGCAACGACGCTATCGGCAATATGGCCGTTATGGCCGCCGCACTTGGCGTGTTCGGCACCGGCAGTGCCTGGCCAGATCTGATCGTCGCAGCCATCATGGGTACGCTGGCCGTCACCGCCGGAGTTAGCGTGGTTCGCCATGCCCGCGCCGATATCAACGACGCGAAGCGTGACGCACAATTGCAGGTCAGCGAGACCTGAGTCCCTCAGAAAGGCTGGAAATCCGATAGACGGTAGGAGAATTCATCGTCTGCGATGAATGGGCTACCGTCCACTTCCAGCCGTACCGGGAACCCATAGCGTTGATCGTACTCAGCGACCAGGGTTTCTGCACTGTGCCGGGCTTTATCAATAACACCCAACAAACCATCAATGGTCAGGCGCCTGGGGTCCAGAATATCCGGATGGTTGATCGGCTGTTCCAAACCTTCAACATCGATCACCGTTCCCTCGCGCACAGTAACTCGCATGGGCTGGAGCAGGTCGGGAGGGCAGAAACAGGTTTGCCACACCGTAACCTCGTAACTGTCGATACCATGGGCTTGCCAAACGGCCTGAGCCTGTTGAAAATCCAGCACCGGGGTATTGTCTTTGCCGGCGCCGGCGCAACCCGCCGCCAGCAATGACACCACCAGCACCAGGCCTGTGCAGGTTATCTGACGTTCCACCACCGCCTCCTTCTGACGATCACGGCCGTCAGAGCAACCAGCAACCACCCCGCGCCCAGGCCGCCACCGCCACCGGATGAATCGCCACCCTGGTCTTCGTCGGTCGAGGTTTCCTCGAGCTCCGGCATGATTGCCGGAACCGTCTCACTGCTGGCAAACTGACCACCGTTGATAGCAACCAGTCGGTATTCGTAGGTATAACCCGCCACCGGTGTCTCATCGACATAGCTCTCGGTACCGTAAGGAACCGTTGCCAGCAACTGCCACGGGGTATATTCAGT
The DNA here is from genome assembly GCF_000475375.1 of Marinobacter sp. EVN1. NCBI lineage: Bacteria > Pseudomonadati > Pseudomonadota > Gammaproteobacteria > Pseudomonadales > Marinobacteraceae > Marinobacter > Marinobacter sp. EVN1. Next base: position 147,465 of record NZ_AXCB01000016.1, read on the forward strand.
TCCTGTACGGCGGCGTTCAATCCGATATCCGGTCTGAGGACCAGCATTCTCGGTCCAGGCCAGCAGCACACGGCCCGCCTCGGCCACAGCGGTCAGCCCCTCGGGAGCAACAGGGGCGTTGTTCCAGCTTATGCTCGCTGAATTGCCGGGCAATGAACGCACGCCCTCCAGCACGGCCACCACGCGATAGGCATACTCACCAGTCGCGATCAAAGACGCATCGCGGTACTGATTCGTGCCCGCAGACAAGGTCACAGACAGGTCGGAATAGGCGGTCTCGCCAGGGGCCATGCGTTGCACAACATAGCCAGCTTCTGTGGTCTCGCTTGGTTGCCATTGCAGAAACGCACTCCGGGCCTCCGGTGTCACCACCAGGTCACCAGGTGCCGCAACCGCGGTGGGCGCCACCTCAAAACGGCTTTCCAGCGTATTGTTGGCCGGCTGCAAATCCAGTACTTCACCACTCAAGCTGATCAGGGAGACCCGTTGATTCAGGGTCAGATTGGCTTCGGTGCCTGAATATGCCTGAATCGCGAGCTGGTGTCCCTGAGCATCGGGGATAAGATCGGAACAGCTATAGGACCGGGATGAGATCTCGCAAGGCACACTGTCAACGGTGACCATCTCCAGCCGGGTGTCTTTGCCCGACAGTTCGCCCGTCACTTCCAGCCGGTCTGCATTTTCAGAAGCGCTCTGATAGCCAATATCAAAAAAGGCCTGGAACTGGCTCTGTCCCGGTACCCTCTCAGGATTTGTTGTTACTGCCGTGAGCATGGTATCGGCCGGAAAATTGAAGCACTGTTCCAGCGCCGGTTGCTGGTTAATGGTATTAATCAGGTTGGTTTCAGAACACGACGAAAACCGGGTCGCATCCGGGTTTGCCCAGGGGCTCATGATGAATCCGGTCGAACAGCTGTTCTGCTGCTCATCATGATTGGCACCGAAATTATGACCGAGCTCATGGGCAACGACGACGGCGGTCAGGACGTTGGAGTCAAACGCATTGGTGACGCCGGTACCGTAACCGTTGCCATCACACAGAGTGCCCACCCAGGCCAGCCCGGCCGTGCTTCCATCAAAATCCCTTCCGCTCACCAGATGCAACAGGGCGCGCCGATTCTGCTGAAACGGAAGATTACCGCCGGCCACCTGCGTCTGCACATCATCCAGCAGATCATTCGCTGAAGTGGATGTAGTGAAGGTATTCGTCTTCAGGAAAGTAAGACTCAGGGTGTCCAGGCCAATACCAAACTGCTCGAAATAGAACCCTTCCACCAGATTCAGAATACTGACGGCCCGGTCCTGGAAATCATCGGGGAAACGTTGCTGGAATTCGAGATCGAACACCACCTCCAGCTCCAGCAGCAGGCAGGCTCCTTCTACCCGGCTGTCGCAGAGGCTGTCGTAGCTCGCAGACACCGCCTGCGCCATCATTGGCGTAAGAACACGATCAGGAGCAATAACGGCACTGCTGTGTACATGGTCAACACCGCAGTTGGGAGCGACATCAAACCCAAAGCTCTTAGTGACCAACTGCTGACTGTCCTGCCGGCCACCAATCACATGCATACGCCCAAACAGGTAGGCCATACCTTCCCAGCCATTCTGCAGGCGAGACACCCTTACCCAGCTGTCCGGGTCGACCGCCACCTTACCCTGGAAGTGGCGGCCCGAGGCGAGTGCCTGGTGCGCCCCCAGGGCTGAGACCAGCCGATTGTTGGCTTGCAGCTCAACTTCGTAATCCTGGCCATCTATCCACAACTCCAGTGACTCCGAAGCACTGGCATGAATTGAAAACAACAACAGCCAGACATGAACCAGTATCGGGAAAAGGTACAGCAAACGTCTCACGGGCGAATCCTTTTCTGTTAAGGCAATTGGAATTCGCGCAAACTAATAGGCTTGGCAGGGCGAGACCAGCCCGAACCAGTAACAATCTGCATTTATGAGAGACATGTCCCGCATGAGGGTTCGAGTGGTTAACAGGTCGGCACTCTTGTTATTCATGGTGCTTGTATTTTCATTTTTTCTTCCACCGCAATTGTTGCAGTGGCAACCGGACACAATCACATCCGGACAGTGGTGGCGCTTGGTTACAGGTCACCTGGTTCACCTGAACGTGAACCATCTCCTGTTGAATCTGGCAGGCGTGCTCATTCTCGCTCTTCTGTTCCCACGCTTCCTGCCTGCCGACAGGTTACTCTGGATCACACTGCTGATGGCCGCAGCGATCTCCCTGGGGCTATTGTCGCTCCGGCCAGACCTGGCCAGCTATCGAGGATTCTCCGGCTGTATCCACGGCCTGGCCGCAATTCTGGCAATGAGAGGGCTGAAAACGGATCGCTGGTTTTCCATCACACTGCTTGCAGCACTGTCCGTGAAACTTGTATTGGAAGGCGTTGGACTGGACCGTTCCGAGACCACGGCCCTGATTGGAGGGCCGGTAATCTGGGAGGCCCATGCACTGGGTTTCGCTTCCGGACTACTGATTGCCGGAGCCGGCTTTATCCGGCGCCGAACGCCAAAGCAATCATCACTGGAATAAAACCGAGGGCAAACAAGGTACTGAGCAACGTAGTACCCGCTGCCTGCCTCGGTGAGGCCTCCAGCAAAGTCGCAATCACCACGGTATTGGCGGCAATCGGTGTGATGGAAATCAGGAAAATGGCCTGATGCACCGCCGGCTCGTAGATTCCCAGAAGCGCTGAATCCACCCACCAGAACACAATAGCCACCAATGGCCAGATCACAAACTTGCCGAAAAATGCCAGCGCCGTGAACCGAGGGTTGCCGGCCAGCCCCCGGAAGCTTGTAATGCCCATGCCGATAATCATCATACCTAGAATGCTGTAGGCACCTCGCAGGTTATCAAACAGCGGCACGAAAATATCCGGAATGCCTATCCCGGCCAGATTCAGGACCACCGCTGCCAGAAAGGCATACACCGAAGGCAGCTTAAGTACCCGCCACAGTGCATCCTTGATGCTGTACCGGCCCCTTGCGGCAAGATAGAAGCCAACGGAATTCTCAAAAAGCGTCGTACCCAGCATACAGACAATATAAAGCCCCAGCCCCTCTTCCCCGAACAAAAGCAATGCGACTGGCACCCCGAAGTAACCAGTGTTACCCGAGCCTACGCACAGGGGAATTATGTTTGCACTGCCATCGGACAGCGCCTTTTTGGCCAGTTTCAACTGAACCAGCCCCAGTACCGATGACGTTCCGAAAACAAGGAAGGGGAGCAGAATCACCTCAGGGCTCAGCGGCGCCGCCATTACGCCGGAAAACACCACTGACGGTGTGACGATGTAGAGCATGATGCCGGCTATATGTCGGCCACTGGCTTCCAGGAACCGACCCGCTATCCAACCCAGTGCAACGGTGACATAAAGCGGAAGAAGTTTAAGCAGCAGGGCCAGGGCGGCAGACATGATCTCTCCGGGCGTAAAACCTTGAAAATACAACCAGCGGGGCAGTCTACCACCTACCCATCAAGAGGTAACTCCCCAGCGCAATAGAGAAACCCGGGATCATCTTTGATAATCATCAATAGCATTAGGGATGCATCTTTATATCCTAGTGGGGCAGTCAGGTATTCGTAACAACCAAGGAGAGAGACCAATGGCCGAGCGCTTTACCAAAAGCATGGCCAGGAACATATATCTGGGGGGAAGTGCCTTCTTCGTCCTGCTGTTCCTGGCCCTGACTTTTGACACTCAGCTGCGTGCTATGCCCGAGCGGGATAACCGCGACGAGCTCACCGAACAGGTGGTGCGCGGCAAATATCTGTGGGAAGAGAACAACTGTGTCGGTTGTCATTCCATCATGGGCGAAGGCGCTTACTTCGCTCCCGAACTGGCCAACGTGTTTGACCGCCGTGGCGGCGGTGATACTGAGGTCTTCAAGGCATACATGAAAGCCTGGATGAACGCCATGCCCACGAATATTCCGGGCCGGCGCCAGATGCCGGATTTCAATCTGAGTGATTCCGAGATCGAAGACCTGGCCGCTTTCCTGGAGTGGACATCCAAGATCGACGACAACGGTTGGCCACCCAACATCGAGGGGTAAGGGAGCAGATATGAAATACGAATCTCAAAGGGTCGCCATGCCCTACTTCATCTTTGCCCTGATTCTGTTTGCCGGCCAGATTGTGTTCGGCCTGATTCTGGGTCTCCAGTACGTTGTCGGTGATTTCCTGTTTCCGGAAATTCCTTTCAACGTTGCGCGGATGGTGCATACCAACCTGCTGATTGTCTGGCTGCTCTTCGGCTTCATGGGCGCCACCTACTACATGGTTCCGGAAGAAGCCCAGACCGAACTGCACAGCCCCCTGCTGGCGTGGATTCTGTTCTGGGTGTTCGCGGCAGCCGGCACGCTGACCATCCTGGGCTACCTGTTTGTGGACTACGCGACCTTGGCAGAAGTCACCATGAACAAGTTGCTACCCACCATGGGCCGGGAGTTCCTGGAGCAACCCACGATAACCAAGATCGGTATCGCCGTGGTCGTGGTGGCGTTCCTCTATAACATCGCCATGACCGCGCTGAAAGGCCGCAAGACCGTGGTCAACATCGTGCTGATCACCGGCCTGGTAGGCCTGGCCGTATTGTGGCTGTTCTCCTTCTACAACCCCGGTAACCTGGCCACCGACAAGTACTTCTGGTGGTTTGTGGTCCACCTGTGGGTAGAAGGCGTGTGGGAACTGATCATGGGTGCCATCCTGGCCTATGTGTTAATCAAGCTCACCGGTGTAGACCGCGAAGTGATCGAGAAGTGGCTGTACGTGATCATCGCCATGGCGCTGATTACCGGCATCATCGGTACCGGGCACCACTTCTTCTGGATCGGGCCGCCCGAATACTGGCTCTGGCTGGGTTCTGTGTTCTCTGCACTGGAACCGCTTCCGTTCTTCATGATGGTGGTCTTCGCCTTCAACATGATCAACCGTCGCCGCCGCAACCACCCGAACAAGGCCGCGATGCTGTGGGCCATGGGTACAACTGTCATGGCATTCCTGGGCGCCGGCGTGTGGGGCTTCCTGCACACCCTGGCTCCGGTGAACTGGTACACCCATGGTAGCCAGATTACCGCAGCCCACGGCCACATGGCCTTCTATGGCGCCTACGTAATGATTGTACTGACCATCATTTCCTACGCCATGCCAATCATGCGCGGTCGCCCCTACGGCAACAGCAATACCGCCCAGATTGTGGAAATGTGGGGCTTCTGGCTGATGACCATCTCCATGGTGTTCATCACCCTGTTCCTGACCGCGGCCGGCGTCCTGCAGGTTTGGCTGCAGCGTATTCCGGAAAGCGGTGAAGCGCTGTCCTTCATGGCAGGCCAGGATCAGATCGCCCTGTTCTACTGGATGCGATTTGTCGCCGGTGCCTTCTTCATGGCCGGCCTGGTGGTGTACTTCGGTAGCTTCTTTATCAAGGGCGAAGCGAGCCCGGCTGAGGAAGTCCGGGGGCCTGCCACGGCAGACGCCTGATAAAGCCTGATCGCCGGGGCCTTCGGGCCCCGGCAGATTCCCGAAATCCTGGACAACCTCTGTGCATGCGCAAACCGTCAACCCGAAAAACACCCTTCAGCAGAAGCGCCTGATTACCCGCAGCGCTTTCTTCCTGCTGTTTTTGTTTGCGCCCGTACTCAATATTTTTCGTTATGACCTGACCGAAACCCGATTCATTCTGTTGGGTTTTCCCCTGTCATTTAACCTTAATCTGGACTGGGTCGCCCAGAGCACCCCGGCCGAGGTGGCTGGCCAGATTCTGTTCTGGTTTGTATTGCCCATCCTCGTGCTGGTGCCACTGGTGCTCTGGATTGCCTTCAAGTGGGGCCGCCTGTATTGCGGCTGGCTGTGCCCGCATTTCTCCGTGGTGGAAGCCATCAACGACGTGATGACCCGCATAACCGGCCGCCCAACCCTCTGGGAAGCCCTGAAAAAAGGCAGCACGGGCAAAGCCATTCACTGGGCCGGCCTGACCCTGGCGTGCGCGCTCATTGGTTTTTCCTGGGCCCTGGCACTACTTTCATACCTGCTGCCACCCATGCCCCTGTATACCGACCTGGTGACCGGCCAACTTGGCCTGTACCCGGGCATTTTCCTGGCGGTAGCCACCGCGGTGTTCACCTTTGATTTCCTGTTTGCCCGGCACCTCTTCTGCAAATACGGCTGCGCAGTGGGACTGGTACAAAGCATTGCCTGGATGACCAACGGCAAGGGCCGGGTAGTGACTTTCGACACCAAGCGCGCTGCCGCCTGCCGCGATTGCACCAAGGCCTGCGACGAGGCCTGCCCCATGCGACTGCCCACCCGCAGCCATAAGCGGGCGAAATTCAGCTGTACCCAGTGCCTGCAGTGCGTGAGCGCCTGCCGGGAAGTACAGAAAGACAACCCCGAAGGCTCCCTGCTGACCTGGGAGCCCGGCGAACCTGGCAAACAGACCGTACTGATTCCTGTGCGCCAGGTGGAATCCACCCCGCGACAATCACGGGCCTGAACGACGAGGACACGAGATGGAAGAGTGGGTCGGACTGAAATGGCACGACTACGTAACCCGCCAGGCCATGGGCGAATTCCCCGAGTATGCCGTGCATCTGAAAGACGAAGCCCGCACACTCGGTGTCATGTTCCGGGCCATGGGCGGAGACCCTGCGCTGAGTCTGGTGACTGCTGAGCCCCGGCATTTCCAGATTCGCCGGCGATTCCTGCAAAAGCTGGCCGGCACCCACCGCAAATTTGAACTGGCCTGGCGCGATGAAGAAAGCCTGCGCCTGCCAGACAGACTGGCCCTGTTCCCATCCCGCAAAGTGAACCGGGAGCTGTACCTGTGGCTGGCGGCTCTGGCTTCACTCGGCGAAATCCACCATCACAGCTGGCTGCACGGCAATCAGGCCATGGTGCAGGAACTGCTGAGCCGCTGGCCGGGCCTGGAGCCCATGTACCAGCGGCTGGTAAAACACACGCTGCAGTGGCGCCCAGAACCAGACAGCCTGCGTGGCAACGAAGCCAAGCGCGAGGCGGCCATTCGTCAGGCCCTGATTCACCCGGGCAGCGTAGACGACCTGCCAGAAGCCCTGACCGACCCATGGCCGGTAGTACTCTGGCTCTACCCGGTGCTGGGCCGGGGCAAACTCAAAGGCCAGATCATTGGCGACGACAACACCATGTCCAAATCCGGTGGCCTGGCTAAAAAACGGAAACGCAGACGTGCCGAACGCGTGGACGCGTTCGACAAGGATCAGGGGCTGATGCTGTTTCGACTGGAAAGCCTGTTTTCCTGGTCTGAATTCATTCCCATCGACCGCGCCGGCGATGACAGCGAAGAAGAAGACGCCGACACCGTGGCCGACGACATGGACATGATTTCCGTCTCCCAGGACCGTCGCGAAGCCTCTTCCGCCATCAAGTTCGACCTGGATCTGCCCTCGGAAGAAAACGACGACCTGCATTTGGGCCCGGGCATTCATCTGCCGGAATGGGACTGGCGCCGCCAGGATTACCGGGCAAAATTCTGCTGCCTGCAGCCACTGCTCAGCAAAGACGCCACGCCGTCGCCGCTGCCAGAGCACCTGAATCGCTCCGCCAGGACCCTGCGCCGCCAGTTCAGTGCGCTGAAACCTCTGCGCCAGTGGGAACGCCGGCAGCTGGAAGGGGAAGAGCTGGACCTGGACGCATGCCTGGAACGCATGGTGCAGCACAAACGCGGCATTGGCGAAGTGGATCAGAAGCTGTTCCGCCAGTGCAAGCAGAACCAGCGGGACCTCGCCTGCCTGGTGCTTACGGATATTTCGCTGTCGACCGATACCTACATCAATAACCACCAGCGGGTGATCGACATTGCCCGGGATGGCCTGCAACTGCTGAGCGAAGCTCTCACCGCCAGCCGTGATCCGTTTGCCCTGTTTGCCTTCTCCTCCAGACGGCGGGACCACATTCGCTTCCACCACATCAAGAGTTTCGACGAGCCTTACAACGACACCACAAGAGGCCGTATCCAGGCCCTGGAACCGGGCTACTACACCCGTATGGGCGCCGCCATCCGTCAGTCCATAAAACTGCTACAGACCCGGCCAGAGCACCAGAAAATCCTGCTTCTGCTGACCGACGGCAAACCCAACGACCTGGACCTGTACGAAGGTCGCTACGGCGTGGAAGACACCCGCATGGCCGTACAGGAGGCCCACAAGGCAGGGCTGACACCGTTCTGCGTGACCATCGACGAAGAAGCCAACGAATACCTGCCCTACGTGTTCGGCAGCAGCAACTTCGTGGTGATCAAAGACCCGACCCAACTGCCCGGTCAACTACCCAAGCTATACATGAACCTGACCCGTTAACGGAGAACGCAATGGCTGATGCTCACGCCGCCCACAGACGGCATCTGCCCGGTGATATCGCGGTATGGTTTTTCATCTTCGCGGAACTGGCCGTGTTCGGCATCCTGTTCATCGGCTACGGCGTGGCCCGAAGCATGGACCCGGCCACCTTCTCCGCCGGCAAGGACGCCCTGCACCCCTGGACCGGACTGATCAACACCGTTGGCCTGATCACCGCCAGCTACCTGGTCGCCCTGTCCGTTCATCGCCTGCGCAACCGGAAAACCGGCACAACCGCCCTGCTCTGGGCCGCCATCGCCGCGTCGTCCATCTACACCTTCGGCAAGCTCTGGGAATATGCGGACCTTTACGCCAACGGCTACAACCTGGGCACCGACACCTTCTTCATGTTCTATTTCTTCCTCACGTTTTTCCACTTCATGCACGTGGTGCTGGGCCAGATCATCCTCGTGGTGCTGGCGATAAAGGTGAAAAAAGGCGACTACAACGGCGACGACATGAACGGCATGGAGTCCGGCGCCTCCTACTGGCACATGGTCGACCTGGTGTGGCTGGTGCTGTTCCCGATGCTCTATGTCCTGGCCTGAGGAGACTTTCTGATGCTAGTGGTCTATATCGCGCTGATGATCTGTACGATGACGCCAGTTTTGGCCTTGCAGGCCGGTGCGGACATGTCGGTTTTGGTCTGGCTGGTGTTTGGGCTGGTGATCGTAAAAGCGGTTTTACTCGTTGATCACTTTATGGAAATGAAACATGCCCCCTGGGGCTGGCGTATGGCAGCTCAGGGCTGGGCGGTTGTCGTTGTCTCGGTTCTGGCAGGAATTCACCTGGCAGGCTAATAGCACACGCTGCGGAATCCCGTGAGAAGGATCGAACGGCGGGGTCGGGTAGGTCCTTCCAAAAATTTGTGGAGCCATGGATGGCGGAACAAAAGCGCCACATGGATGTGCCGCAAGGAGCGTTTTTTGGAAGGACCTACCCGACCCTGCCTTGCACCAAACCTCAAGTTACAACAATCGCCGCGGAAACATAGGCGGCTTGTTGCCGATTGCCTGAGCCAGGGAAATCATTCCCCAGAGTACGAACGACGTGTGCAGCACCACTGCCCAGACGATTGCGTAAGTCCAGAACAAACCGGTGTTGCCGTAAATAAACCAGCAAACAGCAACCCCCGAACTGATCAGCACCGCCCCCAGAATCGACATATAAACCGCCGCCTTGCTATGGGCCCGCCGCAACGCATGCGCATCACCGGACTTCATGGCAATCGTCAGCAAGACAACGAAGCCGATAATCGGCAACGCCAGCAGGTTCAGCAAATACCAGATAACCGGAGCAATCGCCCCGGGCGGTTCAGTCTTCGGACTGCCCGAATACGGCATACACCACCTCCATCAGTGCATTCACAGTCACCGCATCATCCGACAGCGGCTCAATCATCCCGGCCCGGCAGGCCTCGATGTGGGGCATACCGGATGCGATCAGGTATGCGGTGTGAATCAGCAGGCGAGTCGACGCTGCTTCTTCCAGGTCGTGGTCTTTCAACTTACGCAACGAGGTTGCCAGCCCCACCAGCTGCTTCGCCAGGTCGGCATCGCAACCGGACTCCTCCTGCACGATGGTCTGCTCCACATCCGGCGTCGGGTAATCGAAGCTCATGGAGACGAACCGCTGCCGGGTACTGGGCTTCATGCCCTTCAGCAGGCTCTGGTAACCCGGATTGTAGGACACCACCAGCATGAATCCGGGGGCGGCTTTCAGCAGCTCTCCGGTGCGCTCGATGGGTAACTCCCGGCGGTCGTCCGCCAGCGGGTGCAGTACCACCGTGGTATCCTTTCGTGCTTCCACCACCTCATCAAGGTAGCAGATTCCGCCTTCCCGCACCGCCCGGGTCAGCGGGCCATCCTGCCAATAGGTGCCGTCCGGACCGATCAGGTGCCGGCCAACCAGATCAGAGGCGGTAAGGTCATCGTGGCAGGCAACGGTATAGACCGGTCGACCAAGCTTCTCCGCCATGTAACGGACGAAGCGGGTTTTACCACAACCGGTGGGGCCTTTGATCAGTACCGGCAGACCGTTTTCGGCGGCGGCGGTGAACAGTTCGACTTCATTGCCGGCGGGTTGGTAGAAGGTCATAAACAGCTTCCTTTTATGGCTGGGAATCGGGCGTGGCAAAGCCGTGCACCCATTCCGGAAAAAGATTGAATATCTGGCGATCGTCGCTGCGCTTCAGCTGCAGCAATGCCTTCAGACACGGCTGCAATTCAGGATTCGCGCTGTCTGTTTTAGCGTTGGTATACCAGCCAGCACCACGGACCGGCTCGCCCTGCCAGGTGATGGCAAGGCCCTGGGATTCCAGAAACGGCGTGACCAGCCCAAGTTCAGAGACCGACGCATGGGTGTTGTTGTGCAGCAACAAACCCAGGGCTGAGTTGAAATCCCCCGCTTCGTATCGCTGGCCCGGTTTCGGGGTTACACCCACAGAGGCCAAAGCTCGCAAAGCCAGACGACCGGATACCGGATCGCTTCCAGCGACCACAGACACATCCCGGCCATCCAGTTCTTCCAGCAACCGCACCCCAGCCGTTTTACGGGTTACCCAGACCGGAACGGGGTAGTTGCCAAAGGCATTGACGGCGTCCAGCACACGCCGGTTATCAGAACCATCGGGACGGTAAACCAGGTCACTGTCGCCGGCCCGATTGAACAGCAGCTCGGCCTCACAGTCCCGGGCCTCGAGATATCGCTGCAACCGATAACTGGCGACCGTGGTTGAACGCGCCTCCGTCATCACCTCAACCCGCACGGAACCGTATTCCAGAGCCGCGCCTGCGTTACTGGCCAGCATCAGAAACAGCCAGGTGCCGATCGCTGGTTTCATCTCAAAGACCCAGCTGATGCGCCCGGTTGGTAAAGAAGATGCCGGATGGCTTCCGCGCCGGCAGGGTAGCCACCTCTTCAAGAGTACGGGTGTTATAGACGGTCACCCGATCACTGTCCCGGGAAGATACCCAGACTTCCTCGCCACGCGGGGTGAATTCCATGTGCAACACGGACTTGCCCGGCTCCAGGGTGCGAATGATTTCCCGGGTGCGGGAATCAATCACCTGCACCACATCGTTCTTCGGGTGGGCAAAGCTGACCCAGATCTGGCGGTTGTCCGGACTGGCCATCACAAACACCGGCTGACCCTGCACCGGTATGCGCTGCACCATGCTCCAATCTTCCATCTCCGCCACCAGTACTTCGTGGCGACCGACGGCCGGCACAAAGGCATAACCGTCTGCGATGGCCCAGCCTTCCAGATGCGGCATCTTGTACACAGGCAGGCGCTGCTCACCCTTGCCGTAATCCGGCAGAATGGTCTGTGCGCCCTGTGCCGGCTCCCACAGATCCACCATCGACAAGCCGTCTTCCCCGAACAGGCCGGCAATGTAGAAGCGGCCATCGGGAGTGATAAGGGCGTCGTAGGGTTCTTTGCCGGCCTCATGGCGGGATATGCCGGGCGGATTACTGTGCATATCCACGGTCCAGATTTCACCGGCCTCGAACAAGCTGAACACAAACTGGTTGCCCGGGGCATCCACCAGGCCCACCGTCTTGGACTGATCCTTCTCGCCCTGGGCGTTGGTGTAAAACGCCGGGATTTCCGCCACGATATCCAGGGTCTCACTGTCGAAAATGTTCACGCCGCCGGGCTCGTAATTGGATACCGCCACGTAACGGCCGTCCTGCGAAATAGCCCCGCCGATGCTGTTACCGGACTGGATCACCCGGTCAGTTACCGTGCGGGTGAGCAGGTCGACTTTGGTGAGCCCGCCATCACGACCAAAGACATAACCGTATCGGGCATCCCGCGAGTACACCACTGAAGCGTGAGACAAATCTCCCAGCCCTTCTACCCGGCCCAGGATTTCGTGTTCGGAGTGGTCCACCACCAATACCGAGCCTGTGGCCCGTTCGATGATCAAACCCAGGTCACCTGTGCCGCGAAGCTCAACAGGCGGAGGTGCCGACAGGGATTGGCAGCCGGTGGTCACGGTGGCGGCGATGATCAGTGCAATCGGTGCAAACAGACGTTTCATCGTGGGTCCTTCGGTTATCGGCTTCGGGAAGAATCGACTTCGGGAGCAATCAAGGCGCCGGATTTCAGCTGCCTGCTGATCCAGGCAATTTCCTGGTCGCTCAGCAGAGCTTTCCAGGGTGGCATGGCCGTACCGGGAACGCCCTCCCGAATGATGGCGGCAACGGCTGTCTCTGGCAGGGCTTCGATATCCTCAGGCCGTAAGGGCGGGCCAAGGCCACCTTTCAGTTTCAGACCATGGCAGGAGCCACAATCCTGAATGACAAAATTGGCCAACTCATCCTCGGTTTCCGGTGCCCCGGCAACGGCGCCTGCCGACAGCATCAGTGCGGTAGCCAATACACCCACTTGCCAGCATACGCCCAGTGCGGACCGTTTCATCAGCGCTCTCCTGAAGGATCACAGTCATGCTGCAATCCCAACAATTTCATGGCCTTGATATTGATTAAATTTTTGGCAGGTATCCAGTGATCTTTAGGCATACGCCATCTACCACCTGCGAGGTACTCTCTTGAAAACCAGCATCTTTCTGACATTAATCAAGGTTCATAAGCCATAACAAGAGAAACCTAGGAGTACTCTTGAACCCCAAGGAGAGAACCTGATGAGAGTAACCAAACCGATGATCAAGCCGCTGGCACTGGCAGTGGCCATTACGTCGTTGGGCGTAATGAACGCACAGGCAGCCCCGAAAGACCCTGACAAGTCCACCATGGCCTATGAAGGCACCCCCAGTGCAGTAGATGCGGAATCTGCCAAAATTGTTCGCTCCCCCGGTGCGCCGGATCTGACCGATGCAGAATTCGAGAAAGCGAAGCAGATCTACTTCCAGCGCTGCGCCGGCTGTCACGGCGTACTGCGTAAAGGCGCCACTGGTAAACCGCTGACTCCGGACATCACCCAGGAGCGCGGTATCGACTACCTCAAGGCGTTTATCAGTTACGGCTCCCCGGCCGGCATGCCGAACTGGCTGACGTCCGGTGACTTCGATGAAGAAACCGTGGAACTGATGGCCAAGTACATCATGCACGAACCGCCACAGCCTCCCGAATTCAGCCTGGCTGACATGAAGGAAACCTGGGAAGTGATCGTGCCACCTGAGGATCGCCCCAAGAAACAGATGAACGATCTGGACCTGGAAAACCTGTTCAGCGTCACCCTGCGTGATGCAGGCCAGATTGCCCTGATTGACGGTGATTCCAAGGAAGTCGTGAAGATCATCGACACCGGCTACGCGGTGCACATCTCACGGATGTCGGCTTCCGGCCGCTACGTGCTGGTTATCGGTCGTGACGCCCTGATCAATATGATCGATCTGTGGATGGAAGAACCGCAGACCGTAGCCAAGATCAAGGTCGGCATGGAAGCGCGCTCTGTCGAAACCTCCAAGTACAAGGGCTGGGAAGACAAGCTCGCCATTGCCGGCACCTACTGGCCGCCGCAGTTCGTGATCATGGACGGCGATACCCTGGAGCCCAAGAAGATCGTGAGCACCCGGGGTATGACCGTGAGCACCCAGGAATACCATCCTGAGCCACGGGTGGCTGCCATTGTTGCTTCCCACGCCTACCCGGAATTCATCGTCAACGTGAAAGAAACCGGCAAGATCATGCTGGTGAACTACGAAGACATGGAGAACATGAACATCACCTCCATTGATGCCGCGGAGTACCTGCACGACGGCGGCTGGGATGCCAGCATGCGTTACTTCCTGACGGCGGCCAACAACTCCAACAAGATTGCGGTTGTGGATGCCCAGGATCGTAACCTGGAGGCGATCGTTGATGTTGGCAAGATTCCGCACCCGGGACGTGGCGCCAACTTCGTTGACCCCGAGCATGGCCCTGTCTGGGCGACTTCTCACCTGGGTGATCAGACCATCCAGATGATCGGTACTGACCCCGAAGGTCACCCGGACAAAGCCTGGAAAGTGGTTCGCACGGTGGATGGCCAGGGTGGTGGCTCACTGTTCGTGAAGACCCATCCGAAGTCCAAGAACCTGTGGGTAGACACTGCCCTGAATCCGGCGGAAGCCGTGAGCCAGAGCGTCGCCGTCTTCGACATCAACAACTTTGATGCCGGCTATGAGGTGCTGCCGATTGCCGACTGGGCTGATCTGGGCGAGGGTCCCAAGCGTGTGGTTCAGCCGGAATACAACAAGGCGGGCGATGAAGTGTGGTTCTCTGTCTGGAATGCCCAGGACAAGAAATCTGCCATCGTTGTGGTTGACGACAAGACACGCAAGCTGAAGAAGGTGATCAAGGGTGACTATCTGGTTACCCCGACCGGTAAGTTCAACACTTACAACACCCAGCACGACGTGTACTGATCCCGGCCCCGGCCCGGAGGAGCAATCTGATGAGACTGGATGCGGCAGACAGACAAATGATCGACAGTTACCAGCGTAACCTGCCGGTCTGCGAACGCCCCTACGAGGAAATGGCCCGGGCACTGGGCCTGACCGAGGAGGAGGTTATCCAGAGACTGTCTGCCCTGCAGGAACAGCAGGTGCTCAGCCGGGTCGGACCGGTTTTCGAACACAGCCAGGCAGGCGCCAGCCTGCTGGCTGCCGTGGCCGCGCCAGAAGAACAGATGGATCTGGTGGCGGCCCGGATCAACCGTGCCCCGGGCGTAAATCATAACTACGCCCGGGAGCACACCTACAACCTCTGGTTCGTGATGACCGCTCCGGATGAAGACACCCTGGAGGAACGGCTGGACGAACTGGAACACCAGTTGAAGCTGCCAATGCTGAGACTGCCAATGGTCGAGGGTTATCATATCGACCTGGGCTTTGACATCGACTGGGAGGCATTACCATGAACCTGCCAGCCACCGGCCCGAACTACAGCTACCTGTTTGATACCGAATCAATGAGTGCCTGGGGCCTGCTGAGGTTACGCGAGCAGCTGGAAAACGGCCTCCCCCTGACACCTCGCCCCTATCAGACCCTGGCCGAGCGCACCGGGCTGTCCGAACAACAGGTTATGAACGCTGTCAGCCAGTGGCAGCAGCAGGGCCTGATCAAACGCCTGGGACTGGTGGTCAAGCATCGCACCCTGGGCTATCGGGCTAACGCCATGGTGGTCTGGAACGTACCGGACGATCGGGTTTCGACGCTCGGCAATGCCATGGCAGCCGCCGCTTGTGTCACCCTCTGTTACCAGCGCCCAAGACGCCTGCCAGACTGGCCCTACAACCTGTTCTGCATGATTCACGGCGTCAGTCGCGAACGGGTTCTGAATCAGCTCGCTGGTCTGATTGAGCAACACGAGTTGAGCAATGTGGATCACGCCATCCTGTTCAGCAACAAAGCCTACCTGCAGCGCGGAGGCCGTTATGTCAGCAATTGCTGAGCGTTCAAAGCCATCAGACCACAAGCCTGTACTACCCGAATTCACGCCCCTGGAGCGTGCCATCATCAACCGCCTGCAATACGGCCTGCCACTTACGCGAACCCCCTACAAAGACGTGGCCGATGAATTGGGCGTATCAGAAGTAACTCTGCTGAAGCACCTCCAGGCATTGCTGGACAACGGGACTCTGACTCGTTTTGGCCCCATGTTTCATGCCGGCGAAATGGGCGGCGGCCTGACGCTCGCGGCCATGCGCATTCCGGAACAAAATTTCGCCAATGTGACCGAGCAGGTGAACAGCTTCCCCGAGGTAGCCCACAACTACCGCCGCGAGCATGAGTTGAACATGTGGTTTGTTCTGGCCACGGAAACACCGGAAGGCATTGACGAAACCATCAAGCGGATTGAGTCACTTACGGGCTACCCGGTCTACAACATGCCCAAGGAGCAGGAGTTCCATGTCCACCTTCACTTTGAAGTCTGACCCGGTGCTGAGTAACCGGGATCGTGAACTCATCGTTGCCACCCAATCCGGATTACCGCTGGTTTCCGATCCTTGGGCCGAACTGGGAAAACAGCTCGACATGCCCGCAGACGAGGTGCTGTCGCGTTTTCAACGAATGCAGGAAGCCGGGGTCATCCGGAGAGTCGCGGCGGTACCGGATCACTACAAACTCGGGTACCGGTTCAATGGCATGACCGTGTGGGATGTCCGGGATGATGCAATCGCCCAACTCGGCGAGAAAGTCGGCTGCCTGCCCTTTGTCAGCCACTGCTACCGCCGACCAAGACACCTGCCCTACTGGAGCTTCAACCTCTTTGCCATGGTGCATGGTATCAGCCGCGAGGAAGTCGAGCACAAGGCAGCCCAAATCCGCGAGGTGCTCGGCGACGCCTGCACCGGACACACCATCCTGTACAGTTCCGCCATCCTGAAAAAAACAGGATTACGACTGAAAAAACAAACAGATAAGCAGTAGCACGTACCTCCTGAAGTACTCCATCAAAGGTATGGATACCCAGCGCCCGCAGGGGGATAGTTAGAAGGGCAGAGAGCCGGTAAAGGCCCGCCCGGAGAGGCAAGAAAGCCACTCCCGATGAGAGAGAAAAACTATGTTTCGCATGACCCGCTACATCAAGAGCCTGATGAACCCGGCACCGGTGCGCCCGGTCCCCAAACCCAGCGGCCCGGTGGTGATCTGGAACCTGATTCGCCGTTGCAACCTTACCTGCAAACACTGCTATTCGATTTCAGCGGACATCGACTTCAAAGGCGAACTCACCACCCAGGAAGTCTACAAGGTAATGGACGACCTCAAAGCCTTCGGCGTGCCGGTACTCATCCTCTCCGGCGGCGAACCGCTGATGCGCCCGGACATCTTTGATATTTCCCACCGGGCCAAAGCCATGGGTTTCTATGTAGGCTTGTCCACAAACGGCACTCTGATTACCGAAGACAACATCGGCAAAATCGCCGAGGTGGGCTACGACTACGTGGGCATCAGTATCGACGGTCTGGAAGCCACCCACGACGAATTCCGCCAGAAAAAAGGCGCCTTCAAAGAGTCCATGCACGCCGTAGCCCTGTGCAAGCAAGCCGGCATCAAGGTGGGCCTGCGCTTCACCCTGACCCAGGATAACTATCCCGAGTTGCCGGCCATGCTGGAGATGCTGGACGAGCACCAGATCGACAAGTTCTACCTGTCGCACCTGAACTACTCCGGCCGGGGCGGCCGCAACAAGAAGCGGGATGCCTGGTACGACATGACCCGCGATGCCATGAACCTTCTGTTCAACCACTGCCACGACGAACTCAAGCGCGGTATCGAGCGGGAGTACGTCACCGGCAACAACGATGCTGATGGTCCCTTCCTGATTGAGTGGGCCAAAGAGCATTACCCGGACCAGGTCGACGCCCTCACCCAGCGGCTGACCAACTGGGGCGGCAACTCCTCTGGCGTCAATATCTCAAATATCGACAATCTCGGCGTGGTGCACCCGGATACCTTCTGGTGGGATCACAACCTGGGCAACGTGCGGGAAACCCCGTTTTCGAAGATCTGGTCGGAAACCACCGATCCGCTGATGCAGGGCTTCCGCCAGCATCCGCGCCCGGTAAAAGGGCGCTGCGCGGACTGCAAATACCTGAATATCTGCAACGGCAACACCCGGGTACGGGCTTACAACGTGTCTGGCGACTTCTGGGAGGAAGATCCGGGCTGCTATCTCACCAACGAGGAAATCGGGGTAGTTGATAACACCCCCCGACGGGTCGCCGCTCCGGTGATCGAAATCCCGGTTCACAATCTTTAAGGAACGCGCCATGACCACAAACCCGCGAAAAAAATGCCTGGTGGAGTTCCAGCTTGCGGAACAACCTCTGCGGCCGGGAGAAGTTGCTATTGTCGGTGCCGGGCCGGGTGACCCCGGGCTACTCACGCTGCGCGCGCTGATGCTGATTCAGCAGGCCGATGCCGTTGTTTATGATCGCCTGGTTTCCCCGCAAATCATGGAACTGGTGAACCCCCGTGCTGAACGCATTCATGTGGGCAAGGCCAGCGGGTGCCACTACGTACCCCAGGAAGAAACCAACGAACTGCTGGTGCAACTGGCCATGAAACAGCGGCGGGTAGTGCGCCTGAAAGGCGGCGATCCATATATTTTTGGCCGCGGCGGAGAAGAAGCCGAGTTCCTGGTGGACAATGACATCGATTTCCAGGTGGTGCCTGGCATTACCTCTGCGGCGGGCTGCGCCTCTTACTGCGGCATTCCGCTGACCCACCGGGATTATTCCCAGAGCGTGACCTTCGTCACCGGTCACCGTAAGGCTGACCAGACTCTGGAACTCAACTGGCCGGTACTGGCCGCACCGGGGCAGACCCGGGTGTTCTACATGGGCCTGCACAATGCACCGACCATTGTTCGCGAGCTGACGGCCCACGGCCTTTCAGAAAACTGCCCGGTGGCTCTGGTGGAACGCGGCACCACACCACTGCAACACATGACAGTCACCACCCTGAAAGACCTGGTAGACACCATTGATCGGGAAGACTTCCAGCCACCCACCCTGATTATTGTGGGCGAGGTGGTGCAACTGGCGGACAAGCTGGCCCGCCCGGCCCAGGCAGGATGGAACAGCGCCCTGACCGAGCCTGCCGTCACCGCCGGCCAACGGCCCGCCTGAACTCAAAACGTTATCTGACCAACCGGGAGCTGTAGCTGGTGAACCTGAACCAAGCCCGAGCAAACCTGAACACCATCCTGCTGATCGCTGGCGCCCTGATCACAGGCCCGGCCCTGGCCGAACAGGCCAGCAGCCAGAACACAGAGACCCTCTACCTGCAGCAATGCGCGGCCTGCCACGGCCCGGACAGACTCGGTGGTATGGGCCCTGCGCTGCTGCCGGAGAACCTGGGCCGGCTGAAAAAAGCCGAGGCCGAGCAGGTCATCCGGGAGGGACGACCGGCCACTCAGATGGCAGGCTATAAAACCATCCTCAACGACCAGCAGATCGCGGCCCTGACCGACTTCATCTATCAGCCCCCGAGCCATGAGCTGAAATGGGGTGAGGCGGAAATCCGCAGCAGCCGGGAAGTCAGCCACCCCCAGGGCTCACTGCCGGATGAGCCGGTGTTTGAGGCGGACCTGATGAACCTGTTCCTGGTCGTGGAAATCGGCGACCACCATGTCACCCTGCTCGATGGCGACAAAATGGAGCCCATCCACCGCTTCCCCAGCCGCTTCGCCCTGCACGGCGGCCCCAAATACAGCCCTGACGGCCGTTATGTGTACTTTGGCTCCCGGGATGGCTGGATTACCAAATACGATATCTACAACCTGAAAGTGGTGGCCGAAGTTCGCGCCGGCATCAACATGCGCAACATCGCAGTTTCCGCTGACGGCAACTATGTGCTGGCAGCAAACTACCTGCCCCACTCCATGGTGCTGTTCGACGCCGCCAATCTGGAGATGCTGGATTTTATCCCCGTTGAAAACGATACCGGAGAGAGCTCCCGGGTAAGCGCCGTCTACGCCGCACCACCCAGAAGCAGCTTTATTGCTGCCCTGAAAGACATTCCCGAAGCCTGGGAAATCACCGTCGAAAACCGCGAGGCAAAGGTGCGCCGAATGGCCACCGACACCCTGCTGGACGACTTCTTCTTCGACCCGGGCTACCAGCACCTGATCGGCGCCGCCCGCGACGGCACGCACGGCGTGGTAATCGACCTGGATACCGGTAAAACCACCGCCGAACTACCGCTGCCTGGCATGCCTCACCTCGGATCTGGCATTACCTGGGAGTATGAGGGCCGCCGGGTCATGGCCACTCCCCACTTCCGGGCCGGCGCCATCTCCATTATCGACATGGACACCTGGGAAGTGATCAAGACTCTGAAAACCGAAGGTCCCGGTTTTTTCATGCGCAGTCACGAAAATTCCCGTTACGCCTGGGCAGATGTGTTCTTCGGCCCCAACGCTGACAAGGTGCACATTATCGACAAGCAGACCCTGGAGATCGTCAAAACTCTTCAGCCGGAGCCGGGAAAAGTGGCCGCGCACGTGGAATTCGACCGCCATGGCGAGAAGCTGCTGCTGAGCATCTGGGATAATGATGGCGCCATCATTGTCTATGACGCAGACACCCTGGAAGAGGAAAAACGCATTCCGATGAACAAGCCGTCCGGCAAGTACAACGTCTGGAACAAAATTCATTACGAGGAAGGCACCAGTCACTAGTATCCAGTCTGGCCTTATCGACTGAGTAACACAGGCTTAATGGTTTAAGTCATTTAGAATGTAGCTTTCATGGTAGGATAATTGACCTAAGCTAATGCAGCCGGGGTCAAGATATGAACAGCAGTTTCAGGCCGCCCGTGGCCTCCGCACCATGCCTGCTGGGTAGCGACAGTGATGATCTGATTCATTACAATGTCGCACCTGCCGAAGTGGCACTACTGAATGGCCTGAGCCACGCCTTTGGTATCTGCCTGAACGAAAATCGGGATAACCCGGAGGCCCGGTTTCTCAATCATCTTGCCAGCCTGTTTAAGCAACAACGGGTAGACCCGGAAACCCCGCTGGAAAAGCACGACCGCCCCTGGGCCAATGTCTATCTGGTTCAGTACGGTATCCTCCGGTTATTCCGGGAATCTCCGGCCGGCAAGGTCGCCGTCCATCATTTCTTTTCAGAGGGTGACCTGATCTGGCCGGTCTTTGGTCGCAGCCGCACGGTTCGCAATACCTTATGCCTGACCAGTGTTCTGCCTGCCACCCTGTGGGTAGCTGATTTTTCGGCGTTCCGTTCGGCCATCCAAAGCTACGGCGATGGCCAATGGCACAAGTTTGCCCTGGTACTGACAGAGGAAATCGCAGAACTGACGAGCATGCGGGAATACCGAAAACACACCATGTCGGCCCGGGAACGCTACCAGCTGCTGCTGGAGGAATATCCGGAGCTGGTCAAGCGGGTGCCGGACAACCAGCTCGCTTCCTGGCTGGGTGTGGTGCCCGCCACCTTCTCCCGCCTCAAGACCGCCTTTGCCAACCAGAGCAAGAACCCATAAAAAAGCGGCGGAACTTCGTCCGCCGCCAATACCTGAGTTAAGGTCCTGCTTCGATTAACCGTGCAGCTTGATCGCCAGTTCCGCCACGTGCTTGCCCTGGAAACGGGCAATGGCCAGTTCTTTCTCACTGGGCTGCCGACTGCCATCACCGCCGGCAATGGTCGAGGCGCCATAGGGCGTGCCGCCGTTCACTTCTGAAATATCGAAGAATTCCGGTATGCCGTAACCCAGCGGCACCAGCACCATGCCGTGATGAGCAAGAGTGGTCCAGAAGGAGGTAATAGTCTGTTCCTGACCACCGCCGGTGCCGGTGGAGGTGAAGACGCTGCCGACCTTGCCATGGAGCTTGCCCTCAGCCCAGAGGCCACCGGTCTGGTCCAGGAACGTACGCATCTGGCCGGCCATGTTGCCGAAGCGTGTCGGGGTACCGAAGATAATGGCGTCGTAGTCTGCCAGTTCTTTCGGGTCCGCCACCGGGGCGCCCTGATCGGCCTTGCCACCGGCATTCAAAAAGGCTTCATCGGCCATGGTCTCCGGAACACGCTTGACAACAACATCGGCCCCATTCACACCGCGAGCGCCTTCGGCCACGGTATTGGCCATGGTCTCGATGTGACCGTACATGGAGTAATAAAGAACAAGAATTTTCGCCATCGCAACAATCTCCTGTGTGTGCGTTCAATGATTCAAAGCCTAACTGCACTGTCGGCAAGACAAAAACGGAAGTTTTCCGGCAGGTCTTTCAGTTTTTCTGAACGAAGTCACAGAATGTTCATGGGCCACGATTTGCGTACACTTGTACGCTGAAATACCCTATACTTTCGTTGAATCGCAATTTCCCCATAAGGCAATTATCCAAACCATGACGCACAGCCAGCCAGATTCCGTTCATCACAGGATAGAAGAGTGGATTAACAGCGCCACCCACGGTATTGGAGCCCTGCTGAGTGTGGTAGGGACGGTCGCCCTGATCGCAGGCGCCAGCCAACTGGGGGATGTCTGGAAGATTGTCAGTTTCAGCGTATTCGGTGCCTCACTGATTCTGTTGTACATGGCGTCCGCGCTCTACCACGGCGCCCGCCATCCGCGCCTGAAAACGGCCTTCAAGACCCTGGATCACTGCGCCATTTTCCTGCTGATTGCCGGTACCTACACACCCTTTCTGCTGGTCAACATGCGCGGCACCACCGGCTGGACCCTGTTTGCCGTCATCTGGTCCCTGGCGCTGACCGGCGTGGTACTGAAGGTGATCTTCAAAAACCGCTTCAAGCTCGCACGGGTAGGTATCTACATTGCCATGGGCTGGCTGATCACCTTCGCGTCATCCGACCTGGTGGCCAACCTCAGTGAAACGGCCCTGCAACTGACCATCGCCGGCGGCATTGTCTATACCGCCGGCGTTGCGTTTTACCTGGCCGACCGCATTCCTTACATGCACGCGATCTGGCACCTGTTCGTGATTGGCGGCAGCGCCTGTCACTTCAGCGCCATTTATTTTGGCGTATTGCCACACAGCGTCTAGAACGCCCAGACCATCGCCATCAGGACACCCCAGGCCGTCAGCGAGGCGGCCATCACTGTGTAAGTGGCCGACATGGCCACCACATCGTTATCTGTGCGCTGGCACAAGGAACGAACTCCCTGATAGATAAGCGCACAGGACAGAAACATACCGGCAAACACAGCGATTACACTCACCGCCAGCACCGGAACCAGCAGCGCCAGGGATGACAGCCACAGCGGCAGTGGTGCAATGGCGGCCAGCAGGTAAGCATCCGGGTACTCAATCTGTAGCTGATGACCATCAAGTACCGCCTTGATCAGCCACCCCATTACGAAGAAGGTCAACAGCTCTGCCAGAAACAGAATGGTGGTTATAAAACGCCATTCCTTATCCGCAAACCCGTTAATGAAACTGTCACCGTAGTGAGTTCCCGCGTAATACAACAACACCGGTGGCAGAAAAGACATGGGCACCACAATCACCCAGGCCAGAAACGGGATGGAGAGGTTCATTCCCTTGAGTTCGCGCCAGACACCATTCGCGGAGAACGGCAGGGGCAGGAGTTGTGTCATTGTCATGGTATCCACCTGTATCATGCTTTCTTAATCTCACTTTTAGTGGAGCACCACAACGGCTTCAAGGTCGCCAGATGACCTTGAGCAAGTCTCCCCCCACCTGCCGGAGAGCGGACGATGACCACCAGGCCCCTGAAGCCCATCCATACGTTCTGGTTGTTCTTTCCGGCGGCATCGCTCTGGGCCGCCGCGGTGGTTCCGCTGTCGATATATGCGGTGCTATCCGGCTCCGGCTGGCCACCCGGGCTGATTGGCGCCGGCCATGGCCATGAGCTGATTTTTGGTTTCGCCCTGGCACTGATCGCCGGTTACACACTTGGGCCTCAACCCTGGCGCGTACTGGTTCCGCTCTTTGGGCTCTGGTTAGCGGGCCGGCTAGCCTGGCTGCTGGCACCAGACACTCTGGTCGCCCAGCTGCTCAGCCCGGCTTTTGCATTGCTACTGGCATGGCACGTGGTGCCACGGTTTCAGGCTGCCAAGAAATGGCGCAACAAAATTGCCGGACCGCTGATTCTCGTGCTCTGCCTGATGGCTTTGGTCTACTTTCTGACACAAGCCGGCCTGCCTTTGCCAGACACCCGCCGCCTGCTGCAAACCACCATCCTGGGCCTGCTATTACTGATGACTTTTATGGGCGGAAGGATTATTGCGCCGGCCGTGGCCGGCACGCTGGAAAAGCGGGGCATTCCCCTGGAAGCGAGGGTACAACCGCACATAGAAGGAGCACTGCTGGTCGTCCTGCCGATCGCCATGACGTTAATGCTGTTCAGTGCCACCGAACAGCTGGCCGGACTTCTTCTTGTCTCAGCCAGTGCGCTGGTGGTTATCCGGATCGCCCGATGGAAGCTCTGGCACTGTAGCAACCGGCCCGACCTGCTGGTGCTGGCCCTTGGCTATCTGTGGCTGGCCATCGGTGCGGCGTTCGCAGGCGCACGCCTGCTGACCGGGCATCCGGTTCTGCCCGCATTACACCTGATTGTTGTTGGAGCGCTGGGGACGCTGTCGGGGAGCGTGATGCTTCGCCTGGCCTGGCAGCGGGCACACCGGACATTTCCGCCAGCATGGCAGGTTATCGCCATCGCGATACTGGTCGCAGCCGCCGCCATCAGCCGCTACCTGGCGGGGGACACGCCTTACTCACAACCCGTTCTGCTGTGGTTCTCCGCCGGCTGCTGGACCCTGACCTTTGCAGGCGTCGCCGGCCAGGTACTGGCCCTCTATCCCGGTGCTCAAAAGCCCCATACCGCCCGCAATAACCCCCGGAAATGATTGGCTACCTCCACTGCGCCAACTCGAAAGGCAACTACTACCTACGGCATACCACCAACATAACTTTATGTTTTAAAAGGTTTTTAAAAGCGACCAAGCCTTTCAGAAAAAGAGCCGAATTGCGAGACCATCTTACCGAGAACCTTCCTTGATATTTATCAGGATTGAAATACCCGCCTCGTTTGCAAAATGACTCCAACGCCGTGACAGCCACTGATTCCGGTGGCTCCGGGTCAAAGAAACGAGGAGCTTAACCATGGCAAAAACCAACGCCGACATTGAACACTGGGATGTCGAAAGTGAGGAGTTCTGGGAGCGGGAGGGCAAGAAAGTCGCCTCCCGCAACCTGTGGATTTCCATCCCCAGCCTGCTGATGGGATTCGCCATCTGGCTGATGTGGGGAATGATCACCACCCAGATGAAAAACCTGGGTTTTTCTTTCACCGTTGAACAGCTGTTCACGCTGACTGCCATTGCCGGTTTGTCTGGTGCCACCCTGCGAATTCCGGCCTCATTCATGATCAAGATTGCCGGCGGTCGCAATACCGTTTTTCTGACCACGGCCTTGCTGATGATCCCGGCCTTAGGCACCGGTGTCGCCCTGATGAACCCGGATACACCGTTCATCGTGTTCCAGGCGCTGGCACTGCTGTCCGGTATTGGCGGCGGTAACTTTGCCTGCTCCATGAGCAACATCAGTGCATTCTATCCGAAGAGCAAACAGGGTTACGGTCTGGGCATGAACGCCGGCCTGGGTAACTTCGGCGTGACCACCATGCAAATTCTGATTCCACTGGTAATGACCGTCGGCGTGTTCGGCGCTCTTGCCGGTGACCCCATGCAACTGCAAAGCCCCAGCGGCACCCTGATCGGCCGTATTGAGGCCGGCACCGACACCTGGATCCAGAACGCCGGCTTCATCTGGCTGGTCTTTCTGATTCCGCTGGCCTTCGCGGGCTGGTTCGGCATGAACAACCTCAAGGTGGTGACTCCAAATCCCGGCAGCCCGATATCTGCCTTCGGTAAGATTCTTGGTCTCTATGGCGTTGGCCTGCTGACCTCTATCGCCGGCGTCTGGGCCCTGTCAGTCATGAATATGTGGCTGGCCCTGCCCATCACCATTGTGCTGACCGTGGTGCTGCTCAGACTGATCCCCGGTGACATCAAGCCCAACATCAAGAACCAGTTTGCCATTTTCAGCAACAAGCACACCTGGTCCATGACCGTGCTTTACATTCTGACTTTCGGTTCTTTCATCGGCTTTTCTGCCGCCCTGCCGCTGTCCATCAGCGTCATCTTCGGCAACATGATGGAAGTAGGCGCCGACGGTACCATGACTCGTGTAGTCAATCCGGAGGCGCCCAGCGCTCTGACCTGGGCCTGGATGGGGCCGTTCGTTGGCGCCCTGATTCGTCCGGTCGGCGGCTGGATTTCCGACAAGATGGGCGGTTCCATCGTTACCCAGATCATCTCGGTGGTGATGGTTGTCGCTTCGGTCGCCACCGGCTACGTAATGATGCTGGCCTACAACTCAACTGATCCGAACAGCTATTTTGCCCTGTTCCTGATCCTGTTCATTGTGATGTTCGCCGCCAGCGGTATTGGCAATGGCTCCACCTTCCGCAGCATTGGTTTTATCTTCAACCAGCAGCAGAAGGGCCCGGTACTGGGCTGGACCTCAGCAATCGCCGCTTACGGCGCCTTCATCGCCCCTCGCGTGATGGGCCAGGAGATCCAGGCCGGCACTCCAGAAGTGGCCATGTACGGGTTCGCAGTGTTCTATGCGGTGTGTCTGGTGGTTAACTGGTGGTTCTACCTGCGCAAGAACGCCTACATCAAGAATCCGTAACAGCAAGAATCCAAGCGTTAGACCTCTGCTCGCCGGCCCCACAAGGGCCGGCTTTTTTATGGCGGTAGGGAACTGCCAACGATCAGCGCTTCTGCACAACTGCGGGCTCACAGCCCAGGGCATTGATTACCTGCTGCATGGGCTCCCCCTCCCCGGCACTTGCGGCCAGCGCCAGATCTCTGGCGCTCTTTCCCGATTTATTAACCAGCTCCGGGTCTGCCCCGGCAGAGAGCAGCAATCGAACCAGTTCCGGATTGCGGTTGCGCACCGCCATCATCAGCGCGGTCTGTCCGTTCTCGTATTCCTGGATGTCGGGATCGGCGCCTCTAGCCAGTAGCAGTCGCACAGCCTCCGGGCGGTTGGCACTTACCGCCCCCAGCAGCCCGGACCAGCGTTCCCAGAACCCCATGACCTCTCTCCTGTTGCGACCACTTTCCTCCGAGCATACAAAAAACCCGCCGGGATTGCTCCGCGGCGGGTTGTCACAGCTCCCGGTGTGGCGGGAACGTTTTTACCGTGCAGTCTGGCCCGCCAACCGTTGGCGCTCCTCTTCTTCGATCTGCAGATCGACAGAAGACACGTGGTATTCCTCAGAGAAGCCGCTCTCGGGTTCCTTCAGCCACATAATGCACAGTATCCAGCTAACAAAGGCTCCAGCGGCAATGATGAAGAAGAACTGGGTCGGGGTAACGAAGGTGAAGATGGTCAGGTAGACCACCGCACCGACGTTGCCATAAGCCCCTGCCATACCGGATATCTGACCGGTTAACCGGCGCTTGATAGATGGGATGATGCCAAAGGTGGCGCCTTCTGCCCCCTGTACGAAGAAGGATGTGAACACAGTGATTGCCACAGCCACGATCAGCGGCCAGTTGGAATCCAGCAGGCCCATCAGTCCGAAGCCTACCGCAATACCGAACATGTAGCTGAGCATCACGAAGCGGCGGTTCCCCATGCGGTCAGATACCAGGCCGCCCATCGGACGCGCCATCAAGTTCACGAAGGCGAAAGAAGCCGCAATCAGCCCCGCTGCCGTTGCGCTCAGACTCCAGGTCTCTTCGAAAAACATCGGCAGCATGGAGACCACGGCGAGTTCCGCGCCGAAGTTGGCGAAATAGGTGCTGTTCAGGGCAGCCACACTGTTGAACGGGTATTTGTCGTCCTCAGGCACGCCTTTCTTCAGGATGGGTACGTTTACCCGCAGTATCTGAACAATCTGATAGCAGACAATGGCGAAGATTACCGCGTAGCAGATAGCGGCCCCGGTGGCAGACAGGTACCCCATGTTCTGGATACGCCACACCAGAATAGCCAATACCCCGACCAAAGGAATGGTCCACAGGATCAGCTTGGCCATATCACCCCAGGTGCTGACTTCCAGTGCCACGGCCTTACGGGGTTTACGATGCACGGTACCAGCAGGGCCGTCGGTAATCGCGAACCAGTAGTAGACGCCGTATGCCGCCATCACGATGGCGCTCTGGGCGATGGCCCAACGCCAGCCGTCTTCACCGCCGTACATGGTAATGGCAATGGTTGGCAGTGACATGGCCGCCGCAGCAGAACCAAAGTTGCCCCAGCCCGCATAAAAGCCCTCTGCAAAGCCTATGTCCTTCGGCTTGAACCACATGGCCGTCATATGGATACCAACCACAAAGCTGGCACCGATGGAGCTCAGCACCAGGCGACTGACCAGCAACTGAGACATGGTGTTACCGAAAGCAAACACCAGTGCCGGTATGGCCATCACCACCATCAGCACCGAAAATACCCGCCGCGGTCCGAAGCGGTCCAGCGCCATACCCACGATGATGCGGGCAGGAATCGTCAGCGCCACGTTACAGATGGCAAACAGGCGCAGGTCGTCCTTGGTCAACCAGTCCACGCTTTTGAGCATGCTGGACGCCAGTGGCGCCATGTTGAACCAGACATAGAATGTAATAAAGAAGGCAATCCAGGTCAGGTGTAGTGCCCTGATTTCAGGATTGCGGACGCGGAATACGTCAGCGACTTTCATTTCAGCCTCCCGGGGCTAAGACAATGGAAACAGGTAATCCCGGCCATCAACGACTGGGCAGAATCAGAAGTGGGCATTGGATCCGGCGCGCCAGGAAGGAGCTGACGCTGCCGAAGGTCATGTAATCCAGTTCGTCCACGAAATAGGTCAGTGATCGGGCAATGAAGCCGCCATCGGGCTCATGACTGTGGCGTGCGATGACCAGCATGTCTGGCCGTACCTTTTTCTCGGCCGCAAACAACAGGCTCTTGCGGGCGTCGCCTTCAAGCATCAGGCTTTCAGCACTCACCTGCTCGCTTTCGCACACTTCCAGCGCATCTTTCAGATGCTGTTTCAGCTCGCTCACTTCTTCCTGAAACAGGTCTTCATTACCAGAGGTGATGTCGCGGGGGTTTTCTGCCACCGCAACCAGCGTGATTTTTGGCTCCAGCCGCCGAAACATGGTGATGGTCTGGGCCAGCGCCAGTTTCGCGTTTCGGGAACCGTCGTAGGCAATCATGATGTTCATGGGGTTCTCCCGGTATCACACCCCCCAAGACGGAGGCATTCGAGTTGATATCAGTCAGCATTACCCCATAGCACCCAGCTGCCATAATTGATCTTGATCAAGCCTGAACTCGCGTACCCCACCAGAGAAAGCCCCGGAATATCACCTTTCCCGGGATAGTGACCATTGACCTACCCCCTTTGCACCCAGCAGGAGGTACCTCTAATGCGTCGGCCCAGAAATCCGGCTTTTTGGTATGGTTTCAGAGGAGAGTTATCTGGCCAGGAGAGACCATGACGAGCACGCCCGCAAAAGCTCAGCAATATCGGGCGCTGGGCCTTTCGACCTTCGCCTTCACCCTGTGTTTTGCCGTCTGGACCATCTTTTCCATCATCGGCATTCGCATCAGTGAAGAGTTGGCGCTGTCCGATACCCAACTGGGCTTGCTGATGGCCACGCCGATTCTTACCGGCTCCATCAGCCGTTTATTCCTGGGCATCTGGACCGACCGTTATGGCGGGCGCTGGGTGTTCGGCATCCTGATGCTGACCACGTCGGCCTGCGTGTATCTGCTGACCTTTGCTACAACCTACGCCATGATGCTGGTCGGGGCCCTCGGGGTGGGCCTGGCCGGCGGCGCTTTCATTGTCGGGGTGGCCTATACTGCGGCCTGGTTTGAACCGGCTAAACAGGGCACCGCACTGGGGATTTTCGGCGCCGGCAACGTCGGTTCTGCTGTGACCAACTTCGGCGCCCCGTTTTTGCTGGTAGCCTTCGGCTGGGAGAAAACCGCGCAGATATACGCCACGGTGCTGGCCATCATGGGCATTGCCTTCCTGTTACTGGCAAAAACCGACCCGCTGGCCGAACAACGCCGCAGCGCCGAACAGAAATCGTTTGCCGAACAGATGGCACCGCTCCGGGAACTTCGGGTGTGGCGCTTTGCCCTGTACTATTTTTTTGTGTTCGGCGCCTTTGTTGCCCTGGCCCTCTGGCTACCCCATTACCTGATCGGCGTTTATGGCCTGGACATCAAAACCGCCGGCATGATCGCCGCGCTCTATACCATCCCGGCATCCCTGTTCCGCGTCCTCGGGGGCTGGCTGTCGGACCGCTACGGCGCCAGACGCGTGATGTACTGGACGTTTATTGCCTCAGCAGTCTGTACCTTCCTGCTGAGCTATCCACCAACCCGCTATGTGGTACATGGCATCGAAGGGGATATCCATTTCACGCTGGCCATGAGCCTGCCCATGTTCATGGTGCTCACCTTTATCCTCGGTTTTTTCATGTCGCTCGGTAAGGCGGCCGTCTACAAACACATTCCGGTGTATTACCCGATGCATGTGGGGGCCGTCGGCGGCGTGGTAGGAATGATCGGGGGCATAGGTGGTTTCATTCTGCCGCTTACCTTCGGCGTGCTGAACGACATAACCGGCATCTGGCAAAGCTGCTTCATGCTGATGTTCGCCATTGTGGCGGCAGCCCTGGCCTGGATGCACTACGCCATCCGCAAGGCGGAACGGGTGGAATGGGCGGCCCAGACCGAGCAGACCGATCTGCCGGAACTGGCCTCCCCGCAGTTGTTCTATCCCATGAACCGTCATCCGGTAGCAGATGCCGCCATGCGGAACTCCGACCAACACGGGTAAATGCCCCGGCCACCGTTTCGTGCTTTATGCCCCGCCTGCGGGGCTTTTTTGTATACTGGCCCGACAATGATCGAGTGGAGTCGCGATGGTGGCAAAATGGCTGGTTAAAACCGAACCCTCTGAATGCGGCATTGATGATTTTGCCCGTCAGCCTGAGGGTGTTATTCCCTGGGATGGTGTGCGCAATTACCAGGCCCGCAACTTCCTGGCAAAGATGCAGGTGGGAGATCTGGTCTTTATCTATCACTCCAGCTGCAAGCGCATAGGCATTGCCGGTATTGTTCGCGTGGTGAAGTGCGCCTACCCGGACCCGAGCCAGTTCAACCCGGAGTCTCCCTACTACGACCCGAAAAGCACTGCGGAGAAGCCTCGTTGGCAAGCGGTCGACCTGCAGTTTGAACGGAAACTGCCGGCATTGATCTCCCTGGACACACTCAAAGCCATGCCGGAGCTCAGTGAACTGGCTCTGGTACGCAGAGGCAGCCGACTCTCGGTCATGCCGGTCAGCGATGCCGAGTGGCAGCAAATCCTCCACCTGGTCGATTAAACTCAGATCACAGGCCTACCACCGCCGGCTCCGGAGCTTTAGAATTGCCGCGTTTCAATTCTCCCGGAGCCGACGAGATGTCCATGGACATGAATCCCGCCAGCAGTTTTGCCCAGCTCAAGCGCATTGAATCGAGCAAGGTGTTTCAGACTGTTGTTATCGCCATCATTATTCTGTCTGCCCTGACCATCGGCGCCAAAACCTATGATCTGCCACCTCTGGTGGAACAGAGCCTGTCGGTGATGGACAACGCCATTACCCTGTTCTTTCTGGTGGAAATCCTGTTCCGGTTCGCCGCCTGCCCCCTCAAACGGCGCTTTCTCATGGATGGCTGGAACCTGTTCGACACCATCGTGGTGATCGGCAGCCTGATCCCTCTGGACAATTCCGAGGCGGTGCTGCTGGGCCGTTTACTGCGGGTATTCCGGGTGCTTCGACTGGTATCAGTGGTGCCCGAGCTGCGCTTTCTGATCAACTCGTTACTGAAAGCCATTCCACGCATGGGCTACATTGCCCTGCTGATGTTCATCATCTTCTACATCTACGCTGCCATGGGTTCCATGTTCTTTGCCAGCGTCGACGAAACGCTTTGGGGTGATGTCGCCATCGCCATGCTCACGCTGTTCCGGGTTGCCACCTTTGAGGACTGGACCGACGTGATGTATGCCACCATGGAAGACTATCCCATGAGCTGGTTGTACTACCTGACCTTTATCTTCCTGACGGCCTTTGTGTTCCTGAACATGATGATCGGGGCGATATTGGAGGTAATGAGCGAGGAGCAGAACGCCAAACAGGCCCAGAAGGCCCACGATGAGCGGGATGAGATTGCCCGTCAGCTCCGGGCTGTACAGGAACAGCTGCAGGAACTGACGAAGCAGGTCAGCGAGAAACGCTGATTCAGAATGGCTTGGCCATGGCCAGATGGAAAATAGCCGTCACCTGCACCAGGGCAAGTACCGCCGCCACAATGCGTGCGTGCTTGCCCACAGTGGTTTTCAGCGCAAACACCCCGGCAATGATGTAACCGAACAACAACACGATCTTGGTGATCAGCCAACCGGGCATGGCAGAGGCATAACCGGCCACAAACACCAGCGCAATGGCCGCGACCAGAAGGATGGTGTCATTGATGTGGGGAATGAACCGTAGCGGCGTCTGGCGCCAGCCTGGTCGCCCGACCGCATCAAGCAGTAGCCGCAGGGCAAACAGCGTGATGGTCAGGTAGGCGGTGGTCATGTGCAGGTGCTTCAGGATCATGTACGACGTCATGGAAGTTCCTTTGTTAACAAACGGGTTGCGGCCATTGTACGCAAACTACCCCCAAGCAGGTATGGTTAATACAGGCGCGAAGGTTTAACATATACTCAGAATACATGTATGTGGGAGACATCTATGCAGGCCATACCGACTTCCCCTGAACGGGCGTCTGCCAGCCTCAGCCAACTCTTTTCCTATCCTTTCCGGATTTTTTTCCTGTCCATGACGGTACTGGCCATTGTTGCCATCCCGGTATGGGTCTTGGAAGTCACCGGCGTGGTTCAACTGCCACTGGCCCTGCCCGCCCTGTTCTGGCACCAGCATGAAATGCTGTTCGGCTTTTTGTCTGCCGCCATCGCAGGCTTTCTGCTCACCGCCGTGTGCGTCTGGACTCAGACCAACCGAACCCACGGTGCACTGCTTGCAGGTCTCTGGGGCGTCTGGCTGGCCGGTCGCCTGTTGCTGGCCTTTGGCGGCAACCTGCCGGACTGGCTGGTACAGGGCGTAAATCTGGCGTTCCTGCCCCTGGTGATGATCGATGCCGGCTGGCGAGTGTGGAAGGCCCGTCAGAAGCGGCAGCTGATGATTCTGCTTGTCCTCGGACTGCTCTGGCTGATGCAGATCGGCTTTGTTACCCGCCTGGATATGGCGTTCAGCTACGGAGCACTGATCATGGCCATGGCGCTGATCAGCATCATCGGAGGCCGGATTACCCCTGCGTTCTCAGCCGGATGGCTTCGCCAACGAGGCGGCAATGCCGAGGCAGTCAAGATGATTCCGGCACTGGATATGGCGGCACTGTTCTCCATGATCCTGCTGATGGCATCCCTGGTGACGGGCTGGCAAACCGTCACCGCCGTCATTGCTGTGGTTGCTGCATCGTTGATGCTGGTGCGCCTGTATAACTGGAAAGGCTGGCTGGTGCGCAAAGATCCCTTGCTCTGGATTCTGCACCTGTCCATTCTCTGGGTGCCGGTTGCACTGATCCTGCTGGCAGGCTCTTTGGTGGCCGGATGGCCAACCAATGCCTGGAGCCATGCCGCCGGTACCGGCGCCATCGGCTGCCTGATTCTGGGCGTGATTGCTCGCGTGTCACTGGGCCACACCGGCCGCCCTCTGGTGCTGCCAAAGGGCATGGTTCTCGCGTTTGTAGCCATACAACTGGCTGCGGTTGTTCGAGTGTTGACTGCCTTGAACCTGATACCCTGGCACCCCGGCATTGGCACCAGCACCCTGCTGTGGATACTGGCCTATGGCCTGTTTCTCGTACGTTACACTGGCATTCTGGCCAGCCCCCGGCCCGACGGGCGCGAAGGCTGATCCGGTTGCAGATACAAAAGGCCGGCTCGGGGCGTAACCGAGCCGGCCTTTCTGTTTTCAGCGACAGGATTTTAAGCCGCCAGCTTCTCTTTTAGCAGCTTTTCAAAATGGGAGCGCGCCGCACGGAACCGGGCAGCCGGAAAGTGAATGCTGATACCTTCCAGTGCCGCCATCAGCATTTCCAGATGGGCATCCCAGCCGGCGCAGGCAATGGGCACCACCTCATCGTCCGGTAACGACAGCGTCAGGCAAAGCCGGGTACAGACTCCTTCCCGCAGCAATTCCCAGGTCAGCGGCCGCTCGGGGGCATCGCCGGAACTCCAGGAGTAGGACAACAGCCGGTGAGGCCGGCAGGCGGTAATGGTACAGTCGATTGGCATGCCACTGTTGCCAAAATCCAGCTGAACCCGGCCACCTTCACGAGCCTCCAGAGACCCGGCAGCCAACCAGTTGGCCAAATGCACCGAATCGGTCAGCATATTCCAGACAGCCTCCGGAGGATGTTCCAGCAACCGTTCCAGGTGTACCAATACCCGACCCGCCTCGAACCGGATTTGTCCATCGATGAATTCCTCATCCGCAGACATAGGCCCTCCCAAATATGGCGAACTTCACAGATTCGACGAAAGTATCAAACCGGACAAAAATTAGCCTTGATGACCATCAACCGGCTCTGGCTGCGGGTCCGGGGAACTTCTGGGCGGCAATCATCCACTAAAGGTCAATAGCCGTTCCCAGAACAGGCGCTAAAGTAGAAGAAATCATTTTGCAACAGAGACACAGGCAACATGTATCCTGATCACTTTGACAAAGAAGACCTGATCCGCTGCGGCCACGGCCAGCTGTTCCCGGGCGCCATGCGCCTGCCCATCGACGAAATGCTGATGGTCGACCGTATTACCCACATCGGAGCCGATGACGGCGAATATGGCAAAGGCAGCCTGGTGGCGGAACTGGATATCAACCCGGATCTCTGGTTTTTCAAAGTGCATTTTGAGGGCGACCCGGTAATGCCCGGCTGCCTCGGCCTGGATGCCATGTGGCAGCTGGTTGGCTTCTTCCTGGCCTGGAGTGGCGGTGAAGGCAAGGGGCGTGCCCTGGGGGCCGGAGAGGTGAAGTTTTTCGGACAGGTTTTGCCGGAAAACAAAAAGGTCACCTACTATCTGGATATCAAGCGGTTGATTCGCCGCAAACTGACCATGGCCATCGCAGATGCCCGTATGGAAGTGGACGGGCGGGAAATCTACACCGCCAAAGACCTTCGGGTCGGCCTGTTCACATCGACTGATGACTTTTAGGAGTTAGCACAATGCGTCGCGTTGTAGTTACCGGCATGGGGATCGTCTCCAGCCTTGGAACCAACCAGAAAGAAGTGGCCCAGTCACTTCGCGAATCCCGTTCTGGCATTGCCTTCAGCGAAGAAGCCCGGGACAACGGCCTGCGCAGCCACGTCGCCGGCAAGATCGACCTGAACCTGTCAGAACTGATCGACCGCAAGATCTGGCGCTTTATGAGCCCGGCCGCCGGCTACTGCTACCTGGCCGCCAAAGAGGCCATTGAGCAGGCTGGCCTGACCGACGAACAGCTGCGTGCAAACACCACCGGCGCCGTATTTGGTACTGGTGGTGCTTCCACCGTCGAACTGCTGGATGCCATCGACACTCACCGCGACAAAGGCCTTCGCCGGGTGGGCCCGTACCGGGTACCCCGCACCATGGGTAGCGCCATCAACGCATCCATCACCACCGCCTTTGGCATTACCGGCATCAACTACGGCATCACTTCTGCCTGCGCCA
The DNA here is from genome assembly GCF_000475375.1 of Marinobacter sp. EVN1. Lineage (NCBI taxonomy): Bacteria > Pseudomonadati > Pseudomonadota > Gammaproteobacteria > Pseudomonadales > Marinobacteraceae > Marinobacter > Marinobacter sp. EVN1. The sequence goes on from NZ_AXCB01000016.1 coordinate 183,094, forward strand.
CCAGCGCCCACTGCATCGGGCACGCCGCCGATCAGATCGCCCTCGGCCGCCAGGACGTAATGCTGGCCGGCGGCGGGGAAGACATCCACTGGACCCTGAGCCTGATGTTCGACGCCATGGGCGCATTGTCCACCAAGTACAACGACACGCCGGAACAGGCCTCGCGCACCTATGACGCCGACCGTGACGGTTTCGTGATTTCCGGTGGCGGCGGTACGCTGATACTGGAATCCCTGGAACACGCAGAAGCCCGCGGTGCCACCATTCTGGCGGAACTGGTCGGCTTTGGCGCCACCTCCGACGGCGCTGACATGGTTGCACCCAGCGGTGAAGGCGCCATTCGATGCATGAAGCAGGCCATGGCCAACATCGACGGCGAGATCAACTACATCAACACCCACGGCACCAGCACGCCGGCAGGTGATGTAACCGAACTGAAAGCGCTCAAGGAAACCTTTGGCGACAAGATCCCGCCACTGAGCTCCACCAAACCTCTGTGTGGCCACGCACTGGGTGCCGCAGGCGTACATGAGGCCATTTACAGCCTGATCATGCAGCGGGAGAGCTTTATTGCCCCGTCCGCCAACATCCAGACCCTGGACGAAGGCGCCGAAGGCTACCCGATCGTGCGTGAACGCATGGACAACCAGAATCTGAACCTGGTAATGAGCAACAGCTTCGGCTTTGGCGGCACCAACGCCACCCTGATCTTCAAGAAAGTCTGATCAGGACAAGCGAAGCGAGCGGTATTCAGCCGGCGGCGTTCCCATCCAGCGCTTGAACGCCCGGCTGAAGGCGCTCAATTCCGAAAATCCGAGCTGCTCGGCAATTTCCACCAGCGGCTTGGATTTATCTTTCATATAGGTGATCGCCTGCTCCCGGCGAACCTGCTCCAGCAGAGCCGCAAACGTCAGCCCCTCCTGGCGCAACTTCTTGTGCAACGTATACCGGCTCATATTCAACTGCCCGGCCACCGTCTCAACACCTACTTTCCCTCGCTCCAACTGAATCCGGATCAGCTTGCTGACCCTCATACTCAGCGAACGCTTTGAATTTTCAGGCCTTAATGGCTCTGATGCCATGCTGGTTCCTCCTGCCTATCGTCCTGGCCCAAACTGCCAACTCCATCAGCGTACACATGTTAGCCGAAATCAATCAATACGACCTTTGAGCAAGATCAATGGCGCAGTGGATTATTTGCGGCACAATGCCCGCTTTCAGAATGCCCTACCTGCATCCATCCGCTTTTCAGTTGATACCCGGAGACACCATGACCACCCCGGAACTGCTTGCTCCCGCCGGCACCCCCGAACACCTTGAAACTGCCTTCGCCTATGGCGCAGACGCCGTCTACGCCGGCCAGCCGAGATATTCGCTGAGAGTAAGGAACAACAGTTTCAAAGACGTTGCAGCCCTGGGCGCCGGCATTGAACGAGCACACGAACTGGGAAAACAGTTCTATCTGGTCTCCAACATTGCACCCCATAACAATAAAGTGCGCAGCTACCTGAGAGACCTGGAGCCGGTCATTGAACAGAAACCCGACGCCCTGATCATGTCTGACCCCGGCCTCATCATGCTGGTAAGGGAGAAATGGCCGGATCAGCCCATCCACCTGTCGGTTCAGGCCAACGCTGTCAACTGGGCCACCGTGGAATTCTGGCGCCGCCAGGGCATCAGCCGAGTGATCCTGTCCCGGGAACTGGGCCTGGAGGAAATCCGCGAAATCCGCGAAAAAGTCCCCGCGATGGAACTGGAAGTGTTTGTACACGGCGCCCTGTGCATGGCCTACTCCGGCCGCTGCTTGCTGTCTGGCTACATGAACCATCGAGACGCCAACCAGGGCGCCTGCACCAACGCCTGCCGCTGGAACTATAAAGAAGTCCAGCACAGCCATGACCAGACTGGCGATCTGATCGCCACCTCTGCAGATGCGGTGGAAACCTGCGAGCCCAAAGAAATCCTGCTGGAAGAACCCAATCGCCCCGGCGGCTTCATCCCGGCCTACGAAGACGAACACGGCACCTACATCATGAACTCCAAAGACCTGCGCGCCGTCCAGCACGTGGCGGAACTGGTCAAGATGGGCGTCCACTCCCTGAAAATCGAAGGTCGCACCAAAAGCACCTACTACGTAGCCCGCACCACCCAGGTATACCGGAAAGCCATCGACGACGCTCTCGCCGGCAAACCCTTCGACATGCACATGATGGACGAACTCGAAGCCCTATCGAACCGCGGCTACACCGAAGGCTTCCTACGCCGGCACGTGCCCCAGGAATACCAGACCTACGAACAGGGCTCCTCGTATCTCGGCACCCAGCAGGTGGTAGGCACCATTGCCGACGCGGATGAGCGGTGGCTCACCATCGACGTAAAAAATAAATTCGCCCCCGGCGACCAGCTGGAGCTCATCACCCCGGCCGGCAACCTGCGATTCTCTGCCAACACCATGGAAAACCGCCACGGCGAGGCCATGGAGTGCGCACCAGGCAGCGGCCACATCGTCAAAATTCCTAAACCCGCGAACGTGCCGGAAAAACTGGACTTCACCTATCTGACCAAGATTTTTCCCGAAAACGCCGGCCGTTAAACTCGAGGGGGCAATCTGTACGCCCCCTTAGTGCCCCAAAGGCCGATTAAGGTATAATCCCTACACAACCGATTTAATACCTGACTATTTTACTCTGGTATTGTATAATCGCTCGCCAGAAGCAACGGGAAACCGGCCAGCAGCCCTTCCCGTCATCCAAAAACCGATTGCAGGGCGTACTCACGGAGAGAGCGACCACTGCGACATCAGCAAACCGAATACACCCATCCGCCAGCCCAAGGGCTGCCGATGACACAAAGGGCGCAAGCCCTGGATGAGAGAATTACGGAGCGACGATCATGGCGACCACCGACAACGAGGTGAAAGAGCTGATCAAACGGGAATACGAACACGGTTTTGTGACAGAAATCGAAGCCGACACGTTCGAACCCGGCCTGAACGAAGACGTCATTGCCCGCCTTTCCGCCATCAAGAAAGAGCCGGAATGGATGCTGGAGTGGCGCCTCAAAGCCTATCGTCGCTGGCTGGAAATGGAAGAGCCAGACTGGGCTCATGTCGGCTACCCGAAAGTCGACTACAACTCGATTTCCTACTATTCCGCGCCCAAGCGCAAAGAGGATATGCCACAAAGCCTGGATGAAGTGGATCCGGAGCTGCTGAAAACCTACGAAAAATTAGGCATTCCCCTGCACGAGCGCGAAAAACTGGCCGGCGTTGCCGTGGATGCAGTCTTTGATTCCGTCTCCGTGGCGACCACCTTCAAAGAGCCTCTGGCCAAAGCCGGCGTGATCTTCTGTTCGATTTCCGAAGCCGTTCGTGATTACCCCGAACTGGTCCAGAAATACCTGGGCACCGTGGTTCCCCACGGCGACAACTTCTTTGCGGGCCTGAATTCGGCGGTGTTTTCTGACGGCACCTTTGTGTACGTGCCCAAGGGTGTGCGTTGCCCTATGGAGCTGTCCACCTACTTCCGCATCAACGCCGCCAACACCGGCCAGTTCGAACGCACCCTGATTATCGCCGACGAAGGCAGCTACGTGAGCTACCTGGAAGGCTGTACCGCACCGATGCGCGACGAGAACCAGCTGCACGCGGCCGTGGTTGAGCTTGTGGCTCTGGACGATGCCCAGATCAAATACTCCACCGTACAGAACTGGTACCCGGGCGATGAAAACGGCAAGGGTGGTATCTATAACTTCGTGACCAAGCGTGGCGCCTGCATCGGCAAGAACTCCAAGATTTCCTGGACCCAGGTTGAAACCGGCTCCGCCGTCACCTGGAAGTACCCGAGTTGTGTGCTGCGCGGTGAGAACAGTGTTGGCGAATTCTACTCTGTTGCGCTGACCCACAACTTCCAGCAGGCGGACACTGGCACCAAGATGATCCATCTGGGCAAGAATACCCGGAGCACCATCATCTCCAAGGGCATTTCCGCCGGCAAGAGCTCCAACGCCTACCGTGGCCTGGTGAAATTCGGCCCGGGCGCAGAGGGCGCGCGTAACTTTACCCAGTGTGATTCGCTGCTGATCGGCGACCGCTGCGGCGCGCACACCTTCCCGTATATCGAGAGCAAGAACAAGTCGGCGATCGTGGAACACGAGGCGACCACTTCCAAGGTCAGCGACGAGCAAATGTTCCTGTGCCGCCAGCGCGGTATCGACCCGGAGCAGGCAGTGTCCATGATTGTGAACGGCTTCTGTAAGGAGGTGTTCAAGGAGCTGCCGATGGAGTTTGCGGTTGAAGCTGGCAAGCTGCTGGAAGTCAGCCTTGAAGGGTCCGTTGGTTAAACGCTATGCCCCGCTGGCCTCGGAGGAGGCCAGCGAGCGGGGGAGCTTTCCGGGATACGCTGTAAATACATCCCTGTACGCTCGACAAAATCATCCCTGATTTTGACGATCCCGGAAAGCTCCCCCGCTCACTGTCCCGAACGTTATTGGGGGCATCGAAGGGTACGAATTTATAGATCGAAATTCAGGATATAGAGAGACATCTGCAAATGCTGAGTATCAAAAACCTGCACGCTTCCGTTGAGGGCAAAGAAATCCTCAAGGGCATTAACCTGGAGATCAAGGCCGGGGAAGTTCACGCCATCATGGGCCCGAACGGTTCCGGTAAGAGTACCCTGTCACAGGTTCTGGCAGGCAACGACGCATTTGAAGTCACCGAGGGCGAAGTCACCCTGAACGGAGACAACCTCCTGGATCTGGAAACCGAAGAACGCGCCCGCGAAGGCATCTTCCTGGCCTTCCAGTACCCGGTGGAAATCCCGGGCGTGAGCAACCTGCAGTTCCTGCGCACCGCCGTCAACGCCATGCGCAAGCACAAGGGCCAGGATGAGATGAACGCTGCTGAGTTCATGAAGCTGGCCAAGGAAGTCTCCAAACAGGTAGACCTGGACCCGGCCTTCCTGAAACGCGGCGTGAACGAAGGCTTCTCCGGTGGCGAGAAGAAACGTAACGAGATCATGCAGGCCCTGCTGCTGCAGCCGAAACTGGCCATTCTGGATGAAACCGATTCCGGCCTGGACATCGACGCCCTGAAAGTGGTTTCCGATGGCGTGAATGCTCTGCGCTCGGAAGACCGCGCCATTCTGATGGTCACTCACTACCAGCGCCTGCTGAACCACATTGTTCCGGATTATGTGCACGTACTGGCTGGTGGCAAGATCATCAAGTCGGGCGGTCGTGAACTGGCCCTGGAACTGGAAGAAAAAGGTTACGGCTGGCTGGGCATTAAAGACGACGACACCAGCAACTGATCAGGAGGCCGTGGAATGAAATCTGTACCCATGCTTTCCAGTGCCTTCCTGCACCCGGCCGGGGAATCCCTGCCGGAGCCGTTGCTGGCGCTGCGCAAGGAGCGGGCCAGCGCGCTGGTGGATATGCCGCTGCCTACTCGCAAGACCGAGAACTGGAAGTACTCCAGCAAGTACCTGAAGCTGGCCGACGATATGGCCATTTCCCTACCGGCCGAAGGCAAGACCGGCAACAGTCTTGCTGTGCCCGGCTACAAAGTGGTTTTCATCAACGGCGTGATGATTCCTGAAGCCAGCGAGTATCCGGATCTCGACGGTATCGAGATCCTGAGCTTCAACGATCTGGCTAACGACGAAGCTGAAGCCCTGTCTGCAAAGCTCGGCAGCACCCTGAATCACGATCAGGCTCAGTTTGCCCGCCTGAACGGGGCGCGCTTCGAAGATGGCCTGTTCATTCGCCTGAAACCCGGCGCGGTGCTGGATCAGCCGCTATTCATCATCCATGAAACCAGCGCTGACGCCAGCGGCTCCGCCTATCCACGTATCTACGTGGAAGCCGGCGCCAACAGCCAGCTGACCCTGGTAGAGGAGTACACCTCCAGTGGTGAAGCATCCGCCTTGGTCAGCACAGTAACCGAATTCAATCTGGCCGATGGCGCCAACGTCACCAGCATCCGCCTGAACATGGAAGGCGAGAATGTTCAGCACATTGGCGCTACCGGGGTACTGCAACAACGCAGCTCGCGCTTCGAGAGCCATTGCGTTGGTTTTGGCGGCCCCCTGCGCCGGCACGATCTGCAGGTGCGGCTTGAAGGCGAAGGTGCGGAAACCAAGCTCAATGGCGTGGTGGTTACCCAGGGCAAACAGCACTACGACAACCACACGTCTATTGACCATGTCGCGGCCCACTGCAACAGCGAAGAGACCTATCGCAATATTGCAGCCGACCAGTCCCATGCCGTGTTCAACGGCCGGATTCATATCCACCAGGACGCCCAGAAATCCAATGCGGATATGAACAACAAGAACCTGCTGCTGTCCAACGGAGCAGAGATTGACACCAAACCGGAACTGGAAATCTACGCCGACGATGTGAAGTGTGCGCACGGCGCCACCATCGGTCAGCTGGACGAGACTTCCGTGTTCTACCTGGTATCGCGCGGGATCGGCCGCCGGCAGGCCAATGTTCTGCTCACCATGGCGTTCATTAACGAACTGGTGCAACAGATTCCAGTGGAAGCCGTGCGTGAAACCGCCCAGGCGCGGTTAAGTGATTTCTTTGAGCAAACCTTTCAGGAGGCCTGAGGGGCATGACTGATCTGTCCATGGCAAACAACACCCAGTCAATGGTGTTTGATGTGCAAGCCATTCGCCGTGACTTCCCGATTCTCAATCAGGAGATCAACGGGAAGCCGCTGGTGTATCTGGACAACGGCGCGTCGGCGCAAAAGCCACAGTCTGTACTGGATGCCATGGATCGCTATTACCGCGAGATGCACTCCAATGTGCACCGTGGCGCCCATACCCTGGGTGATCGTGCGACGGCTGCGTTTGAAGGCGCCCGGGAAACCGTGCGCCAATTTCTGAACGCTTCCAGCACCCGAGAAATCATCTGGACCCGAGGCACCACGGAAGCCATCAACCTGGTGGCCAATGGCCTGGCCCCGCGCCTGAAAGCCGGCGATGAGATTCTGGTCAGCCACATGGAACACCACGCCAACATTGTGCCCTGGCAGATGGTGGCCGAGCGCACCGGCGCCAGGGTTGTGCCCATCCAGGTGACACCGCAAGGCGAGCTGGACCTGGATTCGTTCAACAGCCTGCTGAACGAGCGCACCCGGGTGCTGGCGATCACCCACGTATCCAACGCGCTGGGCACCGTCAACCCAATAGCGCCCCTGATCGAACAGGCGAAAAAACAGGGGGTACTGACCCTGGTGGATGGCGCCCAGGCGGTGCCCCACTTCCAGCCGGACGTTCAGGCTCTGGGCTGTGATTTCTATGCATTCTCTTCCCACAAGCTGTTCGGGCCCACGGGCATTGGCGTACTTTATGGCCGAGCCGAACTGCTGGAAGAAATGCCGCCTTATCAGGGCGGTGGCGAAATGATTGAGCGGGTATCGTTCGAGCGAACCACCTGGAATGTGTTGCCCTACAAATTCGAGGCCGGAACCCCGGCTATTGCCGAAGCAGTGGGCCTGGGCGCCGCCATCGATTATCTGAACTCGCTGAACCGAAAGGCCATGGAAGCAGCAGAGGATGCCTTGCTGCGCCGGGCCAATGAATTGGTCGAAACCGTGCCAGGCATGGAGATCATCGGTACCGCCGCCAAGAAGGTACCGGTGATGTCGTTCAAGATTGCCGGCCTGCACCCAAGCGACATCGGCACCCTGCTGGACCAGCAAGGCATCGCCATCCGCACCGGCCACCATTGCGCCATGCCATTGATGGATTTCTACGGAGTACCCGGTACAGCCCGGGCTTCGTTTGCGTTCTACAATACGCTGGAAGAGGTCGAGAAACTGTTTACCGGCCTGCAAAAGATCCAGCGCCTGTTTGCCTGAGGAGGTGGAAACATGACAGCCGAAGTCTTCACCCCAAGCGATGTGAACGTGACCATGACCCCGACGGCGGTCAAACACGTTCGCAAACAACTGGACAAGAAACCGGAAGCCAAAGGCATTCGCCTGGCCATCAAAAAAAGTGGCTGTTCCGGTTTCAAGTACGAAACCCAGTGGGTAGAAACACCGGAATCCGATGACCGTATTTTTACCATCGACGGCGTGGATGTGTTCGTAAAGCAGGAACACCTGCCACTGGTGAACGGCATCGAAATCGACTTTGTCACCGAGGGTGTGAACTCCCTGTTCCGCTTCCGCAACCCCAACGCCACCGCTGAGTGCGGCTGTGGTGAAAGCTTCACGGTGGCGTAAAGCACAAAGATAGGACTGATCAAACATGCAAGAACGCGAAGTCGTCCTGACCAAACGCGAAGTGGAAGCCCGCCTGGTACCTGCCGGAACGGAAATCATGATTCCGTCAGACACCTTTGTGACCATTACCCAATCCCTCGGCGGTAGTTTCACCGTGGCGGTCAACGGCAATCTTGCCCGCATTGAAGGCCACGACGCCGATGCCCTGGGCAAGCAGCCGCTGGAAAGCAGCTTCGAGACCCCGGAAGACGGCACCATCAACGAAAACCAGGTATGGGAAGCGCTGCGTAACTGCTACGACCCGGAAATCCCGGTGGACGTAGTCAACCTGGGTCTGATTTACGAATGCCGGATTGAGAACGGCACAGAAGACGGCAATCACGTTTACATCAAAATGACCCTGACCGCGGCTGGCTGCGGCATGGGGCCGGTAATCACCGACGATGTGAAGCGCAAGGTGGAGCATGTACCTAATGTGGACAAGGTTACCGTTGAGCTGACCTTTGATCCGCCCTGGAACAACGATATGCTCACCGACGAAGCCAAACTTGAACTGGGAATGCTATGACCGCCAGCAAGGAACAATTTCTGAACAATCCCCTGGGCAAAGACACCACCCTTGAAGACGTTCTGGATGCGTTTGAGTTTCTGGACGACTGGGAAGAACGCTACGCCTACATCATCGACCTGGGCAAGCAACTGCCAGGTTTTCCCGATGATGAGCGAGTTGAAGAAAACTACGTCCACGGCTGTCAGAGCCAGGTATGGCTGATTCATCGTTACGATGAGGACAGCGGCAAACTGTTCCTGCTGATCGATTCCGATGCCATGATTGTGCGCGGCCTGGCCGCCATAATTCTGGTGGCCCTGAACGGCAAGACGCCTCGAGAGCTGCTGGCCACCGATATCGATGAGCTGTTCGAGCAGCTGGATCTGTTCCGCCATATTTCCCCGACCCGGGGCAACGGCCTGCGGGCCATGGTCGGCAAGATCCGGGATATTGCGGCGGCCGAGGCCGCCTGAGACTTACCAGATAATGGCCAGGTCATCGCGCTGAACGTTGATCAGGCCACCTTCCGTGGGGATTCGTCCGTTACTGAAATCCGGATGCACGTTGTCCAGTGTCAGCGTCACCCCGGTATCTGACAGTTCGGGCGTACCGTCCAATGAATCAAAGTACCGCTGGCTGCGGTACAGATCGAGTTCATCCCCCGGTCGCAGCCCCGCCGTTGCGCCGGAGGCGAGGGTCACCCGGTTGCCGTCCACACGGGTTATCCGGGCCATGAATGGCTGACAGGCCAGAGCATTGTTGACGGCGGCGGTCATCTCGGCAATGACACCTTCAACCGCCTGCCCCCACTCGGAACCTTCAAAGCCCGCCGAGGCAAAACCTCCGGTACCACTGCCATCCGGCTGCCACCGTGCCGAGGTTTCAAACCGCTGCCGGAAGACCGGGGAACCGCTGAAGCCATCAAACACCATCACTTCGGCCTCAAACCGGCGCGAGGTGTCGGCCATTCCGATACCTCGCTGCATGCGATCCAGAATTGAGCTGCCCCAGACGCCGGGGTCGGCCAGGCCAATATCCCGAATCACACCTGCCACCACAAACTGAGCCCCCAGTTCCCGGGCCAGCTGAACCACATTCGTCAGCTGATTGCTGGCCGGGTTTTTCTGAGACGTGGGCGCATCCGGCAGGTTGCTGAACAGCTGTAACGATGTCGCCCCCAGCACCTGCAATTGCCCCTGTTGTTGCAAGCGAGCCACCAGTTCCCGCGGCAACTGTTCGCCGGCGTCATCCAGGGCCGCACCGCCACCCTGCTCCGGACGGGTGATCGGGAACGCGGTTACCGCCACCCGTTTACGCAAACCGGATGCCTGCCCGGCCTTGCAGCTGCCAGCCTTGCCTTTGGCATCCGACATCTCTGCCCGGACAATCACCCGCAGCAGATTGCCACTTCGGTACTCATCCACAATCGTGGCATTGCGAACCTGGGCCATGGCCGACAGCTCGGTATGAGAGCCCACAAGCTGACCGTTCTCCATGGTATCCCGGGTGCTGACCCTGGCCTGATATTGCAGCGCAAGGTCGCGCATCGCGGCCTGACGCGCCTCAGTGCGGGCCTGATCGAGATTATTCTCCCGGATATTGGCATGCCCCACGCCTTCAAGGACCACGCCTTGGGCAAGGCCGGTACACAAGCTCAGCACCCAGAACAGAAGCATTGATCTCATCATGGCAATTCAACCCACCGGAACGATACCGGTTCAATCACGGCGTTCATCAACAGACCTAATCCAGGTAGTACAGTGAATCTGTGCGACGGGCCTCAACATCCCCTACACGATCATTCCGCCTGGGCATGGGAATGGCACAGACATCCTGCACCTGATCGTCCGCCACCTTCGCCACACATTCCCGAAACCTTGGCTCCAGGCGCAGCTCCATCACCGTTTCCACCACGCCATCGCTATGCTCATTCACCGCCACCATCCGGGCGCCGCGAATGTAGCTGTCCACATAGGTGCGGAAACTGTCGTTCTGCAGAACGAAGTCATTCACCGTGGAACTGCCGTAGATCACGGTACCGTAGACCCGCTCTGCCAGATTCCGGTAGGCATCCAGCTGTGAAGCCCTTCGAGCCAGTAACCGCTTGCGGGTATTGACCCGGTCGGCCTGAACATTCTCATAAGTACCAAAACCACTGACCCGAACCGTAATGGGCTCAAAGGTTTCGGTCCTGGCCTGATCGTTCCGGTAGCTGCCTACCGGCGCACAGGCGGCCACGGCAAATGCCAGAACAGGAACAAGGATCCAGCGCAACGTCATTATCTTGTCTCCGGAAAACACTTTCACCAGAACCATGAAAGAATCACGCCACATTCGACAAACCAATGATCTTTGGACGGTTTCGATTATTCAGCGCAACTCTTTGCCCATGCAGGCGGCAAAAAGCTGCCTTTGTTTACACATACAGAACAAACCGTTACCGGTTGTGCGCTGCGTCACGAAATAAACTGGTCTAACCTTTCAGACACTTAATGATTTGTTCATGCAATAAAACCAACTCAGGACCGCCCATGAAAGCAAACCGCCTCAGCAAACTGTCCCTGGCCATCGGCCTGTCTGTTGCCACCACGTCTGCACTGGCAAGCCCGCAAGCCTTTATGTCTGCCCGCTCCTTCGCCATGGGCGGAACCGGCGTCGCCGTTGCCCATCCCTCTGCTGCACCGAGTGCCAACCCGGCCATGATGGCTGCTGAACAGCACGGCTGGGCAGACGATTTCGGCCTGATGCTGCCGTCTGTGAATGCGCGTGCGGCCGATGAGGAAGAGGTGATTGATCAGGTTGATGATATCCAGGACCAGATCGAGCAGTTTGAGGACCTAAAGTTTTCCAATCAAGCCGATGCCCAAGCCAAAGCACGGCAACTCGTAGACAACCTGGAAGCCTTTGACCGCGACACCATGCGTGCCAATGCAGGCTTGGGACTTGGCCTTGCTATCCCCTCAAATTCCTTGTCCTTTGGCTTCTTCGCCAACGCCAATCTGACAGCGACTGTGCGCGGTGAACTGGACGAAAACGATCTTGACCTTCTAAATGACATCGCTAATGGCGTTCGCCCGCCCGCCACTACAGATCTTGATGCAGAGCTGAATTCACGAGGCAGAATCCTGGCGTCTGCAGTAGCAGAAGCCGGGATCAGCATCGCTCACTCGTTTATGCTTTCTAATGGCCACGCATTGCAGCTTGGCGTCTCCCCCAAATACGTGCAACTACAAACCTTCCAGTACACCGAAGAAATCTCAGACTTCGAGGATGATGATTTCGACAGTGACGAATACGAAACTGACAAAAGCGGCTTCAACCTGGATATCGGTGCTGCCTATGCCTTCGGTGCTGAAAACCAGTGGAACGCCGGCGTCGTCGTCAAAAACCTGATCCCGATGGAACTGGATTCGGCCCAGAATCATCCGACCGAAGAAAAATACACCCTCGAACTCAACCCGATGGTCACTGTGGGTATCGCCCACAAGAGCGACTACCACGTAATCACGGCAGAAGTGGACCTGACCAAGAAAGAAGCCTTCGGGTATGAAGACGATACCCAGTGGCTGGCCCTGGGCGCGGAATTCGACGCCTGGCGTTACGCCCAGCTGCGCGCAGGTGTTCGCCACAATCTGGCCAGTAACGACGACAACGACGGCATCGAGGAAGACACTCAGTTCACCGCGGGTCTTGGCCTGAACATCATTGGTGTTCGCGTGGATATCGGCGCCCTGTACAGCAGCGCCGATGTCGGCGCAGCCCTGGAACTCGGCACCTCCTTCTAAGCCGACGCCCCCGGCCGCAAAAGCCCGGTCTGCCCTGCGCAGCCCGGGCTTTCTTATTTCACGCTGCCTGTTTGCCTCTGGACGGTCGTGGCCGGATAATCGCGGTTACCGATGAATTGGCAATCAGGAACAAACTGCATTATGCAAACCTATCTGGTGGGCGGCGCTGTCCGCGACAAGCTGCTCGGCCTGGGCGTTAAAGACCGGGACTGGGTAGTGGTTGGTGCCACCCCAGAAGACATGCTCCAGCGAGGCTTCAAACAGGTAGGGGCGGATTTTCCGGTTTTCCTGCATCCGGACACCGGCGAGGAATACGCCCTGGCCCGGACCGAGCGCAAGCAGGGGCGCGGGTACCACGGTTTCAGCGTTTACAGTGCACCGGATGTCTCCCTGGAAGACGATCTTCGCCGCCGTGACCTGACCATCAACGCCATGGCAGAAACCGAGAGCGGCGACCTGGTGGACCCGTTCAACGGCCATGCAGACCTGGAAAAGAAAAAGCTTCGCCATGTGTCTGAAGCCTTCGCCGAAGATCCCCTGCGCATCCTTCGCACCGCCCGCTTCGCCGCGCGCCTGCAGCCACTCGGGTTCAGCATCTGCCGGGAGACCATGGCGCTGATGCGGCAGATGGTCACCAGTGGCGAACTCGGAGACCTGGTACCGGAGCGGGTGTGGCAGGAAGTTCAGAGGGCATTGCATGAACAGGCTCCAGGCGTGTTCTTCGATGTGCTCCGGGAGCTCGGCGCCCTGAAGGTGCTGATCCCTGAATTGACCGATGAACAGGCTTTCCGCCAGGGTCTCAGCGCCCTGCAGTGCATCCACCGCAAACAGGGGTCTACCGCCCAGCATTACGCGGCCCTGCTCAGTGGCGTGCCCGAGCCAGACGCCGTTGCCAGGGCTAAAGCCATGAAAAGCCCCAACGACTGTCGGGAACTGACCCACCTGGCCTGCCTGTTCATGGCTCAGTTGAACGGAGCCTCGCCTGAAACCCGGCTGACACCGGAACTCGCAATGGAGCTTCTGGACACAGCCGATTTCTGGCGCCGGCCCGATCGTTTCGGCGTTTTGCTGGGTACCCTCGCCTGCACCCTTCAGAGCGAACCCGACCATTTAATTCAGCAACTGGAACTGGCCGCTCATCGGGCCCAGAGCGTAACCCCTCACCCGTTCCTGCAAAAAGGCATTCAGGGCAAAGCTCTAGGCGAAGCAATCCGGAAAGAGCGCGTAGCCCGTATTACTGAGGCACTGCACTTACCGGAATAAGGAAAAATACCCCATGCCCCACCCCGTCGCCCTGATCACCGGCGCAGCCCATCGCCTGGGCGCCCACACAGCAGAAACCCTGCACGCTCGCGGCTGGAATGTTGTGATTCATTACCGTGGCCGTCAAAAACAGGCCCGCGCACTGGCCGACAAGCTGAACCAACAGCGCCCGGAATCCGCCGTGTGTTACCACGCCGATCTCACCGACATGAACCAGCTCCGGCAACTGGCGGAACAGGCCTGCGCGCATTGGGGGCAGTTGAATGCGCTGGTCAATAACGCTTCCGTGTTTTACCCCAACCCCACCGAAGATGCCTCCGAACAGGACTGGGACACGATACTGGGCGCCAACCTGAAAGCCCCCTTCTTCCTGCTTCAGCAATGTTTGCCTGCGCTAAAAGCGGCCTCCGGCAGTGTGGTCAACATGATCGACATCTACAGTGAGAAACCACTGAAGGACCACCCCCTTTACTGCGCCAGCAAGGCGGGACTGGCAGCCCTAACCCGCTCCTGGGCCAAAGATCTGGCGCCGGATGTTCGGGTAAATGGCGTGTCGCCAGGCGCCATCCTCTGGCCGGAAGGCGAATCAGCCGTGGACGCAGCCCACCAGCAGGCCATTCTCGATAAAACGCCCCTGACCCGCACCGGCAACCCCGCCGACATTGCCGGTGCCATTGCCTACCTGGTATGCGACGCGCCGTTTATCACCGGCCAGATACTGTCGGTGGATGGCGGCCGCAGCCTGAATATGTGATCACCCGCACCAGAACAACCCCGACCTTCGTTGTTTTGGCCGGCAAGCGCTTTACCGCTACAATGCCTGCCATTCTTATAAACGGGCGCCACCCAACCAGGTGCCCAGATTAACGGAGAGTTCTCATGCGTGATGTTGTTATTGTTGCCGCCAAACGCACCGCCATCGGCAGCTTCGGTGGTGGTCTGTCCAGCCTGCGTGCAGACCAGCTGGGTACGGCCGTGATCAAGGCCGTGATGGAAGAAACCGGTGTCGCCGGCGACCAGATCAATGAGGTTATCCTCGGCCAGGTACTCACCGCCGGCTGCGGCCAGAACCCGGCCCGACAGTCTGCCATCAATGCTGGCCTGCCAGCTTCCGTGCCAGCCATCACCATCAACAAGGTCTGTGGCTCCGGCCTGAAAGCCGTGCACATGGCGGTTCAGGCCATCCAGTGCGGCGATGCCGAGATGATCCTGGCCGGCGGTCAGGAAAGCATGAGCCAGGCGCCCCACGTACTGCCCAACAGCCGCAACGGTCAACGCATGGGCAACTGGAGCATGATCGACACCATGATCACCGACGGCCTGTGGGATGCCTTCAACGATTATCACATGGGTATCACCGCTGAGAACATCGTCGAGAAATACGGCATCACCCGGGACGAGCAGGATGCCTTTGCCGCCGCATCCCAGCAGAAAGCCGTCGCTGCGCAAAAGGCCGGCTACTTTGACAGCCAGATTGTTCCTGTCACCATTCCCCAGCGCAAAGGCGACCCACTGGTGGTGGACAAGGATGAGTGCCCCCGCGACGGCGTCACCGGCGACAGCCTGGGCAAACTGCGCCCGGCCTTCAAGAAAGACGGCTCGGTAACTGCCGGCAACGCTTCCTCCCTGAACGACGGCGCTGCCGTGGTGATGGTGTGCAGCGCAGACAAGGCGAAAGAGCTGGGCCTGACCCCGCTGGCAACCATCAAAGCCCACGCCAATGCCGGCGTGGACCCTACCATCATGGGCACCGGCCCGATTCCGGCCAGCCAGCGCTGCCTGGAGCGGGCGGGCTGGACTGTTGATGACCTGGACCTGATCGAAGCCAATGAGGCCTTCGCCGCCCAGGCAATTTCCGTTAATCGGGACCTGGGCTGGGACACCGCCAAGGTAAACGTGAACGGCGGTGCCATTGCCCTGGGGCACCCGATTGGCGCTTCCGGTTGCCGTATTCTGGTCAGCCTGCTGCACGAAATGACCCGCCGCGATGCCAAGAAAGGTCTGGCCACGCTGTGTATTGGCGGTGGTATGGGTGTGGCCCTGGCCGTTGAGCGCTGATGCTGCACGTGGTCCTGTACGAGCCGGAGATACCGCCGAACACCGGCAATATCATCCGGCTCTGCGCCAACACTGGCTGCCAGCTGCACCTGATTGAACCCCTGGGATTCTCCCTTGAGGACAAGCAGATGCGGCGTGCCGGGCTGGATTACAGCGAATACGCTACGGTAAAGATCCATCCGGATTACGACAGCTTTCTGGCCACCGAGCAGCCTTCGCGGCTGTTCGGTCTCACCACCAAAGGAAGTCGCCATTACCACGAGGTAGTGTTCCGGGACGGTGACTACCTGATGTTCGGGCCGGAAACCCGGGGCCTGCCGGAAGACGTGCGCAACGGGCTACCCGCCGAACACCGTCTTCGGGTACCCATGCGTCCGGAAAGTCGCAGCCTCAACCTTTCCAATACCGCCGCCCTGGTGGTTTATGAGGCCTGGCGGCAACTTGGGTTTGAGGGCTCGATCTGACCTATCCCGGGTAATCACCCACAAAAAAACCGGCCGAAGCCGGTTTTTTTCGTTGAGCAGCAGCGCTTAGTGAGTCTGCTCTTCCTTGGCTTCACCCGCCGCTTCTTCCTGCTTGCGCTTGAGCGCCTGGGCATAGATCGCGTCGAAGTTAACCGGAGCCAGCATCAGGGCCGGGAAGCTGCCCTTGTTCACAATGCCGTCAATCGCTTCGCGGGCATAGGGGAACAGAATCGTCGGGCAGTAGGCGCCGAGCATCTGGCCAAGCTGCGGGCCTTCAATGCCGGAGATCATGAATACGCCGCCCTGCTGGATTTCGACGATGTACGCCACCTTCTCACCGACCTTGGCCGTTACGGTCAGGGACAGAACCACTTCATACTGGTTGTCGCTGATCTTGTTATGGGAGGTGTTCAGATCCAGGTTTACCTGGGGCTTCCACTGCTCCTGAAAAACCAGCGGAGAGTTGGGCGATTCAAAAGACAGGTCCTTCACATAGATGCGCTGAAGGGCAAACTGTGGTTGGTTCTGGTTGTCGTTGCCTGCGGCTTGCTGATTCTCAGCCATGATCAGTCCTTTCGTTCTCGTATTATGGGGCCAGGCCCGTTGTTATGTCGTCGTCTGCCGGAACAGTCTACTGCCAGGTTCCGAATGGTAATGTGAAACAGTGCGTCAGATCGCCACTCAGATCAAGCCCTGTTACTTTTTCACAAGTGGCAGGTTGCTGGCCTTCCAGTCGGTAATACCACCATTCAGACGCACCACATTACTGAAGCCCTCGGCATTGAGCTGCTTGACCGCCATGGCGGCGTGCTGGCCCATCTTGTCGACAACGATAATCTGTTTTTCCTTGTGCTTGCTCAACTCGTTAACGCGGCTTTTAAGACTGTTAAGCGGAATATTCACCGAGCCGGTAATGCGGCCTTCGTTGAAGTCTTTGCGATCGCGGATGTCCAACACCACCGCTTCATCCTTGTTGATCAGCGTAACCGCGCCCTGGGCCGAGATCTTGGCACCACCCCGGCGCGATTCCAGCACGATGATGGCCAGCAGGAACGCCACAAACAGCGACACCAGAATGTAGTGATTAACAACAAATTCAAACAAGCGGTCCATGAAACTACCCTGACAATTGGTTTGGCCGGATTATACACACCCACACCGGCTCACAGAAGGCAGTCGCCCCGCCATGATAGCGCCAGCACATCGTGATCATGAGCAATGCTTCAGCGAACGCGCGTGGTCTGAGTAAATGAAAACGGTTACAATCTGCCCCACTCAAATTTTGTTCTTTTTGCAACCAAGCGGACGACACGATGACCGAGACGCGCAAGCCCACTGCACTGATAATTCTCGACGGCTGGGGCCACCGTGACCCGGCGGAAGACAATGCCATCTCCAATGCCAACACCCCGTTCTGGGACAGGATCTGGCAGAACCAGCCGAAAACCCTGATCAACACCTCAGGGATGTTTGTTGGCCTGCCCCAGGGCCAGATGGGCAACTCCGAAGTGGGCCATATGAATCTCGGCGCCGGCCGCGTGGTGTATCAGAGCCTGACGCGCATCGACAAAGATCTCGAAGATGGCGATTTCCAGAAGAATGAGGCCCTTTGCAACGCCATCGACAAGGCTGTTGCCAATGGCAAGGCCGTACACCTGATGGGCCTGCTGTCTCCGGGCGGCGTCCACAGCCATGAAGATCATATTCTGGCGGCAGCTGAGCTGGCTGCAGCCCGTGGCGCCAAAGAAGTTTACATCCATGCCTTCCTGGATGGCCGTGACATGCCACCACGCAGTGCCCGCCCTTCTCTGGAAAAAGCCGCCGCGAAAATGAAAAGCCTGGGCGTTGGCCGGGTAGCCACCATCGTTGGCCGGTATTTTGCCATGGACCGGGACAACCGCTGGGATCGCGTGGAAGCGGCCTATAACGCCATGACCCTGGGCGAAGCCGAGTTCATCAGCGACGACCCGGTGGCGGCTCTGGAGCAGGCCTATGAGCGTGGCGAGAACGACGAGTTCGTGAAGCCCACCCACATCCGGGCCGATGGCGAGCCCGAGGGCATCATCAATGACGGCGACGCCGTGTTGTTCATGAACTTCCGTGCCGACCGCGCCCGGGAAATGACCCGCACCTTCGTAGAGCAAGACTTCGACGGTTTCGACCGCCGCAAGCACCCGGAACTGGCAGATTTCGTGATGCTCACCGAATATGCCGCTGACATCAAAACCTCCTGCGCCTACCCGCCCGAGCAACTGGCCAACGGCCTGGGCGAGTACATGGCGAAGCAAGGTAAAACTCAGCTGCGCATTGCCGAGACCGAGAAATACGCCCACGTGACCTTCTTCTTCAATGGCGGCCTGGAAACTCCCTTTGAAGGTGAAGATCGCATTCTGGTGCCATCTCCCAAGGTGGCCACCTACGACCTGCAGCCGGAAATGAGCGCACCGGAGGTTACCGACAAACTGGTTGAAGCCATCAAGAGCGGCAAGTACGACCTGATCGTCTGCAACTACGCCAACGGCGATATGGTTGGCCACACAGGCAAGCTGGACGCCGCCATCAAGGCCGCCGAGTGCCTGGATCAGTGTGTGCAGCGTGTGGTTGAGGCCCTGGATGAAGTGGGTGGCGAAGCCTTGATTACCGCCGACCACGGCAACTGCGAGCAGATGACCGACCCCAACTCCGGCCAGGTACACACCTCCCACACCATTGGCCCCGTGCCTCTGGTTTACACCGGCCACCGCAAGGTGAACCTCCGGGATGACGGCAGCCTGTGCGATATCGCACCGACGCTGCTGGCCCTGATGGGTACCGAAAAGCCTTCGGAAATGACCGGGCACAGCCTGGTCGAGTTCGACTGATCGCTCCGCCGGTAAAGGTGTTGCGTAAACTGACCGTCATGGTGCTGGCCCTCACATTGGGGGCTGCACCTTTGGGCGCCCAGCAGGATGTGACCCCCGAACAGGTCGAGGCGCTGAAGGAGCGTATCGCCGACATCGACCGCTGGCTGGCCGATGCCGAAGAAGACCGGTCAACCCTTGAACAGCAACTGACGGCCACCGAGCGCAAAATCAGCACCCTGACCAAGGAACGCCGTACCCTTCGGCAGCAGGTCCGGGAACAGCAGGAGCGCCTGGCCGAGCTTCGCGCCCAGGAAAGCGAGCTGGCCAATACCCTCGAACAGCAACGGGAAAACCTGAAACTACAGATCCGGGCAGCCTGGATGGAAGGCGACGCGCCGGCTCTGAAAGTGCTGTTGAACGAGATTGAGCCCGGCGAAGTTGCCCGCACCCTGACCTACTACGAATACCTGAGCAAGAATACCGTCTCCCGCCTGGAAGCGTTCCAGCGCAGCCTTCAGGAACTGAAAGCCGCCCGCGCCGCCGTTCAGGCCACCCGCACCGAACTGGCCAAGACCGAAGCCGATCTGGAACAGCGCCAGCAGCAACTGACCCAGAGCCGGCAGGATCGGGCCAGAACACTGGCCGCCCTGAATGACGACATCCAGAACCGCCGTAGCGAGCGCCAATCCCTGGAAGCCGATCGCCAGCGCCTGGAGCAATTGCTGAAAGAGGTGCAGCAGGCCATTGCCAGCATTCCGGCCCCGAACGAATCCAGTCCGTTCAAATCCCGCCGCGACAAACTGCCCTGGCCCGCAAAAGGGCGGGTAGTCAGCAATTACGGCGCCGTGTACGCCGATGGCAAACTGCGCCGTAACGGCATCCTGATGAACACCGCCGAAGAAGCCGAAATCAAGGCCGTGCACTATGGCCGGGTGGTATTTGCCAACTGGCTGCGCGGGTTCGGGCTGATCACCATCATTGATCACGGCGATGGCTACATGACCCTTTACGGCCACAGCAGCAGCCTGTTCACAACCCCCGGTGACTGGGTGCGCCCGGGCGAGACCATTGCCCTGGCCGGACGCACCGGCGGCACCGAGGACCCGGCCGTGTATTTCGAGGTACGGAGCAACGGCAAACCCGTGAATCCCAGGAGCTGGCTGGGCAAGCCATAACAGGGCTGACAAACGGCGTTGCGGGCGCCATACTGTCCGGGTCAGGAACCAGTCCAACTATTGGAAACAAAACAGGATATGTGAATGAAACGGGCCAGAAGTACACTCAAGACCTCGCCATTGCGCACCATGATTCTTGCCACCTGTTGTTTCACAGCCCCCGGACTGGCCCTGGCACAGGATCAGGACGCTCAGACCCAGCAGATTCTGGACTCCATTCAGAGTGGCGAGCGGGTTGAACTGAAACTTCCAGACCCGGAAGAACAACTGCCGCTGGAAGACCTGCGCAAGTTCACCGAAGTGTTCAGCCGCATCAAAGACGCCTACGTGGAAGATGTCTCCGACACCCAGCTGCTCGAGAGCGCCATCAAGGGCATGCTGTCCGACCTGGACCCGCACTCTACCTACCTGGCCCCCAAGGATTACGAGGAACTGGAAGAAAGTACCTCCGGGGAATTTGGCGGCCTTGGCATTGAAGTGGGCATGGAGAACGGCTTTGTCAAAGTCATCTCTCCGATCGACGACACCCCGGCCCAGAAAGCGGGCGTTCAAGCCGGCGACCTGATCATCAAGCTGGACGAAAAGCCGGTGAAGGGAATGTCGCTGGAAGAAGCCGTCAACCTGATGCGCGGCAAGCCCGGCACGGTGCTTACTCTGACCATCATGCGCGAGGGCGAAAGTGCGCCTATCGAGATTGATGTCACCCGGGATGTGATCAAAGTCACCAGCGTTAAATCCCGGATGATCGATAACGGCTACGGCTATGTCCGTGTCACGCAATTCCAGGCCGAGACTGGCCGGCAGTTCCTGAAAGCCCTCAGCGATCTGGAAGACGAACACGGCAACGATCTGGACGGCCTGATCATTGACCTCCGCAACAACCCCGGCGGTGTGTTGCAAGCTGCCGTAGAGACCGCGGATGCCCTGCTGGACGAAGGCCTGATTGTTTACACCGAAGGCCGTATCCAGAGTTCACGCCTGCGCTTCAGTGCCAAACCCGGCGACGTCATGGCTGGCACACCTATTGTCGTGCTAATCAACGGTGGCTCTGCTTCCGCGTCGGAAATCCTTGCCGGCGCGCTCCAGGACCATGAACGTGCCGTGGTGATGGGCACCCAGTCCTTCGGCAAGGGCAGTGTTCAGACGGTCATCCCGCTGGACGAGACCCACGCCATCAAAATGACCACCGCTCGTTATTTCACGCCGGATGGTCGCTCCATCCAGGCCACCGGCATCAAGCCGGACATTGAGGTGCGCCCGGCGGAATTGAAAGAACTCGACAGCAGACCATTCTTCACCGAAGCCGACCTGAGCGGTCATCTTGAAGGGGAGAATGAGGAGGAGGCCCGCAAGGCCAGAGAACAGGCTGCGGAAGCACAGGCTTCTGCGGCCGACCGGGACTATCAGCTGCGGTCGGCCCTGAACCTGCTGAAGGGCTTGCACATCCTTAACCGGAAGAACGACAGCAAGCCGCAGGAAAACGCCCAGTGACTTTACGTTCTACCCTCGCGCTGCTGGCGCTTCTGGCCATCAGCCCTGTCGCTGCGTTTGCGTCAGGGCCGGGTGAACCCCAGCAGCCCACCATTGCCATCATTATTGATGACATGGGCCACAATCGGTACGAGGGCGAGCGACTGGCAAAGCTTGACCAGCCCCTGACACTGGCCTTCCTGCCTTACCGGCGCCACACAGTTCCCTTGGCGAAGCTGGCCCACGCCCAATCCAAGGAAATCATGTTGCACGCCCCGATGGCCAACACCCGCAACTTCGGTCTCGGCCCGGGCGGACTGACACCGGATATGGACGAGACGACCATCACCACCACCCTCCGCCGGGCACTGCAGTCCATTCCCTTTGTCAGCGGTGTGAACAATCACATGGGCAGCCTGCTTACCCAGCAACTGGAACCCATGGACTGGGTCATGAAAGAGCTGGACCGCTATCCGGTGTATTTCGTCGACAGCCGCACCATTGCCAATTCCATCGCCGGCAGTGTG
Source organism: Marinobacter sp. EVN1 (assembly GCF_000475375.1). Classification (NCBI taxonomy): domain Bacteria; kingdom Pseudomonadati; phylum Pseudomonadota; class Gammaproteobacteria; order Pseudomonadales; family Marinobacteraceae; genus Marinobacter; species Marinobacter sp. EVN1. Next base: position 205,471 of record NZ_AXCB01000016.1, read on the forward strand.
GCCGATGCCTACAACATCCCGAGCCTGACGCGCGACGTGTTTCTCGATCACGAACAGACGGAAGAGTTTGTCGACAAACAGTTCAAACTGCTGATTCAGACCGCCAGGGAAAAAGGCACGGCCATCGGTATCGGACACCCGCACAAGGTCACCGTGGATTATCTGGAGAAGCACCTGCCGATGCTGGATGAACAGGGCATTGCCATCGCCACGGTCAGTGGTCTCTGGGCCATGCGCAACGGTAATCGGGAGATGTTTGCGGAAGGTGAGAAGCAGGCCATTCGGCCTGCCTATGCACGCAGCAATTAATCGCGGACTTCGATGCCCTGAGCCTTCATAAAGGCTTTGGCTTCAGGAATGGTGTGCTGACCGAAGTGGAAGATGGATGCCGCCAGCACCGCGTCTGCGCCACCCTGGGTAACGCCATCCGCCAGATGCTGTAGCTCACCGACACCACCTGAAGCAATCACCGGTACGACTACCGCATCGCTGATGGCACGGGTCAGGCCAAGATCAAAGCCGATCTTGGTGCCATCACGATCCATACTGGTCAGCAGCAACTCCCCTGCCCCCAGCTCAACCATTTTCTTCGCCCACTCTACGGCATCCAGCCCGGTTGGCTTGCGACCGCCGTGGGTAAAGATTTCCCATCGCGGCTCCTCGCCTTCTGCGCTCACACGCTTGGCATCAATGGCGACGACAATGCATTGCCGGCCAAAACGCTCCGCTGCCTCGCGCACAAACTCGGGATTGAAGACTGCGGCCGTATTGATGGAGACCTTGTCGGCTCCGGCATTGAGCAGTTTGCGGATATCATCGACGGTGCGCACGCCACCGCCCACGGTCAGCGGGATGAACACTTCCGCCGCCATGCGCTCTACCGTTTCGTAGGTGGTATCGCGGCTTTCGCTGCTGGCCGTGATGTCCAGGAAAGTGATCTCGTCCGCGCCCTGTTCATTGTAGCGACGGGCCACTTCCACCGGGTCACCGGCGTCGCGGATATCGACAAAATTCACGCCTTTAACCACTCGGCCTTTGTCGACGTCCAGACAGGGGATAATGCGTTTTGCCAATGCCATTGTCAGTCCTCAGTTTTTCAGGCTGTCGCAATAGGCTTGCGCTTCGGCCACATCCAGAGTGCCTTCGTAGATGGCGCGGCCGGTGATCGCACCGATGACACCTTTGTCGGCAACTGTGGCCAGGCGCTTGAGGTCATCCATGTTGGTAACGCCGCCAGACGCAATCACCGGGATGCCACCTTCTTCTGCCAGCTTGGCGGTGGCTTCGACGTTCACGCCCTGCATCATGCCGTCACGGGCGATGTCGGTGTATACGATTGAGGATACGCCGTCGTTGGCGAAGCGCTTGGCAAGATCTACCGCCATGACTTCAGAGACTTCGGCCCAGCCGTCGGTGGCGACGCGGCCGTCTTTGGCGTCCAGACCCACAATAATGTGGCCGGGGAATTCCTTGCACATTTCGGTGACGAACTCAGGCTCTTTAACCGCCTTGGTGCCGATGATGACCCACTGCACACCAGCCTTCAGATAGGCCTCAATGGTTTCCGCCGAGCGGATGCCGCCGCCGATCTGGATGGGCAGATTCGGGTACTTCACGGCAATTGCCTTTACGATCTCACCGTTTACCGGCTCGCCGGCGAAAGCGCCGTTAAGGTCAACCAGGTGCAGGCGGCGAGCGCCAGCATCTACCCACTTGGTGGCCATGTCGACGGGGTCGTCACCGAATACAGTAGAGTCTTCCATGCGGCCCTGGCGCAGTCTTACGCATTTGCCGTCTTTCAGATCGATAGCGGGGATAATCAGCATTTTCCAGTCCAGTTCGTAAAGTTTTCCAGCAACTGCAGCCCCGCCCGGGCACTTTTCTCAGGGTGGAACTGCACTGCAAAGATGTTGTCTCTCGCCACCGCTGCCGCCAGGTCAACACCATAATGAGTGCGGCCGGCCATGTCGGCGTTGCCCTCGGCTTCGGCGTAGTAGCTGTGTACAAAGTAGAAGCGGTCGCCGTCCGGGATGTTGTGCCAGAGCGGGTGGTCCTGGGTTTGGTACACCTGGTTCCAGCCCATGTGGGGCACTTTCAGGCGTTCGCCGTTTTCGGTGAGGTTGTCGCCGAAGTAGCGGACTTCAGACGGGAACAGGCCGATACCTTCCACACCGCCGTTTTCTTCGCTGCGGGCCATCAGGGCCTGCATGCCAACGCAGATGCCGAGGAACGGCCGGTCCCGGGAGACTTCTTTAACCAGCTCAACCACGCCCAAACGGTACATTTCGGCCATGCAGTCGCGGATGGCGCCTACACCGGGCAGAATCACCCGGTCAGCTTCACGGATTTTGGCGGCATCGTCTGTAACCAGTACGGTGCAGTCCGGGGCCACGTGCTCTACGGCTTTGCGGGCGGAATGCAGGTTGCCCATGCCGTAGTCGATGATGGCGACGGTCTTCATGGTGTGTCTGTTCCTTTCGGTGACCGGTTACAGGGCGCCTTTGGTGGACGGGGTGATACCCGCCATGCGCTCGTCCATTTCAATCGCCATGCGCAGTGCGCGGCCGAAGGCTTTGAACACGGTTTCGATCTGGTGATGGGTGTTCTTGCCCTTCAGGTTGTCGATGTGCAGGGTCACCATGGAGTGGTTCACGAAGCCCTGGAAGAACTCAGCGAACAGGTCGACATCAAACCCGCCCACACTGGCTCGGGTGTAGGGTACGTCCATGAGCAAACCGGGGCGGCCGGACAGGTCGATGACCACGCGTGACAGGGCTTCATCCAGGGGCACATAGGCGTGGCCATAGCGGCGAATGCCTTTTTTGTCGCCCACGGCCTGTTTGAAAGCCTGGCCCAAAGTGATGCCGATGTCTTCTACGGTGTGGTGATCGTCGATGTGCAGGTCACCCTTGCAGGTAATGTCCAGATCCACCAAGCCGTGGCGGGCAATCTGGTCCATCATGTGTTCAAGGAACGGCACACCGGTGTCGAAATTGGCTTTGCCGGTGCCATCGAGATTGATCTCGACGGTAATCTGGGTTTCGAGGGTATTGCGTTCTACCCGAGCCTTGCGTTCGGCCATGGAGACTCCGTTGAAAACTGGCTTGCTACCGTAAACTTTGTTTGCGGATTATACCTGTTAACTCAACCGGAGTCCCGCAACCGGATCAATCACCCTGATAGCTCAGAACGCTTTTTTCAGGTTGGCCATGTAGGTGTCCACGAGGCTGTTGAACTCGTGCTTGATCACCGGGCTGATGGCCAGCTTGAGCAGGCTAGGCAGGGGAACAGTCAGCTCTGCGCTGGTCTGGAATTTCACTGCGGTGGCGTTGTCGCCCTTGGCACTCAGGGTCCAGGAACCACTGACAACCCCGTTGCCCTCGCCTTTGATGGGCGACCAGGTGATCTTGCCGGCCTCTTTGTCAGCGTGGTAGGTGCAGGCGTAAACCGATTGAATAGCGTGTTTGTCGACGCCCACTTTTTCCATTTCCCAGCGGTAGGCATTGTTGCCCAGATCCACCAGCTTATCGACTTTCGGGAAGTGGCTGGCAGATTTGGGAACGTCTGCCAACAGATCGAAAACTTCATCATAGCTCGCCGGAATTTCCAGATCCCGGTTCAGCTCAATCGATACGGTAATGGCCACAGCCGACTCCTTCTTATGTTTATTTGTGCCTCGGGGCTGACTGCCCCGGCGGATAAGTTGGGGGTGTATTTTGAACCAAGACTACCGCATTGTCATATTCCTGCACTGTTAATTTGCTAACCCTGCGTTATCCTTTGCTTTATTCACGCAATAAAACGCCGGCTACCAGCCTGCCGACAGGAAAAGGAACCCAGCCATGAAAGTTATCCGCTATGCGATCTACGCCGTTATTGCGCTGCTGTTACTGGCAGTGGCCGCCGTCGCCATTGCGGTTGCGGTGATCAACCCCAACGATTACAAACCCCAGATTGAAGCGGCTGTTGAGAAGCAGACCAATCTGGACCTGATGCTGGAGGGCGACATCGGCTGGTCTTTCATTCCTCTGGGCCTGGAGCTGAATGAGGTAGAGGCCAACCTTGACGGCGAGAGGTTTGTCGCACTGGAGCAACTGATTGCCCAGATTGATTTCTGGTCTCTGATTGCCATGTCTCCGCAGGTAAACACCTTCCTGCTGAATGGCCTGGATGCCCACCTGGAAGTTAACGAGCAGGGCGAAGGCAACTGGACCCGGATAATGCGGGAGCAAACCGCCACCGCAGAGGCTGGCACCGATGCTGCCGAACAACAACCCGCCCGGGAAACTGCCGAGCCTGAGACACAATCCGCCAGCGGTGAGGCTCTCAACTTTAATGTCGAGAACGTTGAAATCAGTAACGCCAGCGTTCACTACAACGATCTGAGCACCGGGCAGTCTGTTACGCTGGAAGACTTCACGGTGACCGCCAGTGATATCACCCTCGGTTCCGAATTCCCCCTGGATATCCGCTTCCGCGTTGAAACCAGCCAGCCGCAGTTTGCGGTAGACGGCAGCATCAAGGCCCGCATCCAGGCAAACCAGGCGCTCAACGAATTTGCGGTATCTGGCCTGAACGCGGTATTTGGTATGTCGGGCGAGCCGTTTGGTGGCGAATCGGTGACCGCAGAACTGGCCGGCTCCCTGGCCGCCAACCTGGAAAACGAAACCGCGTCCCTGAGCGACTTCTCCGCCAGCCTGGCCAATCTCAGCCTCAATACCAACCTGAATGTAAAAGGCTTTGGCGACAAACCGGCTCTGGACGGTCGCATTGAGATTTCCGAGTTTTCCCTGAAGGAGCTTCTCAACAATCTGGGACAACCCGCCATTGAAACCACGGATCCTGAAGTACTAAAAGCGATCGCGCTGTCGACCAACCTCGGTGGCGAGCCCGGCGTTGTCGCGCTGTCTGACCTTGTCATTACCCTGGATGATACCCGCTTCAACGGTGGCGGCAGCTATAACCTCGCCACAGGTGGGCTGGTGTTCGACCTAGAGGGTGACAAGCTGAATGCTGATCGTTACCTGCCGCCCTCGGCCGAAGGCGATTCGCAAGGAGCAGGCAACGGGGAAACACAGACCGACAGCAACACTCAAACAGCTGGGGCATCCCAGCCTGAAACCGACCTGCTGCCACTGGACACCCTGCGCACCCTGCTGCTGGACATTGATTTCGGCCTGGGCGAGCTGATTGTCAGCAACCTCACCATCAACGACATCGCCGCCAGCACTACCGCCAAAGATGGACTGCTGCAAGTGGACGAATTCAGCGGCAAGCTCTATTACGGCAGCTTTGGCGCCAACGCCACCATCGACGCCCGTACCGACAACCCGAAATGGCGAATCCGCTCGGACGTGACCAACGTACAGACCCTGCCGTTGTTAACCGATCTGGCCGAGGTAGACATGCTCTCTGGTGGTGCCAATCTGAAAGTGGCTGTCGATACCACTGGCAACCGGATTTCTGCGCTGCGTGAAAACGCCAACGGCGAGATCAGCTTTAACCTGGCCGAAGGCGAGTTCCGCCAGATGAACCTGACCCGTATGGCCTGCCAGGGTATCGCCCTCGCCAACCAGGAATCCCTGACGACCACCGACTGGGGCACGACTACCCCGTTCAACGACATGCGGGGCACACTGAAAATCGACGGCAACACCCTGAACAACACCGATCTGGTCGCGGCGCTTGCGGGTATGCGCCTGGAGGGCAACGGCACCGTAGATCTTGAGCAAACCGACCTGGACTACGAACTCGGCCTGCGCATTGTTGGTGAAATTCACCGGGACGAAGCCTGTCGCGTGACCGAGTATGTGGAAAACGTGGTCATTCCGGTGGAATGCCGGGGCAACTTCGCCGAAGACCCGGCCGGCTTGTGTTCGTTTGACGGCTCCCGCTTCCGGGATACGCTGAAAGACATTGCGGCCAACGCTGCCAAGGCAAAAGCCCGCGAAGAAGTGGATCGCGCCAAAGAAAAAGCGGAAGAGAAGGTGCAGGAAAAACTGAAAGAAAAGCTGGGCGAGGATGCCGGCGGGAAGGTGAAGGACGCCCTGAAGGGACTGTTCAACTGATGCCGGACCGTTTCGCCGACAAACTGCTTCGCTGGTACAACCAACACGGCAGGCACGACCTGCCGTGGCATCACAACCGCAACGCTTACCGGGTGTGGGTGTCGGAGATCATGCTCCAACAGACCCAGGTAACTACCGTGATTCCCTACTTTGAGGCCTTCATGGCCCGTTTTCCCGATGTGCACGCCCTCGCCTCGGCGCCGGTCGATGATGTGCTCGGCCATTGGTCCGGCCTTGGCTATTACGCCCGGGCACGCAACCTGCACAAGGCCGCGAAACAGGTAGTGGATGAGTTCGGCGGCGCATTCCCGGCCGACCAGGAGCAACTCGAAAGCCTCACAGGAATTGGCCGCTCTACCGCCGCCGCCATTGTCGCCCAGGCCTTTGAAAAACGCGCAACCATCCTGGATGGCAACGTAAAACGCGTGCTGGCGCGCTACCACGCCGTGCCCGGATGGCCGGGACAGACTGCCGTGCTGAACCAGCTCTGGGTGCACGCGGAGAGCCACACGCCAGAAGCCCGTATCAAAGACTACACTCAGGCGATCATGGACCTGGGCGCCATGGTGTGTACCCGCAGCAACCCCGGGTGTGAGGCCTGCCCCGTGAAGGATGGCTGCCTGGCCTACGCCCGTGACGAGATTCGCCTGTACCCCGGTTCAAAGCCCAAGAAGGCAAAACCGGAAAAAACCACCTGGATGCTGATCCTGGAAGACGCAGAGGGCCGAATTTTACTGGAACGCCGGCCACCCAGTGGCATCTGGGGCGGCCTGTGGAGCCTGCCCGAACTTGACCCGGCCTACGGCAAGGATGAACTGCAGGACGCCTGTGCCAGGGAGCTCGGGCTGAACTGCCACAGCCCGGAACCCATCAGCGGTTTTCGCCACACCTTCAGCCATTATCATCTGCACATACAACCGGTACGCCTGCCCGTGGCCGGCAACACCCAGGTTGGCGATTCCGACCGCTTGCGCTGGCTGCACCGGGATGAAGCCCTCAGCCTGGGACTGCCCGCCCCGATCCGAACCCTGCTGACGGAACCCGAGCAAGCCACCCTGCTGTAACCAAGCCAAGGTGCCGGATGGTCTGTTATCATGCCGGCATACTGACCTCAGCACAGGAGCCGACATGAGCCGCACTGTATTCTGCCGCAAGTACCAGAAAGAACTGGAAGGCCTGGCCATGCCCCCGATGCCCGGCCCCAAAGGCCAGGATATCTACGAGAACGTATCCAAACTGGCCTGGGAAGAATGGCAGAACCAGCAGACCATGCTGATCAACGAAAAACACCTGAACCTGATGGATGTGAACAACCGGAAATACCTGCAGGCGCAGATGGACCGGTTCTTCAACAACGAGCCGTTCGACCAGGCCGAAGGCTATGTACCGCCTGAAAAACAGGACGATTGATCAAGGCCTGAACAACCGGCAAAAACTTCCGAAAATTTTTGCCGGTCGGCCTTGACTCCCAAACCCTAAACCGGTTTAATAGCGCCCCGTTGCAGCACACAGCTCAACACGCCCGGATAGCTCAGTTGGTAGAGCAGGGGATTGAAAATCCCCGTGTCGGTGGTTCGATTCCGCCTCCGGGCACCATGAATTCAATAACTTAGCCCGCCCTTGGCGGGCTTTGTTGTTTCTGGAAACCAGATTTGTAAGCAAATCCCCCCCTTCGTTGTGATTCAGGGTTCAGCACTGATTGAAACCCATCCTCAAGCTTTCCACAGCCTTACGGAATTTTTTTCCACCTATCCGTGACTTTTTTCCATTCATAGACCACAATTTCCGAAAATTACCTAAGACTTTCCGGAAAAGCTATGAACCTTACCGAATTGATGGTAGATCTAGTTAAAGACGGCCTCAAACACGATATACGAAGCTTTCAAATGAGGGCTCGAAGAGTCGCGGAGGCTTCGAAAGACAACAACCCCGAGCTAGCAAAGGCTATTATTCGCACGCTCAAGACCACCCCTATCAGGCGACAACCTGCCGAATGGCAGCCCGCATCAAACCACCTCCCTGTTGACCAAGACTCACGACAAAGCTTGGTCAGGGAGGAGGAAACAGTTGTCGCCAATAAGCCGCATTGGGATCATTTGATTGCAAAGACAATCAAAGAGTTCGTCTTTGAGCGTCAAAATGAACAGAAGCTTGTTAGTCATGGGCTTCAGCCTGCTCGATCACTTCTATTAGAGGGACCTCCAGGAGTAGGCAAAACCATGACAGCCAGATGGCTTGCCTCAGAACTTGAGCTCCCCCTAATAACTCTCGATCTCACAACCGTAATAAATAGCCTCTTGGGTAAAACTGGCAACAACATAAAGTCTGTGTTGGATTATGCACGATCGAAAAAGTGCGTGCTTTTATTAGACGAATTCGACTCAATAGCAAAAAGACGTAGTGATGATTCTGATGTTGGAGAACTAAAGAGATTGGTCACCGTGCTTTTGCAGACCATCGATGACTGGCCACACACGTCAATCCTGGTTGCAGCGACGAATCACGGAGAGCTGCTTGACCCAGCAATTTGGAGACGATTTGACCACGTATTACACTTTTCGCCACCGAATAAAACAGATGTGGTGCGATTTCTTACCGACCGGAAAGTTGACCAAAAAACGTCCAACGAGATCGCAAGTGTATACACAGAAAAATCCTACTCTTCTCTTGAAAGAATGCTCCATAAAGCAAAGAAAGCAGCACTTCTCTATGAAATTGATCATAACGAAAGCATCCGTCAAGCGTTTGGCCTCAAGAGCCAGAACATTTCCGAACGAGACGCCAGAGACTCTGAAATCTTAAAACTGCATTCAGAAGGTTTGAATAAGACTCAGATCTCCAGTCAACTAGGGATATCCAGACCTACAGTCAGGCGAGTGATCAAAAAGTGGCAAGAGGGAGATAATAATGCCTAAGAACATTTTAATCGGCTACGGCGAGACTTTAACAAAGAAGATGCCACGGAAATCCGGCGGTGGAGAGAAGGCTCATCCTTATAGCTTTACTGAAGCCAAGGCTAGACTCAAACAGCAGTTAAACCAATTAGTGTCTCAGAGTAGGGAGCTGGATCAACGCGCACTGTATAACGGTAATCTAGTAGCAAAACTAACGGTCCACCCTTCCTATCTCGCAAAGTCGTACTACCCCAAGGCTCTTCTCAAAAAGTTTGAGTTAACTGACATCGGCAGCAAACCTGTCTCGATAAGACCGAGAAAACCCGCAACGAAAAAGCAAAGAGATAAAAAGCTGCTTACGGCTGCATACTATATTGCTGGCACGCCCGCAGAATTTGAGAAAATTGTTAGCGCTCTCGACGATGCGAAATTAGAAAACGGCATCAAAGAAGACGTAATGAAGATCGAGGACCTCGTAATTTATGATGCACAGGAGAAAATTCGAGGTGAGGCTAAAGAGAATGAAACCAAATATGAAATCGCTCTTCACTCTCCGAATGGGATGGGAGATGTCAGCGAGGGCTTTCTCAATTACCTGAAGCTATTTAATGGGGAGGTGAGGAAAGCCAGAAAGGTGGGTGAACTCACCTTTTTTTCGGCGAATGTCCCAAAAGATCAGGTTAGAAACGTCGCTGAATTTTCGATGTTACGGGCTATTCGACCTATGCCCAAAGTGCGAGTAATGGAGCCACAAATCAGGAGAATCGAGTTCCCTAACCCACACTTTGAGCTTCCAGATTCCGACGCCCTGGATTCAACACTGAACGTCGCTGTCTTCGATGGGGGTATTGGAGCACAGCACCTCAACAGGTGGGTTGAAGAATTCGTTTATTCAGATGAATCTACAACAAACCCTCAGTTTCTAGCCCACGGGGGAGAAGTAACCTCTACGATTTTATTCGGCAGAAAAGTGGAGGACAAAGAGCTTCAGCAACCTTATTGCAATATCGATCACTACCGCGTCCTAGATCCAGCGCTCGGAGAAGAAGATGATCTTTTTGATGTTCTAGACCGAATTACTGTCGCTATTAAGGAGAACTCCTACGACTTCATAAATTTGAGCCTCGGCCCGAGCATTCCGATTGAAGATGATGAAGTTCACGTTTGGACCAGCACACTCGAGGAGATCCTTTCTACCGGATACCCATTGGCTGCTGTAGCCGTAGGAAATGATGGTGAGTTAGCTGGTCAAAACAGAATACAGCCACCTTCCGATCTGGTTAATGCTCTATCTATTGGTTCTTCTGACATATCTGGCAACGGATGGGCCAGGGCTCCATACAGCTGCGTTGGTCCCGGTCGAAGCCCCGGAAAAGTGAAGCCCGACGGTGTTTGTTTCGGTGGTAGCAGCAAAGAACCTTTCAGCACCTTTTCGCCGATTCAGAATAATATAGTGAATGTCGCAGGAACAAGCTATGCAACCCCTCTCGCGCTGCGAACATGTATAGGCATTAAGGCGCTTTTAGACCACCCACTTACTCCACTGGCAACAAAAGCTTTGGCAATCCATCACGCAGAAAGGGACCCAAAATTAGATCGAGCTGAAATCGGCTGGGGAAGAATAAGGGAAAACTTAGACCAAATTATCTACAGCGATGATGATGAAGCGACAATTATCTATCAAGGCGAAGTTGACCCAACTGACGTCCTGAGGGCCTTTATTCCATGCCCACCTACAGAGAACTTAGGCCCAAAAACACAGATACGAGCAACATTCTGCTTTGCTAGCCAAGTTGATCCGGAACACCCAATCCACTACACGCGCAACGGTTTGACGCTTACTTTTCACCCAAACTCGTCTAAAACGAAAGCTTTTTTCTCAATGAAGAATATTTATCGGACTGAGCAAGAGGCGAGGGATGATGCTCATAAATGGGAAACTTGCTTGTATCACAGCGAATCGTGCCTCAGCGAGAAACTTGATACGCCGTACTTTGATATCCAGCACGGCGTGCGGGAACGTGGGCAAGCGCCAGGTGCAGGAGCTCATGTTGTTCCACTACCCTACGTTCTCGTGATATCTGTACGGTCTGAAGGAAGTGCTGACTTGTATAGCAAAATACTTGAAACTCACCAAACACTTCAGCCTCTATCACTCAAACAGAACATCCAAATTCGGACATAAAGCCAAGGGTCCTTTCTACGATAAACTCATCACCACGGGGGTCGCTGAGCGCGGTTCGTGACCATCTTCAAACTTTCCCCGGCTCCACAATTTCAGGGATAAGCACTGGGGTGGTTCAGTTCGGTTCGCATGTTCGGTACCCCCTTAAGGGGGGGGGTACACCGAACGAACATTGCGAGACACCGAACAACCGAACAGAACATAAAACACAAGCGGTGCCGAAATCCCTGGGGCAAAAGGAATCCCTGTTGTTAGCTTTTCAGAACTATCAAACTGAGCTTTCAGACGGAAAAATGATAGTTCGGTAAGGTTACCGAACTATCAGGAGGGATTTTTACCCTAAAACCGGGTCTGTCAGATAAATTTTTATCGCCTTTCCTTCCTTGCCCTCGACTCAAGCAAGCCGTGAGCGAAATATAACTTCCGCCCCACAAGCCTTTGACTATCCTAAATCTAGAAAAATCCGACAAAATCAATCACGATGGCGCGCTTTTTCCTTATCCATGACAAAAAAGCCCTGAGAATTCTCAGAGCTTTCAGTATCAAAGAACTAAGAGGGCCAACCACAATAATTGGTCAGCCACTCCCACTTAGCTCGGCTGCCAAGAACTGGCGATTGCCGACTGCACTTGGCTTTCTTCCTGCGGCGTAAGCGTAACCTCACCTGCTGCCGGGTCACCAAACGATGCCATGGCCGTCACCAGTTGCTCCAACTGGTTTGCAGTGATGGATGCGTCATCCGTGTGGATGCTATCCAGTTTCTGGGCATCATTGCTGAACCAGTCCTGTACGCGAACCTGATCATCGCTGCCAAGCACGCTGGTGACCAGATCATCACCATCGCGAGAGAACCAAATCTGCGACTCATCAATACCTGGCGCAAAGTGCAGCTGGTCGTCGCCAGCGCCATTCGACAGGTTATTGATGGTATCCTGGCCGTCTCCACTTGCGAACTGGTAGGAATCGTTACCTTCACCGCCCAGAAGATAGTCATCGCCCAGGTTACCGGTGATGGTGTCATTCCCGGCACCTGCATTAATGAAATCTGCATCGGAGGACGCCAGAATGTTATCGGCAGAGGCAGTACCCGTCACCAGATTCCCGAAGCTGCGCTGATCCGGCAGCCCTTGGTAATCCGGCGACCCTTGCGGGTCAGAATCGCTCAACCCAAAGGCACCGAAGACCTGGCTTGAGGTGATCTGACCACCTGGCCCGAACTCAATCTGGTCGATGGATTGGTCGCCGCCTGAGAAGAAGTTCTGGATAGTGACCGAATCTGAACTTCCACCCACTTGTAACACAAGATTGTTGCCGGACTTGGTAAGGCCACTGGCCACCTGGTTGAAGGAGATATCCTCAAAACGCAGGGTATCGTTACCGCCACCAGTATTGTCGATCACATCCTGACCATCACCAGAGCTGAACAGATAAGTATCGTTTCCGCGGCCACCCTTGAGCGTGTCATTGCCTAGCCCGCCGGTGAGACTGTCATGACCATTTCCACCCTCCAGCACATCGTTGCCTGCTGCACCGGAAAGCACATCGTCACCACCAAAGCCCTGAACCAGATCGGCGCTGGCGCTGCCCGATAGATCGGAATCGTCACCGGATGTGCCTTCAGTCGCCTGCAAGGAATCCGACGCAGGTGTGGGTTCAGACATACCAAAGGCCCCGAAAATCTGATCAGACGTAATCTGGCCACTGGTCTCGAATTCAATGGTCTCGACCACAGCACCACCGCCCAAGAAGAAGCCGGTCAGTGTCACCTGATCCGGGCCACCGTTGACCTTCAACACCAGATCGTCACCGGATTTCATCAACCCGGATGCAACTTGGTTAAAGGTGATACCCGCGCCGAAACGCAGTGTGTCTGTACCATTGGTTTCCTTGAGGACATCCTGACCACCGGTAAACACATAGGTGTCATCGCCAACGCCGCCTTCGAGTTGGTCATTGCCCTGACCGCCTCTTAGGGTGTCGTTGCCAACACCGCCGATCAGAATGTCGTTGGCAGAAGCTCCGGTGAGAACATCGTCGCCACCCAGTTCCGGCGTCGGGGTGGTGCCCGGGGCTGTGCCGGAGCCGCTGCCATCACCACCGCCCGAAGTATCTCCACCTTCAGAACCACCGTCGGTTTCGCCGCCAGTGCCACCACCTTCGCTTGGCATCGCTGACAGCATGCCCGGTAGCTGGCTTGCCATGATGGCATTGCCGCCATCGGTTGGTTGGATGTAGGTGATGGCATGTTCGCCACCCAGGAAGTGATCTGTGACGCGCACTTGTTGCTGCAGATCCCCGTCGACCAGAATGACAAGATCATTGCCATCCTGATGGTAACTCAGGCGACCGCGATCAAGGCCATCCAGGAAGAACACGCCGTCAGAGCCACCTCCGGTGTTGTCAATGACATCAACGCCCTGGCCTGCTTTGTAGTAGTAGCTGTCATTACCAGCACCACCGGCCAACGAATCGTCACCGTCTTCGCCGACCAGGATGTCATTGCCATCACCGCCGATCAGTGTGTCGTTGCCACTGCCGGAACCGCTGCCATTGCCGCCATAGATTTGGTCAGAGCCAGCGCCGCCTTCCAGTTGGTCGTCTCCAGTCATACCGAAAAGAACGTCATTGCCGCTCAAACCGTGCACTAAATCATTTCCAGATCCAGCCACTAGCTGGCCGCCCGAAACCGAAGCCTCAAAAATCTGATCGTACTCTGATGAAACCGCACTCTCGACATCGACCGTCAACGAAACACTCGTTTGAGCTCCCGCAGTATCTGTCGCAAAGACGTTCACCATTAATGAGCCGACACCAGCGGCTGTGCCAGTGAATCGACCGCTCACCGAATCAAAGTTCAGCCAGGCGGGTAGCGGTGAACCATCCTCCAATGTTGCACTAAGGGTGAGAGCATCGTTTAGATCAGGGTCAGCAAACAGCCCTTTAGGCAGTTGGTAATCGATGGTTCCCCCCTCCACCAAGGCGAGATTGCTGATGGAACCACTTACCTCAGGAGCGTCATTAGTATTCGTTACACTTAGGTTGAACAATGTAGAGACCGAATTCTCTGAAGAGCCAGCATCCCCCTCAACGATGACATCATTGCCGACCGGCTCGTGTGAATCTGTAGCCCCCTCTGTCGCAACAATCTCAATGTGCCACTGACCAACCGCACCATTTTCCGGCGTGCCACTGAACGTCTGGCCATCAAAAGAAAGCCATCCCGGTAATGCATCGCCATTGGCAAGGCGTGCTTCGATGGCCAGAGAGTCACCTTCCTCATCCTCGAATAGATTGGCAGGTAACGTCAGCTCAAACAGACTGTCCTCGGCAACAGTCTGGGGAGACAATTCAGTTGACACTGTGGGGGCATCATTTTGCTCATTCACCCAGATCTGGAAGCTCGTTGTCGCTTCTGCTCCATGGTTGTCTGTGGCGACCAGCTCTAACTGCAATGCGCCCACCTCTTGCTGGCTCGCCAGGCCAGAGAGAGCTCGCATTGTCGGATCAAACGTCAGCCACGATGGCAAGGGCCTACCATCCGCCTGTCGCACACTGAGTGAAATAGAATCGCCTTGGTCAAAGTCACGAAATACATCGTCTGGCAGACTCAGAGAGAAGGACTCATCTTCATCAACTGACCGATTCCGCACTTCACCAACCTGCATAGGCTTACGATTGCCAGACTGTAGCAACCAGTCCTTAACCTCTTGGCCACTGAATTCGTAACTGGAAGTTGAAGAAGCGAACCTCACCACATCCGGCATGAACCCACGATCAATTCGAACACTTTGATCTTCACCACCAATGTTGATCAGGAGATCATCGTGAGCCGTCCATGGTCGATCAAGCGGCACATCCCAATCCAGTTGCCCCGTCAGATCTGAAAGATCGAGGTTCTGAAACTCTAGGATATCTCGATCGTCTGGGTTATTGCCGCCCCAAGCGTCGATTACATCGTGCCCATCACCAGCGCGAATTCGGTAGATATCATTACTTGCCCCCCCAATCATGCTGTCGCTGCCGATACCGCCGTCGAGTACCACGTTGGTTCGCCCAGCATGACGGTTGTCACTGATCAAAGTATCGTCACCGCCGTGGCCCATCAGGGTAAGATCGTCGCAGGCAGCGTTGGACTCGAGCCACATATCGCCGTCCTGGCCCACCACTGCCTCGTCATAGAAGATGACATTGTCCAAGGCATTGCCATGTACCTCTGCGTCATAGCTGAAGCTCGAAGTTACTACGGTGATGTTTTCAACATTATCCGGAAGAACAAAATTAGAAACTTGATCCCCCGACCAATGTTGGTGGAAGTCACTCCTCATTTCACTCAGAGTGCCATCAAGATTCCAAATACCCTTCAAATTAATGACGACCCTGTCAATCCCCTCCCCCGCATGTTCAATAATCTCGGATCCCGACTGATCAGCGCTCCAGCGGTAGACATCATCACCTCTTCCGCCAGCTAACACATCCGCGCCTCCGCCGCCGTCCAAGGTATCATTCAACAGTCCGCCGATGATGCGATTGTCATCCGAGTTACCCAAAAGCAAACCGTTCCGGAGGAAACCGGTCCGGGAGAGGTTTTCCACCCCCTCTGGCAATACAAAATCCACCGTGGTCTCAATGGTATCCTCGCCAGACATATCCCCATTGATCAAATCATCGACGTGGTCGATAGAAAACAAGTCGTCCCCTGCCGTGCTTTCCTTAATGTCTGCCTCGCCGATCAGGTGCTCTGCTTTGACAAGAAGGTCCTCAGGCGTCCAGATTTCTCCCGTGGCAAAACGGACATCGAAGAGTGAGTTCCGGGTTTCGAATGCCCCCGCGGTAATGACTGCATCCGTTTCAATGAGTGACTGGCCATTGTCGTAGGCAATAAGTAGACGCCCGTGCTGATCGATGTGAACCGTGACATCTTGCGGGGCAATGCCACTTTCAAAGCGAAGGGTATTAATCACCGAACTGTCGTCATCATCGGAAAGCGTATCCACGCCATCAGAATTGCCGAAGCGATAAACATCAGCGCCCTCGCCGCCGTACATCAGATCGTTCCCTGCATCTCCTCTGAAATCGTCACCTCCATCGAGCCCGAAAAGCTTGTCATCCCCATCGGACGGCGTGAACGTTTGCGCCACAACGTCTGCAAGGCCCAATACTGTGCCATCCTGAAAGACGAACTCGGAGACCGCAGGTTTACCATCGGCGAGGTCGAAAAACTCATTTATCTGAATTCGATCATGGGGACTGTTTTTGAAATGGATGAACAGCTTATCTCTGTCAACCAGGAACTTATTCGCAGTATCGGGTCGTGAAAAAGCAATATCTTCAGGCTTGATATCAGGCCCGAACGCGATACGGTCATGCCCCGCATCTGTCGCCTTTGCTTTGATCGTGTCCCTGCCGTCCCCGAGGTTGAACACATAGGTGTCATCGCCCAGGCCTCCGTCGAGTTCATCACTATCTGCGCCCCCAATCAGCACGTCATCACCGCTGCGACCGAGCAGCCTATCCTGCCCTGCATAACCGGCCAACCAGCTGTCATTCTCGTCTACACCATAGAGACTATCTCTACCAGCCGTTCCACCGGGTAACCGGTTAATCACGTCTTCTAGTCGCCAGATCGTTCCGTCAGAAAATTCAATTTGTTCAACCAGAGGCTTGCCATCAACAAGTTCAAAGTACTCTTCAATATCGATTTTGTCGCCATCAGCCCCTGTGAATCGCAAGACCAACCGAGACCATTCTTGTTCTAGTGCAACATCCTCTGGGCGAATGTTGCTACCCAGAATCAAGCGATCTGTTTCAGAGCCACTTCTAGTTCTTTCACCTGTTTCGCTGATTCTATCTGGGCCACCGCCAAGCTCGTAATAATAGGAATCACTTCCTTGTCCGCCTTGTAACCAATCGGCCCCAGAGCCCCCCTTCAACTCGTCGTCACCGCTGCCACCTTTGAGCCAATCTCTGCCTTCTCCCCCTATCAGAGTGTCGTCACCACCACTACCCTCCAGATCATCTTTTCCAGCCCCCCCGAATAATTGGTCCTGCCCTTCACCACCTATCAATAAATCATCCCCGTCTTGGCCGAAGAGATAATCACTACCACGGGCGCCATGGAGGTGATCATTTCCTTTACCACCAAGAAAAATGTCTTCAGAACCATCACCTCCGAAGAAGTCCGAAGCCGAAGTTCCATGCTGAAAATCCAAGAGCTCAATGATGGGATTCTGAAAAAGCGAGGTTAGTTGCGACTCTTCGCTATAACTCCTCTGAAGCTGACTCAGCGCTTCAGCTAGATGTCCTAAACTGGATGGTTCTATTTCCACTATCGCAGTAATCGTAAGCCATTGCTTTAGCTGCGCTTCCTCATTGCCCTGCGATAAAGCTGCTCCAGCAAGCAGGTCATCAAACAATGCGACATCAATTCTTTTAGTCGTTGTGAATTTATCTGTTGTAGCATCATATTCGAGCCCGGTCGCCACATCGGAGAGCATGTTGTTTGCAACTGCTAACTTAGCGAGGAGATTTCGGGACAGCTCATTGTACGCCTGTCGGTAATACCCTCCAGTAGTTACGATGCTGCCATTTTCACGCCACTGGCCATCACCGATGCGCAATTGCTCTAAACCTGAGTACTGCTTCAGTAGCCCCAGCTCTTGCAGTGAAAAAGACTCACCCGCTAGATCAAAGTCAACTAGCCCAGAAGTCTGATTTATTTCAAGCTGATGGTCTGGATCAATTTCTTCGAGAGTTACCTCTTCAACACCGGCCCATTTAAATAAAAATTCATCAAACCGTGTCACCAAATCTTTTGAGTTTGTGGACGCTAAAAAGTCCAACGTAAAAGTTTTCAAGTCATCATTAAGGCTCATGGCTTGATGAAGGTCCGGAATCTGACCATATCCTTTAATATTTGCAACCGCGAGAACTTGAGGGTCAAGTGTTACATCACCCACAAATCTCGTGAATGTGGGATTGGATGAAAACAAAACATCTGCGGCAATACCAGATGTTTCGGCCGCAACACCCTCGGATCCGTCCGCCCATTTAAAGCTCCCCTTTCTCGCGACCTGTGCATCCCCACTGCTTTGCTCAGAAACGTTTTCGTAATTGAGACTTATACTAGATATCCCAGCCTCACTGAGCGACTCTAGTTCGCTGGCCTGACTAATACCGTCGCCGTTGAGATCTTGCCATACCTGGAGACTAGAGTACTCTGAGTCGTTGCTATCGATCCTTCTATCCGCATTGCTGTCCAGCTCAGACAGTTCTTCGTAACCAGTTTTTTGGGGACTACCGAACAGCTCACTAATGTCATTGATAATTCCATCATTGTTCCTGTCCAAAGCTAAAAATGCATCGTCTCCACTCAACCATGAAGTTCGAGTAGCAAACCCGTCTCCATCCAGGTCAAAGTACGCATCACTCTCATTCAACCCTGTTAGTTCTATACCATCTCCATCAAGGTCAAGAACCAGAGGATCTCTCGGTACAAAGCGATCAGCCCCTTCGCTGCCTGTTTTTGCTGTTTCACCGGCCTTACCACCTTGAGCACCCTCCGACTCCTGACCTTCAGAAGGATCTGATGCCTCGTCAAGTCCATAATGCTTTGAGTATTTACCTGCCGCATTCTCAAACTCGGCAAGAGTTTCAAGTTCCAACAGATCAAGCTCTACTAAACGCTCATTCCAGTCTTCATATTCTCTTGGGAAATCCTCTTTCCCCCCAGCTTCGGCAGCAGCCTCCTCCGCTTCTTTTACCAACTCCTGAAGGGTATTTCGCTCTTTCATTATCTCCTGATACTTACCAATCGCCTCTCTAAGATCGCGACCTAGCTCGTTCCCCGTATCAATGTGTTTTTGCCACTCCGGAGACGCTCCATTCCCTGATGCTGTAATCTCGGCTGCTAACTCTGACTGTCGCTCTTGCAGCCCTGAGAGCCGAGGGATCGACTTCTCGAGATTCTCATTGAATACGTTTACGTCTGTCGGCCCCTCTGTGAGAAAAGATTCCATGGTTCCGCCCAAATCGAAAAAGGCTCCAGCTGTTTGGTCAGCATACCCTTCCGAATATCCTTTCTTGATCAATTCAGCACTGGAAGTAGCTATTGCTTTTGTCGACGCACCAATCGGGCTACCCGAAAATCCGGAATTCTGATACAGCTGACCGCCAGCGCTCACTATCATTGATAATTGAGTCAGTTGAATCTGCATATTGATTTGATAAAGCTGCATTTTTTTTAATTCATTCGCATCCATGCTCTTCTTCCTTCTAACAAGCAATATCGTCAATAATATTTAAAACTTCATAGTCTTCTTTTTTACTAACATAATCTCTAAATGATACTTCTCCACTTTTTATTTCAAGCATCGGGTTGGCGCAGTTCTTCAAAAGCAACTTTATGCACTCTTGACCGCACTCTCCCCTTTCATACAGCAGGTATAATGCCGAGTAACCATTTTCTGGAATATAGTTAACATCAACCTCAGAATTTTCAATAATGTACGCAAGCGTCTTCTCATCAACATCACGAAGCATATTCGTAAAAATTGTAAACTGCCCAAAGTACATCGATTTATTTAGGTTCATTCTTTTTTTAAGAACCAATTTCAAGAGTTCGAAGTTGTCGCGACTAACGACAAAATTTACGAAATACATACCTCTATCAAGTTTATGATCAACATTCCCACCGGCAGATATTAACTCAGAAAGAATAGTTGGCTGTTCGTAAAACACAGCTTGAAGCAAAACATTATTTGACCCGCCAAGCCTGAAATTCGGATCAAGCCCCTGATCTATAAGCTCACGAACAGCCTCCACATCGCCACTCTTGATTGCTGAGAACGCAGCTTTGTTCAGCTCAATCTGACTACCTGCAAATAACAACTGAGGAAGGCAAACAAAAACCAAAAATATTAATTCTTTGAAGTTCAATCAATTTCTCCTCTTTAGGGCAATGACCTCTTTCGTTTGAATCACCTTTCACCTTTCCCCAAGGCTTTCCTCTCTATATCTCAGCAGCGGCGAAAGAAAAAACTCAATTACTCGGCGCTGCCCAGTTTTTACCTCTGCGGTCACCGTCATGCCCGGTGACAGCTGAATAGACTTTCCATTGATTGAGAGAGACGACTTGGCAGGTTTCAGCCGAGCCTTATAAACCAGCCCCAGTTGCTCATCCTGAATGGCGTCGTTGGAAAGATCAGAAAGCTCAGCGTCGATAACCCCATACTTGGTAAAATTAAAAGTATCCACCTTGATCTCTGCGGACTGGCCAGGGTGAATAAACCCGATATCCTTGTTCAAAAACCGGGCCTCGACCTCTACGCTGCTTCCTTCTGGCACAACTTTCATCAGCTCCTGTGCGGGCGTCACAACGCCTCCGATGGTAGTTACCACCAACTCCTGGACGGTGCCGTCAATCGGCGCTTTCAGCACATATTGGCTGCTTCGCTGTCGCGCCTTGAGCAGCTCTTCTCTCAAACTTGCCTCCTGAACCGTCAGGACCTGCAACTCAGACAAAGTGTTTTTGAACCGCTCTGAGATCATCATTTCGCGCCGGGATCGGTTTGCAGCGATACTGGCCCTCAACTGATTCGCTTTGGCACGCTGCACTGACACGTTCTGCTCAACTTCGATCTGTTCCTGTTTCACTTCCAGGAACTCCATCCGAGAGCCGGTTCCTTGCTTTTGAAGCTGGTCGTAGACGGCAACGCGCTCGTTCAGGACATCCAGCAGTCGCAGACTTTTTCTGACTTCTGCCTGTACCATCTCTTGCTCTGCTACCAGGCGCTCTGTCTCCTGATCGATGGTGAGAACACTGGCTTCAAGCTCGGCAATTTCCTGGGTCAAAAGCTCACGCTGCTGCGCCAGATAAGGCTGGATATCCGGGTCATTGGATTGCAGAGCCGGGCTCCAGGGCTCCGACTGCTGGAACCATTTCGCCAGCTCGATGAGCCGCTGACGCTGAAGAGTCACACTGCGCCATTGCTCGCTGAAACGGCGCACATCCGCCTCGGTAATATTCGTATTAAGCGTGATCAGTGGCTCGCCGGCCTTCACGCTCTGCCCCTCTTCTACGTGGATTGATTCAATCGCTGCGGTTTCCAGAGGCTGAATAACCTTCACGCGCTCGCTTGGCACCACCTTTCCCTGAGCAACTGCCACGATGTCGATTTTTCCGAAGATTGCCCAGAGCACAGCGATGACGAACAAAAGCACAATGGTGTACAGAATAATTCGACCAACGGGAGAGGCCGGCGTTTTTTCAATTTCAATGGCCGCCGGCATGAACTCATAGATCTCACGTTCAGACAGCACGTCTTTAGGTTTTCTTGGCGAGTCTTTTTTCTGTGTCATGTCAGCCTCACCGACCCGACTTTTTCGGGCCCGAAAGCGAACTCCATTTTCTGTTCGCGGCTGGCCGCTCTCGGCTTTGTAACGGGCAGCTCAGGCGCCGCGCCCTTGATGGGAATGGACGCGCTTTGATAATCGAAAAGCTTGGCGTAATAGCCTTTCTGCAACAGCAAAGATTCGTGACTGCCGTTTTCGACAATCTGACCAGCTTCCACTACGACAATCCTGTCAGCATGGCGAACCGTGGTCAGGCGATGAGCAATAACAAATACTGTGCGGCCTTCACACATAGCTCGCATGTTTTCCTGGATGACACGCTCCGATTCGTAATCGAGCGCACTGGTTGCCTCGTCAAAAATCAGTATTCGGGGATTGGTGATCAGTGCGCGAGCGATGGCGATGCGCTGCCGTTGGCCACCCGATAGGCTTGTGCCCTGCTCGCCCACCGGAGTGTCATAGCCTTCCGGCAAATCAACGATAAATTCATGCGCACCGGACAGCTTGGCGGCCTTGATGACTTCCTCAATCGGCAGGCTAGGATCAACGAAAGCGATATTGTCTTTTACCGAACCATTGAAAAGTCGATTTTCCTGCAACACCACGCCCACTTGTCTGCGTAGCCAAGCCGGCTCCATCTGCGACAAGTCGATGCCATCGATCAGAACCCGACCACTTTCCGGGAGATACAAACGCTGGATCAACTTGGTCAGCGTACTCTTTCCTGAACCTGAACGCCCCACCACGCCAACAATTTCACCAGCGCCGACTTCCAGTGACAGCTGCTGCAAAACAAACGGAGCGTTCGGGTCGTACCGGAAGCTGATGTTGTCGAACCGAACATCGCCCTTAATCCTGGGCAGTGTTGTTCGGTTGGGGTTGTGGCCGGGCTCAGCAGGTGTATTCAGAATGTCGCCCAGGCGCTTAATAGAGATACCCGCTTGCTGGAAGTCCTGCCAAAGTTGAACCAGCTTGAGAATAGGGCCACTAACCCGACCCGCAATCATATTGAAGGCAATGAGCTGACCGATGCTCAACTCGTTCGCCATAACCAGGGTGGCTCCAACCCAGAGAATGAGTACGGTGACGATCTTGTTGATGAACTGGGCAGACTGGTTGGCAATGTTCCCAAGGTTGGTTGCTTTGAACGATGCCGCCACGTAAGCCGCCAGATTTTCCTCCCAGCGGCGTTGCATCTGCGGCTCGACCGCCATAGCTTTCACGGTCTCAATGCCGTACATGGATTCTGTAAGGAATGCCTGGTTCTCTGCGCCGCGCTTGAATTGTTCGTCCAGACGTCGTCGTAGAATGGGAGTGATAACAACTGACAGCACTATGTAGAAAGGAATAGAACCGAGCACAACCCATGTGAGGGTTGGGCTGTAGAAATACATCACCGCGAAGAACACGAAGGTAAAGAAGAGGTCGATCACCAAGGTAAGTGCAGAGCTCGTAATGAAGTTCCGAATCGTATCCAGTTCTCGAACCCTCGCCACAGTGTTACCAACCTGGCGGCTCATGAAGTAGGCAATCGGGAGGTGTTGAAGGTGATTGAAAAGCTTTGCACCCAGTGTGACATCCACACGGTTGGTGGTATGGGTGAACACATAATTTCTTAGGCCATTCAAGATGACATCGAACACCGAAATCACGATCAAGCCGAATGCCAGCACATCCAGGGTCGTCAACCCCTTATGAACGAGCACCTTGTCGATCATTACCTGGAAAAAGAGCGGGGTAATAAGCGCGAATAGCTGAATGAAAAATGAGGCAATGATGACGTCGCGAAGAAGGTGTTTGTATTTCAGGATGGCCGGGATAAACCAACTGATATCGAACTTATCATCCAAACCCGGCAGCAAGCTTCTCTTGGAGATGAGGATCAGCTTACCACTCCATCTTTCTAGAAATACTTCCTTGGCGAGCTTCTCCGGAGCAGATGAGGCGGGGTCTTGTATAAGGACTTCGTCGCCTTCGATTCGTCCAACTACAAAAAAAGAGCCATCTTTCGACTCGGCGATTGAAGGCAGACTCAAAGAAATCAGTTTGTCCCATTGAGTGGAGGATGTACGGGCTTTCAATTTGAGATGGCGAGCGGCTCTGACAATTTCCGAATGCCCGAAATATTCACCCCGTGTCCCGAACTGATGATTCAATTGCCCATGGTCGGCAGCAACCTGATGGAAGCGAGCCAAAATTAAGAGCGAAGAGAGCCCAGAGTCCATCTGTCCCGATTGCTTCGAATCTTGCGTTTTCATCCTTGAATGCTGCTTGTTACTGCGTGGTACTACCTACCGTAGCAGAGTGGGATTTCGATGCCATGCTCACCCTTTTTTTACGTGACACGCTTCGCACCTTTCACTAAGAGTGATATGGAACGAAATCAACAACTCCGTCGCTGCAATTCTCCATTGGCTCTACTCACCAGCTTGTCCAAACCGTAGGAGTCGTATCAAAGAATCCGCGCTTAAAACCTTTTCATACTGGCATACCCAAGAAGATTTGCGAAAACCCTTTTGATGACACGACAATGCCGCCACCGGACACGATAAATTCAATGAGTTAGCCCACCTTGTGCGGGCTTTGTTGTTTTAGGTGTCAATGCCTTCGCTCCATCAAGCCCCTCCCGCTGGCCCTGCACCGCGCTCCTGACTCTTCAGATAATCCGCCACAGCCCGGTAAGCCGGCAAGGAAGTCGGATCATTCGCCGCATTGCCGGCAATCGGGTTGGAGGCAAAGCGGACGATGACCATATCGGCAGCAGGATCTATCCAGATCGTTTGGCCATGCACACCGCGCGCCGCGAACGCCCCGTGGTCGTCGTGGCTGACCCACCACATGCCACGATAGCTCCAGCCATCGAGAAGTTCATATCCGGCTTTGGCAAACACCGCCCGGTCGCCACCATTGCGAATACTGGCAATCGCCTGGGCCGGGATAATCTGCTCGCCGGCCCACTTACCCTCGTTCAGCACGAGTAAACCGATTCGCGCCATATCACGCAACGTGGCGTTGAATCCGCCGCCAGCAAATGGAGTACCTATGGAATCGACCGTATAGAAAGCTTCACGCTCTGCCCCGATCTTTGACCAGATACGCTCGGAAAAGTAGTCGGCAACCGAAACCCCGGTCGTTCTTGCGATCAGCCAGCCCACCACATCTGAATTAATGGTTTTGTAGCCGAACGCTTCACCATGCTCTCCGTCTTTTCTGACCGTTTTCAGGTAATCGAAGTAGCTTCGAGGCCCTTCACGTTGTTCGCTCACCAGATACGGACTCCCGGCCCTGGCATAGGTCCAGACTTCGGCATCAGGATCAGAATAGTCTTCCGAGTAGTCCAGCGCGGTGGTCATATCCAGAACCTGGCGAACCGTTGCATCACCGAATGCACTGCGCCCCAGTTCGGGAATGATGTCTCCCACCAAAGCGGTTTCATCCAGCTTGCCTTCGGCCACCAGCACCTCGCCGAGAAGCCCCGTCAGGCTCTTGGTGACGGACATTGCGCCGTGCAGAGTGTGCTCATCAAGGCAGCCATCGTAACGCTCATAAACCACCCTGCCCTGGTGCAGAACCAGGATGCCGTCGGTGTAATTCGCGTCAAAGGCATCGCGCCAGGTCATTGAGGCCTTACCTCCCAGGGGCAAGAATTCGACCCCCTCTATGCCGGCATCCATGTCTACAGGAAGCTCACTGACACCTTCACTGCCATTACGAACCGCAGTCGTTGGCATCAGCTCCCGAAAATGACAGACCGTCCAGCGCAGCTTGGGGAAGGCAAAATAGTCCGGATCCGTGAAGCGAATCATTTTGTCGGGCGCCGGAGGAAAACCCTGCATCAGTCCGAGAGCGTCTGGAGTGGAGTCCGGCGCAGACAGCGGTGTCGCTTCCTGGGCCACAGCAGTCCCGCCAAGCACCAGAGACAGCGCAAAGCCGAGATGTACAGCTGAGTTCATTGTCTTTTCCTTATTCAAAGCAGCCACTCAATTGGCAGTATCGACAACAGGAAAATCCCCGTGCGTTGCAAAAACCCTGTATTGGGTTCCTGCTCATGGCGGATGACATCGCCATCAACGTGCTCTATCCAATAAAGCTCACCGTTCTCGGTTAGTCGAACTTCGTAAGCCCGCAACGGGATGCTTTCTTCAAAGGCCTCGTGGATCTTTTCTGAAAGCGCCGGGCTCTCAATCACAAAGCCCAGCTCGGTGTTCAGGTTGATCGAGCGGGGATCGAAATTGAAGGAGCCAACGAACAGTCTCTCGCCGTCAACGGCAAAGGTCTTTGCATGCAGGCTGGAGCCCGAACTACCGAAGGGCCCGGCACTCTGGTTCCGTTCAACATCAGGCGAGAGCCGCCGCATCTCATACAGATGGATACCGGCCTCAAGCAGAGCCTTGCGACGTTTGGCATAACCCGCATGAACAGCGGCTACGTCGGTGGCATCAAGCGAATTGGTCAGTATGCTTACCTCAATACCTTTGTTCGCCAAAGCCGCAAACGCATCAACACCCGCCCGGGTTGGCACGAAGTACGGGGAAATCAATGCGACCCGGGATTCGGGTTCTCCAAGAATCTCGCCAAGCTTATACGCCAGCAGATCTTCCCTTTCAGATCTCCCAAGCCCTTTGGCGGGGCTATCACTGACCATTCGGGTTCTGGCCCAGTCGAACTCCAGTGCTCCAGACAGCAGCTGACGCACAAAATCGGATTCGGAAACCGCCTTCACATAGTCTGTCGCCGCCTGGTCGTTCTCAAGCTTCAGCGCACGACGCTCCAGCTCACGCAAATCCGCATCGGAAGCGTCGGGCAACAGCTGTTCGACGGGATACGCCGAGGCACTGGCCCAATAGCGATCAAAATCGCTCGATACCTCGGGTACAACCGGGCCAATGGCAAGCACATCCAGATCCGCAAAAAGAACGCCGGCAGTGGCACCAAAATACTCATCGCCAACGTTCCGCCCACCCACAATGGTTGCCTGGTTATCAGCGGTGAATGACTTGTTGTGCATCCGGCGGTTAGCCCGCGAGAAGTCCGTCAGGTACCCCAACCATTTGGGATTACGGATCACAAACGGGTTAAAGAGTCGTACTTCAATGGAAGGATGACTTGCCAAGGCAGCGAGTTCGGCGTCTAACCCGGAGGTGCCGTTATCATCCAGCAGCAACCGGACCCGCACTCCCCGCTCAGCCGCCGTATGCAGTTCTTCCAACAGCAGTGTTCCGGTTATATCGCCATGCCAGATGTAATACTGAACGTCCAGCGTTCGATCGGCGGCGCGCGCCAGCAGCACGCGGGCGGCGAAGGCATCCCGAGGGTTTGCCAAGGTATGGATGCCACTATTACCAGGATAGCTCTCCAGCTGCGGCGCAATGGCCTGTCCGAGCCGGGTATCGGCGGCCTCATCCAGGTCCAGGGCGCTGGACTCCGATCGGTCAGCGATTGGCAATGCGCAGGCCGACAACAAGACCGATAAAAAGAAGACCATCAGCAACGTTAACGTCCGTTGCTTTTGTTTCGTGAAACCAGAATCCGGAATAAGTTGTCTCAATGTGCCTGCCCCAATGCCGTCCCAACTTGCATCAGAAAAGATCAGTCCAGATCAATTAATGCAACAGGTAGCGTAGCGTCAAGGGCTCGAATTAGCCCATCTGAAGCGGGCCAGGTTGTTCTGGATGTCGATAACGCTGAACCCCTTATGCACCCGCCAACGGAGCCATTCGCCGCTCCACCGCACCGCGCTCTTCCTGCGCTCTTTTAAGCCGGGAATAGTTGGTCGGCGTTGGGTCCTGGTCGTAGCGTGTCTGCGCCTGATGTGCCTGGTCGCACTTCTCCAGCCACTGCTCAATCAGCTCTACTGTGCTCATGGTTCACCTCCGTTGTCGTTAGGTATGCGTTCACCATAAACGACCAACGGAGGTAGAATCCCGAAAGCTTTATGCTTGAATTGTGGCAAATAATGATCGGGAATCAGAGCGCTCAGTAACTTAACGCATGGGCTTCATTCCCTCGGCCCACTTGGCCAGCTCCGCCAGCATGGTCGAGGCCGACCCGGTATGATGCTCGGTCGCCTGGAACTTGCGATTCTCATCCAGAAGTTCCCAGGGCATCTGCACCATCACGCCCTCCACCATGGGCATCATTTTAACGGTGGTCACCAGTTGTTTTGCCATCTGTGCAGACCGTAGCCCGCCAGAGACACCGCCATAGCTGACAAAGGCACACGGCTTGTAATTCCATTCGTTGTAGACGTAATTGATCGCGTTCATGAATGAAGGCGGCGGGCAGAAATTGTACTCCGGAAGTACGAACACGTAGGCATCCGCGCCGGACACACTCTCCGACCAGTTTTTCGTGTGCTCGTGCTGATACTGCTGCTGACGCGGGTGATTGGGCTCGTCATAAACCGGCAGGTTGAAATCCGCCAGATCCACCAGCTCACTTGTAAAGCCGCCCTGTTCGTTGGCAAAACCGTTGAACCACTCAGCGATGGCGGGGCCTACACGGCCGGGGCGAGTACTGCAGATGATTGTCTGTAACTTGAGGGACATGGCAGGTTTCCTTTTGCTGAATAGACAGATCCACCAACGCAAACCGTACTGCAATACCGGTTCACGCCGTTATGTAGTCTTGGTCAGTCTAGCCTCAGCGCCAGGCGATAGATAACACAAGCTTCTGCAGGAATTGTTCAGTTTTACTGACGATCCCGGAGCACCTTCCAGTCCAGAACATTTCCCTCTGAATCAAACTGAACATAGCCGGAATAGCCGTCGGATTCATGCCAGGTCTTCACGTAACCAACCACCTGGCCATCTTCGGCAATCATTTCAAAGGAGGTGTTCTTCTCGTGGGTCGTGCTGTGATCATCACTGTCAGGAGCGACTTCTTGAAGTTTCAGGTTCGGGTTTCCGGGAAGTGCGATATCGAGCATATGCGGGTTCATGGCAAAACCTCTTCGGGTACTCAGGCAAGGGACCGGTTTCGATCCGTCACGGCCAGTGTAGGCAGGATTTGTGTCGCTGTGTTGACACACCTCAAGACCGTTTCCGTGTTCAACAGACTGTCACAATCCATGTCTTTGAACCCTGGACCGGCTGGCTGCTATGTTAGTTCCGAAAACAGGAACCGGAGGCTACCCCAATGGACTACGTCAGCCCGATCAGCAGCGCCATAATGGCGGTTGTCTGGATCGTCTACTTTCAGCTCTTTTTCCTGCAATACAAACGAAATAACCGCCCCTATCTGGTCATCCACCACGCCCAGAACGAGAACCCGGATGCACTGTGTTTGCTGGTGAACATGGGGCAGGAAACGGTGCATATTCAGTGTGTACAGGTTGTGGTGCATACCCGGGCTGGGCAAGAGAAAACCCTGACGGTTACGCAATACGAGAGCGTCGCACCGGATGACTCCAACGTACAGCATGCTCTGCGGCAAGGCCCGGTGCCTTCCGGTGGCTACCTGGTTCTGGGCTCGTTCCGGAATGTGATTCTCGGCAAGAACAGCGAGGACGAAGACAGCGACTATCTTTTCGAGGACATTACAGGATTTGAACTTCGGGCAGCCGTGATTCACGGCCCCAGCACCTACCCCGTAGGTGTGCGCCGGAGCTTCACTTTGCGCCACGATGGCAGACCCAAAATATTCCCGCACAACATTCACAGCGAGCAGCTAAACCGGCGCAGAGACCGCAACGAGGTACGCCGCTGGCTTGAGGAAGAGCTTCAGCCCAAATGCAGAGGTCGTTCGGAATCGGACAGCTCCGACCAGTCCGCCAGCGAATAGAACGGGGAAGATGAGTCCCCGTCCGAGTTAGCGGTCTCCCGAGGTCAAACGAGACAGGAAAGCGTCCAGGTCTCTTACCTCTTCAAGGCACAGGCTATGTTCCATTCCATAGCTTTGATACTCCGGCTCGTACCCGAGATCCTGAAGTTTCCGAAGTGCCGCCTGGCCAAGTGTTTCGGCCACGATAGGGTCGAAGCGACCATGGCCGATAAATACCGGCAACTTGCGGTTGGCTTCGCTCAGCTCAATGGTATCAACCGTGGCAAAGTAAGTAGACAGCGCAAACAGGCCGCCAAGACGCTCCGGATAGCTGAGGGCCAGCTCATAAGCCACCGCACCGCCCTGGGAGAAACCACCCAGAATGATGTTTTCACTGGCAACACCGCGCTCCCGCTCGGCCCGGATCAGCTCGGCAACCATGGCTGCGGACGCGCGAAGCTGTTCGGCATCAACCTTACGATCGACGTCCATGGCAAGAATGTCGTACCAGGCCGGCATCACCATTCCGCCATTGATGGTAACTGGCAGCTCCGGTGCATGGGGAAAAATGAAACGTACGGGCTGCTCCCGCGAGAACCGGAACTCCGGAACCACCGGCTCGAAGTCGTGACCGCTGGCGCCAAGACCGTGCAGCCAGATTATGGTGGTTTGCGGGTTGTCGCCGGTGTCGATTTGCAGTGTTTCAAGGGGTGTCATCAAGGCTCCACTCGTGTCGAATAAGTGCCGAGACTCTACCACTTTTCAGGCTATCGAGACCAAAGATCCGTTTTGATACCCGACCACAGTTTGCGGAATTCTCCTGCCGCCAGTGAGCCTGGGGCCAGCACTTCAAGTGGTTGTCCTTCTTCCCCCATGCGCTCAACCGCACTCGCATAGGGGACGGCAGCAAGCGCAGGCAAGCCAAGCTTCTCTGCGTCCCGCGCCAACACATCCCGATGCAGATTCTTACGCCTATCCACCATTGAAAAGAACGGACGCAACTTCTTAACACCGAGTTTTTTATCCTTCACAAACTCTTTCAACTGGTCCCAGCTATTCAGGGACAACCAGGTGGGTACCACCGGTACATACACCTTGTCAGCCACATCCAGCACCTGCTCGGTAAGCCGGGATAACGTGGGCGGGCAATCCAGAATTACCAGACTGGTGTCTTCCGACAAAGGCGCCAACAGGTCTTTCAGCGCGTTGCCATCGTGCTCCTGTTCGAGCTTGATGTCGAAATTTCGAAAGCTGGAATGGGCGGGGATAAAATCCAGGTTGGGATAAACGTCTTCGTGAATAAAGCGGGCAATGGGCGATTTCCCCTCCAGCAATTTGGAGAGTTTACGGCCCTTCACGGGCTCTGCTCCGGCAAGGTAGAAACTGGAGGCCCCCTGTGGGTCCAGATCCCAGAGCAAGGTCCTCAGATTGTCCCGGCTGGCCAGGTAAGCGGTGTTGACCGCAGCGGCGGTCTTTCCAACCCCGCCCTTGGGGCTGTAGAAGGCGATGATTCTCATCCTGTGCGGCTCCTGCCGTGTTCCATGTCAGTAAACACTACAGGATAACAGCGACCCAGCGGCCATTCATGAAGCTTTTATGACAACCGGCAAGCGACGACTGGCAAGAACTGTCCGGGATAGGAGGGCACGAAAGGCTTTCGTAAAACCACTTTCACGCGGCTTTGCGAAAGCCCTCCGACCGAACCGTCTTGTCCCGGCTGCGCTTGTATTTGGTTTTGTCCTCAACCACACGCATCTGGTATTTTGGTGTTCTCAATTCCCGTTGCACAGCACTATGCTGCGTGGCTTTCGCCCGTTTTCTGGCCATCTCACAGTCTCCTCTTCTGGCCGGTGTTTTGTGGCGGTTAGTATAACATCTTCGGATTCAGCAAGAGCGTAAGCAATGACACTCACTGTCTGGCTGACCTTTCTGGTCGCAGCTGTTTTTATCAGTATTTCGCCTGGTGCCGGCGCGGTGAATTCCATGAGCAGCGGGCTTCGCTACGGGGTGCGTAAATCTCTGCCCACCATTGCCGGTCAGCAATTCGGTTACGGCGCACAGATCGTGCTGGTAGGCGCCGGGCTGGGCGCAATCGTCGCCTCCTCCAATACTGCTTTGGCAGTGATCAAATGGATTGGCGTGGTTTACCTTATCTGGCTCGGCATCCAGAAATGGAGGGAGCCACCTATTGAAGCATCCCGGGCGGACCTCTCCGGATTCAGTCCAAGACAGCAGTTCTGGAACGGAGCTCTGGTAAACCTCACCAACCCGAAAGCCACCATCTTCCTGATTGCCCTGTTCCCCCAGTTTCTGGTGGCGGGCACGCCCCATGGTCCTCAGTTGGCAACCATGGGGGCTACGCTGATCTTTGTCGATATCCTGGTGATGGTAGGCTATGCCATTCTCGCCAGCCAGCTGTTCCGGTTCATGACCACCCCTGCGCGCCAGCGGCAAATGAACCGGGTTTTTGGTGGCCTGTTCGTGACCGCAGCGGTGGCCCTGGCCAGTTTCAAGAGAGCGTGAATTGCCACTGGCTGATAGGTAGTTCTGTGTAATTGTGCGGCCATTGCGATTGCCGTCAAATACTCCGACATCAACCTGGGAGCCAACAACGTGCTGATTGCATCTCTCGCCATTCTTGCCGGCCTTGCCCTTCTGGTCTGGAGTGCCGACCGGTTTGTTGAAGGATCGGCCGCTACGGCTGGCCATTTCGGAATGCCACCTTTACTGATTGGCATGGTGGTGGTTGGCTTTGGTACCTCGGCACCGGAGATGGTGGTTTCCGCGCTGGCGGCCTCTCAGGGCAACCCCGGCCTGGCGCTGGGTAATGCCTATGGTTCCAACATCACCAACATCGCCCTGATTCTCGGTATCACCGCCGTGATTGCCCCCATTGCCGTACACTCTCAGGTGATGCGCAAGGAATTGCCGATTCTGGCCCTGGTTACCCTGGCGGCGGCCTGGCTGCTGTTTGACGGCGAACTCAGCCGGCTGGATGCGACCGGCCTGCTGGTGCTGTTTGCGCTGGTGCTGGGCTGGAGTATCTGGTCTGGCATGAGAAAAACTGATGATGTCTTCGCCACCGAAATGGATGCCGAGCTTGCCACTCATCCCATGCCCATTCGCAACGCGATGCTCTGGCTGGTCGTGGGGCTGGTTCTGCTGATTATCAGCTCCCGTATTCTGGTCTGGGGCGCAGTCGATCTTGCCACCCGCTTTGGCGTCAGTGACCTTGTGATCGGCCTGACCATTGTGGCTATTGGCACATCTCTGCCGGAACTGGCCTCTTCTATCATTGCGGCCCGCAAGGGCGAGCATGATCTGGCTTTGGGTAATATTCTGGGCTCCAACCTGTTCAACACCCTGGCCGTGGTCGGTATTGCCGGCTCCATTGCCCCCATGGCGGTGGCCAATGAAGTCTTGATCAGGGATATTCCAGTGATGGTGGGCCTGACCCTCGCCCTGTTTGTGCTAGGCTATGGATTTTGCGGGCCCGGGCGTATCAATCGTGTGGAAGGTGTTGGGCTGCTGGCCATCTTCGTGGGCTATACGGCCTACCTGCTAAGCACCACCTTTTAAGAGAGCAGTCCCGGGGTCAGCAACCATTCACTGACTCCCGGATACTGCTCCAGATCCAGGACAAACTCCTGACCACGTGCCGCGCACTTTAAGCGGCAGTATTCTCCGGAATCCTCCAGGCGCCAGCGTTCCGGATTGTGATGATAACTGAGGGGTGACTTACCAGGTTGAGGCATGAAGCCAGCCGGTAAGCGCCAGTCCGTGACCATTGAGGCTCCGGGTGCGGTCAGCCGGTGCTGATCTGACAAAGCCTCCACGGCTCCGGCGGCTGGCAAATCCTCACGCAAGCCTGGAATCTGAAGCCTGTCGCCGCTGACATAGAGACTGTTCTGTGCTGATCGCTCGCCATGCAGATGCGGATGATAGCGCGCCCACTCCGGTACCGACGACGCGTTGCCCAGAGGCCAGACGTCTGCCACTTGCAACCAGCCCCAGACAGCGTGAAACGGTCGGCTACCGGGCACAAAGCGCCATCGTCTCCGATAACGTTCCACCGGCCGGAACAGCGCAAAAAAGAGAAAAAGATCACCAGGCCCAATGTCATGATTGGCCAGGTGCGCCTGGGCCGAACTGTGCTGGCCAAGCACCGGACGCCAGCCTGGCAGCCGGGGATAGGCGTTTTCGATGACATCCGGATCCAGATGCGCACCACGTCTGGAAAACGCCCGCTGCCCCGTCAACTGCGACACAAGCGAACCAATGCTTTCGCCATGGTGCCGGATCTGGCTGTAGCGAATGGGCGACTGGTCGTCCGGAATGGGCAGCGCCAGGCAGCTGCCATCCGGGAAGACCGGATTGGGGCAGCCGCCAGCGGAACTGTCGAAGCCTTTTCTGCTGAGGATCAGTTTCATATCTGAGCATTATTGACCAAAGCGGCGCAAACAAAAAAGGCCCGTCGGCGTTTGCCGGCAGGCCTTAAGATTCTGCTGCGCGGAAGTTACCGCACCGCGTTCACCACTTCATCCACTTGCAGCCGTACGCTCTGCAAGCCGCCACCGGACAGGTACCAGAGGCCTGGGTTAAGCACCACAACTTCGGTAGACACACCAGCCTCGGCCAACGAAGCTTTCAACGTCTTCGGCGCCAGCGGTTCATCTCCGATCGCGGCACTGCGATCAACCACCAGCAGGTTATCCGGCGCCATTTGCGCCAGAACATCGGCTGTTACCGGATAGAAAGTACGCTCGCCACGCACGACGGGCTGCACACTGTCTGGCACAGCCGCAGGTGTCAACGCCAGTAGCTCGTAGACCAATGCTTCCTGCCGAAGTGAAAAGTTCCCGTTATTATGGGTCACCACGGTAACGGTACCTGCGTCGGCCAAGGTCGCCTTTTGCGCCTCAACGTGCTGCCAGAGCGCGTCCAGCTCTACCCCAGCCACCTCTTCAAGGCCGTAGTAGCCAGCCAGGCTGAGCACCCGGTCATTCACCGCGGCCTGAAGATCATTCCCCTCCAGCGTGACATCACGTACTGGAGCCACCTTCGCAAAGGACGCAAGGGCTTCCGCGCCCTGGCGCCCGGTCATCAGTACCAATCCCGGTTTCAGATCCGTGACCAATGCCAGGTCGGGTGTCTTGAGACCGCCTGCGTCCGGCAACCTTTCGCCCAGACCCACCAGATAATCCGGCAGGCTCTGGTGTGGAATGGCCACAACCTTTTCTTCCAGACCCAGCTCCAGCAAGGTGTCCAATGCACCGTGATCGTAGCTGATCACCGTGGGACCGGTTACTTCCGTCGTGGTCGCGCACCCGGTCAGGGTTATGCCGGCCAGAGCAAAAGCCATAATTCGTTTCATTGAAGTCATGGTTACTATCCTCAGAAGTCGACCGCCAGGCCAAGGTTCAGGCGACGGCCATCCAGCACCACGCCATAGTCATCATTGGTGATTTCTTTATCAGCCAGGTTGTACAGACCCGCGGTCACCCGGGCAGAATCGGTCAGTTGGTAAAGCAAACCGGCATCCATCAACGTATAACCCGGCGTGCCATCTGACATGCTACGGCGGCCAAGGTAATCGCTGGTTTCGCCACGGTAGTTGGCCTGGAACCAAAGATTCAGGCGGTTATTCGCTTGCCAGTCCAGGTTGGCGTTAGCCATGTGCTCAGGAATTTTGTTCAGCGGTTCGCCTTTGTACTCCCCGGTCTTCTGTTCAGAGTCGGTGTAGGTGTAGCTGGAATTCAGAGTGACCGAGTCGGTCAGCCGATAATCCAGCGTCAGTTCGACGCCTCGCATTTCGGCTTCGTCGATGTTGGCCCGGGTACTCAGGAACAGGTAGTCGTTGCCCTGAAAGCTGCAGGTCCAGGTGGCCGGGTCATCGCGATCCCCATTGGGAGACTCACAAAGCCGGTCTTCGGCAATCTTGTCTTTGAAATCGGTCTGGAACAGCATCACGCTGGCGTTCAGCCCCATGGCCCGGCTATCAAACACCATTCCCGCCTCGTAGCTGATACTGGATTCCGGATCCAGTTCCGGGTTGCCGATGATCAATGCCCGTGGATGCGGCGCAGGTGAGCCACCGCCGCCAGTGCCACGGCCGAAGCCTTCGGTCACATCGGCCAGACCCGGCTGACGATATCCCGTAGACACCCCACCCTTGAGGGTCAGCTCTGGCGTCAGATCGTAAAGTGCGTAAACCCTTGGTGAAAACTCACCGCCAAACAGCTCGTCGTCGTTGTAACGCAGCCCTGTGGTCACCGACAACTGCTCGGTCAGCCCCCACTCCACTTCCGAGTACACCGCAGCGATCCAGCGATCAACACTGCGGACGGCGCCTGGAATATTGGATGTCAGCAAACCGTTGGTTTCGTCGGTCAGCTTTTCCTTCTTGTACTGGCCACCCACCGTCAGCACATGGTCGCCCCAGAACCGTGTAGCCTGGGTATCCAGCATCGATACTTTCTCTTTCTTGGTCTGATCCTGTACCCGCTCGGACAGGTCATGCTGGATAAAGCTCCGGGTCAACCAATCGCCATAGTTGCCGGCGTGAGACAGCACGTATACATCTTTGTCATAGATGTAGTTTGAGCCGGTTTCATCCTCTGCCACACTCTTGCCGGGTGTGCTGGTCTCTTCCAGACGGGAGCTGTCGTAACTCAGGGCAAATTCGTTGCGACTATCCGGAGTCAGAATCAGCTTGGCACCACCCTGCTTGCGCTTGCTTTCCGGGGTACTGCGTGCGGAGTCATCGGCACCGGCAAAATCGCTCTCATCATCCCCTCCCCAGGCAGCATTCACTTCCGCACTGAGCAGGTCCTCCACCAATGCGCCGCCGGCAAACAGGCTGGTCTGCCGGCTGTCGTTGCTGACATCGTTCAGAGATTTGGTGTACTCGGATGAGATAGTGCCCGCCCACTCACCACGGTTTTTGCGGGTGATGATGTTGATGACGCCGCCCATGGCTTCAGAACCGTACAGCGACGACATCGGGCCACGGATGACTTCAACCCGCTCGATCATGGAGATGGGCGGCAGAGCAATCTGCTTGCCACCGTCCTGGCCGTTGGTGTTTACCGAACGCCCCGCTGAGACCGGCCGGCCGTCGACCAGATAAAGCGTGTAACTGTCGTCCATCCCCCGAATGCTAATGTCCTGCGCACCACCGCCACCGGTTACGTACACTCCCGGGATGTTATTCACCGCATCGACAATACTCTTGTAGGACTTCTTCGCCAGCTCCTCGCCAGAGATCACCGAAATACTGGCCGGCGCATCCGAGATGTTCTGCTCAAAGCCAGCGGCAGTCACCACAATTTCACCCAGCTCAACGGGCTCGGCCTGGGCCAGACCAGCGGTGCTGGCACTGGTCAGGGCAACCGCTGACGCCAGCAAAGGAAAACGACGGCGCATGAATAACTCCTTGTGTTGTGCAACGTTCACGATATATCAGTTTTCGCACTTGCGAATCATTATCAGTGGCGTGAACATTAACACAGCGCAAGGGTTCAGGTGTTGGAATGATGCGTTCCGCTTTTCGGAACAGCCTGTGTGGCAGTACCAACACCCCCAGTCCATTCCTCCGGGATACAGCTTCGTAGATGAGCAATAAAGGCCCGCACCCGACGGGGAAGAACACCATGAGGATAAAGCAAGGTCACTGGCAGGTCGGGTCCATACCACTCCGGTAGACAGGACTGAAAACTGCCGGGATGAGCCGTCAGCCGACGTTCCACCAGCCAGACCGGCATCAAGCCCAGGCCGCGGCCCGCGGCAATGGCGTCACCCTGCACATTGAACTGGTCCACGGTAAACCGACGGTCCGGTAGCGATAGCGGAAAATTGCCCTGGCGGGAGTGGTGCAATATTACCCCGGTGTCTGCCATACCCAGCAGATCCACCCAGGGATGATGGGCAAGCTCTCCCGGTGCAGCCGGCTTGCCGTGCTGCCGGAAATAGGCCGGGCTACCGAAAATACCCTGCTTGAGCACACCGAGCACCTCCTGGCGCAGCGCTGTCTCGCCGGCCTCACCCAGCCAGATACACACACCGTCCTCGACCGCTTCCGGCAGGTTCCTCTGGGTGTGAATCGCAACACGAAGGTCGTCATGGTCAGCCATAAAGGACTCAACCACCCCGGAAAACCAGCCACGCACAAAAGATTCGTGACAACGCAATTCCAGCTTGCCGGTTACCTCGGCTTTGAGTTCGTCCAGTGCCTCCCGCCCCTGCACCACCAACTCGAGAATGTCGTTGCAATAGCGGTAGAACACACGCCCGGCATCGTTCGGCACGATCTTCCGGGATTGTCTCAGCAACAGTGGCTGCCCCACATTCTCCTCCAGTTGTCGAATCCGGCGGCTGAGAGTGGACTTGGGTAGTCCCAGATCCCGGGTACTGGCGGTCAGGCTGCCGGTGCGCACTACCGACACGAAAGCTTCCAGCTCCTGCAAGTCATACATGATTTGGTTCCATTATTTGCAACTGACCGTTCCAATTTATCACTTTAAAACCTTAACGAGAACCATTATCATTATTTTCCATTAAAATTTGCAAGCTATCTAACACCCCGCTGCCGGAGCGCACTGACCATGACATGCCGCACTCTCACCCCCAGACAGACGCTTCTCCGATCCATTGCCGTACTGGCACTCTCCGCCATGGGCGCGGGTACCAGTCTCGCGGGTACCCGGTCTGTGGAAACGGCCTATGGCCCGGTAACGGTCAACGGCCAGCCAGAGCGAGTAGTCACACTGTACGAGGGGGCCCTGGACACGACACTGGCTGTCGATGCCAACCCAGTGGGTGCTGTAATTACCCGTGCCGGCAGCGACGTTGCCGATTACATCAAGTCCCGGGCAGGCGATATCGCTATTGTGGGCGCACCGGCCGAAACCAATATTGAAGCGGTTATCTCCGTCCGGCCCGATCTGATTCTGGCAGCACCGCGCACCAATGAGCAGCAATACCAGTTGCTGTCGCGGATCGCGCCGGTGATCGTGTCAGATGTTCCCATGTTCCAGCCGGACAGCTGGGAACGGGAAACCCGCCTGTTCGCCAAAGCCCTGGGGAAGGAAGAGGCCGCTGAGCAGGTGATTGCTAAAGTCGAATCCCGCATTGGCGAAGTGGCCGCCCTTGTGGAGGCTCGCATCCCGGAAGCCCAGCGAGATGCCACCCTGATTCGCTGGATGCCCCAGGGGCCACTGGTGATGGCGGAAGGCCTGTTCTCGGCCTCGATTCTTCAGGCAGTAGGCTTCCGGATAGATGACAATGATCTGGTTAAAGAAGGTCGCCCCCATAGCGAACCACTGAGCCTGGAGAACCTGTCCAGCATGGACCAAAGCTGGGTATTCCTGGCGACACTGAATGAGGATGGCGACAAAGCACTGGAGGCAGCCCGCCAATCCGCGGCTTTTGCCCGCCTGGATGCAGTTGAACACGACCGGGTGATCACCGTCAGCGGGCAACTCTGGACCAGCGCTACCGGACCTCTTGCGGTACTGGCCATTCTTGATGACATCGAAGCCGCGGTCACTGCCATTCAGCCCTGAAGCGCCCAATGTTGAACGCTCTATCCCCGACTAGCGTGGTTGCGTCTCGCGCTTTTTTCCCGCCGCTTCTGGCTGCGGGATTTTTATTGTTGCTGGTGGTACTGGCCAGCCTGCTCTATGGCGCCGGTCCGGTGTCTGCCAGCGATGCCATGGCGGCGCTGATGGCCAATGGCACGGAGGAAGCCTGGTTCGTGGTCACCGAGCTTCGGCTGCCCCGCACCATCATTGCCCTGATCACCGGCCTCGCACTGGGCCTGGCCGGTGCCCTGCTCCAGTCCATGACCCGCAACCCACTGGCCGAGCCGGGCTTGCTGGGCGTCAGTGCTGGCAGTGGCTTTGCAGTAGCCCTGGCCATCCTCTTGGGCGCCACCACAGCTACTCTCACCACCCTGGCCGCCCAGCTTGGAGCGCTCGCTGGCTGTGCCCTGGTGATTGCCGCTACCAGGGTGCAGGGCCTGGGCAATGATCCTGTGCGTCTGGTATTGGCCGGGGCCACCATGACCGGTCTGCTGCTGGCATTGACCTCCATGTTGATGCTGATGGACCAGCGAGCCGCCGATGAGATTCGCTTCTGGATTACCGGCAGCGTGGCCGGCAAACCCTTGTCCATGCTTTGGGCAACGCTTCCCTCCATCACTCTCGCCCTGGTCCTGATTGCTATCGTGGCACGACCACTGGCAGCCATGGCCCTGGGCGAAAAAGCGGCCGTCGGGCTGGGACATCACCCGGGGCGAATCCGCTTCCTGATCACTTTCACGGTTGCTCTGCTGGTGGGCTCGGCAACGGCCCTCGCCGGGCCCCTGATCTTTGTCGGACTGGTGGTGCCGTTTATTGCCCGGGCCTTTTCCGGCCCCGATATCCGCAAGACCCTCTGGCTGTGTGTGCCTGTTGGCCCTGCCGTGGTACTGGGTGCCGACGTGCTTTCCCGGTTGATTGCCGCGCCCGCCGAAATGCCTCTGGGGGTGGTTACCGCGCTGATTGGCGCTCCGGTGCTGCTGGCCATTGTCCGGGCCGGCCGGATGCCTTCGCTATGACCGCAGGATTCGCCATGCCGGATAAACGCAACACGCTGGTTAATACCGCCCTGCTCGGGCTGTTAGTCCTGGCAACCATCATCTCGCTGGCCACCGGTACCGTGCAGGTTTCCCTGTTCGATACCCTCAGGGCATTAGCCGGCCACGCAGACCCGATGACCGATTTCGTGATCAACGAGCTTCGTCTGAGCCGGGTAATCGCGGGACTACTAAGTGGGGCAGCGCTGGCCATGGCCGGGTGCCTGATGCAGACCCTGGCCCGTAACCGTCTGGCGACACCGGGCATTATCGGCATCGATAACGCGGCTACCGCCTTTGCGGTCGCGTCGGTGGTGGGCGTGGGTTTATCGCTGGCACCATCAGCCATGGCATTGGCTGGAGCGGCAGCCGCCACGGCGATTGCCTTTGGTCTGGCGGGCGCCAATGGCACCCGGGGCTATCGCTTTATCGTCGCCGGCATCGGTATTGGCGCCATCGCGGGCGCAGTCACCCAGGTAATGCTCAGTCGGGTGGCGATTGATGCCGCCAATGCGGCCTATCCCTGGACGGTGGGCAGCCTGAATGCCCGTTCCGGCCAGAGTGTGCTGGTGCTCGGAATGGGCCTTGCGGCCGGCTACCTGATTCTGATGAGCCTCAGCCGGGGCCTCAATACCTTGCAGTTCACGGATGCGGTGGCCATTGCCCTGGGCACACGACTGAAAGCCACCCGCATAATCGGCCTGGGTTTGTCGGTGATGCTCACGGGCCTGGCAGTATCGGTCTGCGGGCCGGTTGGCCTGATTGCCCTGCTGGCGCCGGAGCTTGCCCGGGCCCTGTGCCGCCCGGGCAAGGTTCCGCTCACGGCTGCGGCCCTGGCGGGCGCCAGCTTCATGCTGATTGCCGACCTGTTAGGCCGCACGCTGTTTGCGCCGCTGGAAATTCCGGTAGGCATCATTACCGCCATCGTCGGCAGCCCTTACCTGCTCTGGATACTGCTGAGACCTTCGCCACGGAGCCTGACATGAGCCACCCCCAAACCGCGACCCTTGCCGCCGACGACATCACTCTGGCGCACCGTCAGTTTGTGGTAGCGGAGAATCTGAGCCTTCATCTGCCAACGGCCCAGGTCACCGCCATCGTGGGCCCCAACGGCTGCGGAAAATCCACCTTGCTGAATGGCCTGGCCCGGATTCATACGCCCAAGGGCGGCTCCGTGCTTCTGGACGGCAAGGATATCCATCGCCTGCCGTCCAAAGAAGTCGCCCGGAAACTGGCCCTGCTACCCCAGGACAACACCGCCCCGGAAGGTCTCACCGTTGCCGACCTGGTGCGCTTTGGCCGCCAGCCTCATCAGGGCTGGATGGCACAGTGGTCGAAAGAAGACCAACGGGCCTTCGATCAGGCGATACAGGCCGCCGATGTTGCCGGACTGGCTGACCGTGCACTGGACACCCTCTCTGGCGGGCAACGACAGCGGGCCTGGATTGCCATGGCGGTGGCCCAGCAAACGCCGCTGTTACTGCTGGACGAACCTACATCGGCCCTGGATCTTGGCCACCAGATTGAAGTGTTTGAGTTAATCCGGGCACTGAGCGGACAAGGCAAGACCATCGCCATGGTGGTGCACGACCTGGCCAGTGCCTGTCGCTATGCGGACCATATGGTGGCCATGAAAAACGGAACCATTATTGAGGAGGGCACTCCGGCGGAGATTGTCTCACCGGAGCTGGTGCAGGAACTCTACGGCGTCAGCTGCGATCTGATTCACGACCCGGCCACCGGTAGTCCGTTACTGGTCAACGTGCGCCGCAATCCCTGAGCGGTCTCAGGCCAGGGTTTCGGCCCTGGCCTTTTCCCGGGCAATCGCGGCTGGAGCTCTGGCCGCCAGCACCACCGCGCCAGCCGAGCAGGCCAGCATGCTCAGTACAATAGGCAGCAGTGCATCACCTCCTAAAGCCGATGACAGCGCACTGATCCCTCCAGCCAGGGTGAATTGAGAGGCGCCCAGCATAGCGGCGGCGGTTCCGCCCAGATGCGGAAAGAACTCCAGCGCATTGGCCATGTTGTTAGGCACGATCCCGCCCTGACAGCCAATGGCGCCAATGATGAACAACGCCACCGCCCAGAACGGCCCGTCCAGAATGACCACGGTAACCAACCCGACCAGCATCAGGAACTGCAGCATAACCTGTACCCGCAACAGGATGACTGATGGGACGCGCCGCAACAGCGGCCGGTTGACCAGATTCAGCACCGCCATCAATCCGATATTGGCCGCGAACAGCATAGAGAAACTGGCGTTGGACAGGCCGAACCACTCCTGGTAGATAAACGACGAATGGGTAATGAACAGCAGCATGGTGCTGAAGCACATCACCTGAATACCGATAAAGCGCATGGTTGTGCCGTGGCGAAGCACCAGCATGTAGTTGGTTACCAGAGTTTTCACCGGCGTCGAAGCCTGGGGCCTGGGTTTCAACCTGGGAAACAGGGCGATTTGCAGCACGACCGCCAGCAAGAGCGCGTAGCCGGCCAGAAATACGAAAATCCAGTGCCAATCGCCGAGCGCAAGCATCAACGCACCCAGTGAAGGTGCCGCAGCCGGGGCAATAAACATGATCAGGCCAATCAGGCCGAACAGGCGCGCCGCTTCCTGCCCGCCCACCTGGTCGCGGACAATCGCAGGCACCGAGACCGCACAGAAGGCACCGCCGATGCCCTGTACAATTCGCCAGCCCACCAACTCCGCCAGGGTATCGGCTCCGGCAATCATCATCGCGGCAATGGCGAAAATGGTCAGCCCGACAAACAGTATCAACTTGCGGCCATAGCGATCCGACAAAGGCCCGCCCACCAGTTGTGCGAGACCAAGGGTGGCGACATAGGCACTCAGAGTCAGGCCCACATCCGCATGGGGAATACCAAAACCCTCAGCAATATCGGGGAACGCGGGCAAATACGCATCCAAAGCCAGAGGCCCCAGGGCGACGGTCATACCAAGTAATAACGCGAGCTGAAAATGAGACAAATGCTACCTCCGCTGACTAGATAGATAGCTAACAATATTCAGAAAAGGACCGCAATGCGCGGTTTCCGAAGCCAGCGCGGAAATCAGTTCTGGTCGAGCACGCACTCCCGGCTATAGAGCTGGCTGAGTTTGCGTCGTTTCTGGCGCAGGCCATTGCCTCGATCATTGCTGTAACCAGCTCGCAACTGGCCCTGAATCCGGTCCAACTGCTTCCGATATTTCTCGCACTGTTGCGCCTGCTTTTTTGCCTCTCTGGCCTGGGCATAGCGATCCTTGCTGCCGGGAGCCAGCAAGCGTTCCACTTCAGCCCGGCTTTGCCGCACCCGGTCGGCCTGGCGGATGTTTTCGCCCATGGGGACGGTCACCGGTGGTTTCACCGAAACACTGGAATGTCGCACCTGCCTGGGTGGCGTATCGGAAAAGTGTATGGACCCGTTAGCATCGGTCCAGCGGTAGATTTCAGCAGTGGCGGGCGCTGCCGCGGTAACGAGAAGCAGGCTCAGGGCCAGTTTCCTTGGCATGGGTTCACATCCTGTGAATAGTTTGAGGGAGAGCCCCGCCACCATCACAGCAGCGGGACAGGCGCTGGTAACTATACCGAAAGCCAGCGCCACTTTCAGGAACGGATCAGCGGTCCAGCAACTCGATCCAGTGGTTCACCGGTACGTCTGCTTTGCTCTCCAGGTGCAACTGGCAGCCAATGTTGGCCGTGACAATCCGTACCGGGTTATCCACCGTCAGCGCCTTGAGCTTGTTATCCAGCAGCTTCTGGCTCATCTCCGGCTGGGTAATGGAATAGGTACCCGCCGAGCCACAGCACAGGTGCTTGTCTTTGGTGGCCGCCAGGTCGATACCCGCCTTGGTGAGCACCTGCTCCACCACCCCATTCTGTTTCATGGCATGCTGCAGGGTACACGGACAGTGGAACGCCACCTTGCCCGCCTGGGCACTGGCCTTCAGGGGCTCCAGGTCTTCCTTCAGCAGGAACGCCCCAAGATCAGTGCACAGCTCGCTGACCTTCCTTGCCTTATTGGCGTACACCGGGTCATCTTTCAGCAGATGGCCGTAATCCTGGACCATGGCACCACAACCTGACGCGGTCATGATGATGGCCTCGGCTCCGGCTTCAATGGCGGGCCACCAGGCATCGATGTTGCGGCGCATCTGTTCCAGACCGCGCTCATGTTCGGAAAGATGGTAGTTCACCGCGCCACAACATCCGGCCTCGGGGGCTTCCACCATGGTCACACCGAGCTTGTCCAGCACCCGGGCCGCAGCCGCGTTGGTATTGGGCGCAGCTGACGGCTGAACACAGCCGGCCAGAGCCAGAACCACACGGCTGTGGCTCGACGAGGGCCAGGGGCTTGCGTGTCGGCGAGGGGGCACCTTGGTGCGCAGCTTCTCCGGCAGTACCGGACGGAAGGCCTGGCCCAGACGCAGCATCAACCCGAACAGCCGGCGGTCCGGCAGGAAGCGGGTCAGCGCCCAGCGCAGCCATTTTTCCTGCGGCTTGCGCGGCAGCTCTTTTTCCATCAAACCACGACTGATGTCTACCAGGCGGCCATACTTCACGCCAGAAGGGCAGGTCGTTTCGCAGCTTCGACACGTCAGGCAGCGGTCCAGGTGTTCGCGGGTCTTCTCGGTGACTTCGCCGCCTTCAAGGAACATCTTCATCAGGTAAATGCGGCCACGGGGGCCATCCCGCTCGTCGTTCAGTTCCTGGTAGGTTGGGCAGGTTGCGGTGCAGAAACCGCAATGCACACAGGCCCTGAGGATCTCCTCCGCTTCCTGACCTTCGGGATCATTGGCAAATTGTTGAACCAGATTCGTTT
This sequence comes from Marinobacter sp. EVN1, assembly GCF_000475375.1. Lineage (NCBI taxonomy): Bacteria > Pseudomonadati > Pseudomonadota > Gammaproteobacteria > Pseudomonadales > Marinobacteraceae > Marinobacter > Marinobacter sp. EVN1. The sequence goes on from NZ_AXCB01000016.1 coordinate 250,165, forward strand.
GCATAATTACAACCAGCTATAGAGACGGCCGGGATTGAAAATGCCGTCGGGATCGAACGAGTGTTTCACGCGGCGCTGGATGGTTTTCAACGCCTCGGGTTGGCTTTGCATCACTTCGGCAGTGCGATCACCACCCCGGAACAGGCTGACCTGACCACCGGCAGCACGAGCCAGTGGCTCCAGATCGCTGAGTGAGGCCTGGCCGCGATACCATCGCTGGGAGCCAACCCAGTCGATCATCCAGGGGCCGTCCAGCTTCGGCGTTCTGGCGGTGGAATCCAGGGAGAACCGCCAGAGAGGTGCTTCCGGATCGTCAAAGAAGCCGTGCTGCATGTCCTGAACCTCTCGCCAGAACTGGTCACCCTCAGCCATAACCTCGCCACCCCATTTCTCGGCGGTCGCCTCAACCGCTGATTTTGCACCGGCAAGGCGCAGGTACACCTTGCCATCTACCCAGCAAGCACCGGTGATGGGTTTGGGCTCACCGGCACGGCGGTTCATGTATTCCACCACCTCGTCCATGGCCATCTCCCGCACCAGGGTAACGGTGGCCGCCGGCTTCGGCATGACTTTCAGGCTGATCTCGGTGATCACCCCGAGTGTTCCCATGGCGCCGGCCTGCAGACGGGAAACGTCGTATCCCGCCACGTTTTTCATCACCTGGCCACCAAAACGCAGGTGTTCGCCCTTGCCGTTCAGCAGGCGAATACCCAGCACCTGATCCCTCACCGATCCCGCCCAGGGTCTGGCCGGGCCGGACAGGTTGCAGGCCATTGTGCCGCCGATGGTGGATGCGTCGCCAAAATGCGGCGGCTCAAAGTGCAGACACTGGCCCTGCTCCGCCAGCACCGCTTCAATTTCTTTCAGGGTGGTACCGGCACGTACCGTCAGCACCAGCTCTACCGGATGGTATTCCACCACACCAGTGTGCTCGGCCAGGCTCAGAGTGCTGGCATCAGCATCGCTCTGGCGCCCCATAAAGGACTTGCTGCCGCCGCCGACAATGTTGAGTTTCTGCCCGTTACTGCGGGCCTGGAGCACCTGCTCCTGTATCGTTTGGATCTGATCAGCCATGGGCAGTGTCCGCCTCTTCGTGCTTGTGTTGCTTGTGCTCGATGGAGCGGTATTCCTGACAGAATTTCAGGGTGGGCACCCCTTTGCCCGGGTTCAGAATTCCGGTGGGGTCGAAGGCCGCTTTCACATCGTGGAACTGCTGCAGCTCGTCATCATTGAACTGCACCGCCATCTGGCGAATTTTCTCCACGCCCACGCCATGCTCACCGGTGATACAGCCACCCACCTCAACACAGAGTTCCAGGATCTTGCTGCCGAACGCCTCGGTGCGCTCAAACTCGCCTGGCACGTTGGCATCAAACAGGATCAGCGGGTGCAGGTTGCCATCGCCCGCATGAAACACGTTCGCCACCCGCAGGCCGAACTCTTCTGACATCTTTTCCATTTCCAGCAATACCTTGGCCAGATAGCGACGCGGAATGGTGCCATCCATGCAGTAATAATCCGGCGAGATCCGCCCCACCGCCGGGAAGGCCGACTTGCGCCCTTTCCACAGCAGAGCCCGCTCTTCCTCGCTCTGTGAGGTGCGAATGGAGGTCGCGCCCAGCTTACGGAACAGCGCTTCGGCCTCTGCGATGTGTTCGTGCACTTCCTCTTCGGTGCCGTCCACTTCACACAGCAGCAGGGCCTTGGCATCCCGGGGATACCCGGCACCGCAGAAGTCATCGGCCGCGACAATGGCATGACCATCCATCATTTCCAGGCCGCCGGGGATGATGCCGTGGGAAATCACGCCACCCACCGCGTCGCCCGCTTTCTCGATGCTGTCGAAGCCCGCCATGATCACCTGTGCCACTTCCGGCTTGGGCAGCAGTTTCACCTTCACCTCGGTGACCACGCCCAGCAGTCCTTCAGAGCCGGTGAGCAGCGCCAGCAGATCCATACCGCAACTGTCCAGACCATCACTGCCGACCGTTACCCGGTCACCCTCGGCGGTGATCATTTCCACACTGAGGATGTTGTGCACGGTCAGGCCGTACTTCAGGCAGTGCACGCCACCGGAGTTTTCGGCCACGTTGCCGCCAATGGTGCAGGCGATCTGAGAGGAAGGATCCGGACCGTAATAGAGGCCATACTGTGCGGCTTCTTCACTGATCGCCAGGTTACGGACACCCGGTTGCAGGCGTGCGGTGCGACCAATCGGATCAATGTTCAGAATCCGGTTGAACTTGGCCAGCGAGAGCACTACCCCTTCCTTATGCGGCATGGCACCGGCACACAAACCGGTACCGGCACCACGGGCCACCACCGGCACACCGTGTTGGTGGCAAATGCGCATGACCCGCTGCACCTGTTCCACGGTTTCCGGGAGCACCACCAGCATGGGCATTTCCCGGTACATGGCCAGGCCATCGCACTCATAGGGTTTCAGGGTTTCGTCATCGGTGATGACGAAGTCCGGGTCAATAAAGGCCCGGAACTGCTCCGCCAGCCGGGACTTGCTGATACGGGATTGAGTATTCATAAGAGACACCGGTTACTGGCGTTTGCTTTCAAAATGGTCGATGCCAGCCTGGGCACAGTCCATGTCCTGTTGTGGCGTGCCCGAGCTGAGACCGATACCGCCGACCACTTCACCGTCTACCATCACCGGCAGGCCACCGCCTACCGTGCTCAGGCGACCGCCCACTTCAGTATGTATACCGAAGGCGAGGTTGCCCGGCACGTTGGCGGCATTGTAATCGTGGGTCGCTTTGCGCGCGGCCGCAGCGGTAAATGCCTTGTCCTGTGCGATGGTAACACTGGTCACTTTGCCCCCGTCCATACGCTCAAAGGCGATCAGCGTGCCGGACTCGTCCACCACTGCGATGCACATGGGCACACCGATTTCACGGGCCTTGGCCGCCGCACCCTCAATCAGGATGCGTGCATCAGACAGGTCGAGACGATGAATGGTCAACATAACGATTTACTCCTCTTGGTTAGCCATAAGCGAGATTGGGCAGCCAGGTAGTGATGGCCGGGAACACAATGCACAGGAATACGCCCAGGGCCTGGATGGCCAGGAACACCAGGGATGACTTGAAGATGGTGCCCATGGAAATTTCCGGCGGGCACACGCCGCGGATATAGAACAGCGCATAGCCGAAGGGCGGGCTCAGGAACGACATCTGCATATTCACCAGATACAACACCCCGAACCACAGCACCACGTCGTCACCAGACACGCCCGGCAGGCCGAACAGACCCGGGAACTCCAGGGCTTCCACAATGGGGATAAAGATAGGCACCGCCAGCAGCAGGATGCCGACCCAGTCCAGGAACATGCCCAGTACCACCAGCAAGACCATCAGCAGGAACAGGATGCCGTAGGCCGGCAGGCCGGTGCCCAGAATGGATTCGGTAATAAAGTCCTGACCACCCTGGAGAATGTAGAAACCTACAAACACCGAGGCACCAAACATGATCCATAGCACCATGGCGGAAGCCTTGGCGGTAGTGACCGAAGCATCCCGCAGAGTCGCGATGGAGAACACCTTGTGTTTCATCGCCACAAGAATGGCGCCAAAGGAGCCGATGCCGGCCGCCTCAACTGGTGTGGCAATGCCGCCAAAGAGCAGGCCAAGCACCAGGAACACCAGAATGAGAGGCGCAATCAGGTCTTTCAGAAGCAGCAGCTTGTCTTTCAGGCCGATGCGTTCCTCCTTGGGAATCGGAGGCCCGAGTTCGGGGTTCAGCTTCGCCCGGATCCAGACATAGAACACATACAGGCTGGATAGCAGAACGCCAGGAATCACCGACCCCAGATACAGTTCACCCACCGATTGCTGGGCAACCACGGCATAGAGGATCGCCAGAATCGAGGGCGGAATGAGAATACCCAGGGTACCGCCCGCCATGATGGAGCCGAGGGCGATCTTGTGGTCGTAACCCCGTTTGAGCATGGCCGGCAGGGCAATGATCCCCATGGTCACGACCGCCGCACCGATAACCCCGACCATCGCTGCAAGAATGGTCGAGGCCACAATGGTGGCAATGGCCAGGCCGCCGCCAACACCACCCATCCACTTGTAGACGACATTGAACATTTCTTCGATGAGGCCGGCCCGTTCCAGCATCGCCGCCATGAAGATGAACAGCGGAATAGCGGCCAGATCGGAGTTGGTCATCATCGGGAAGATGCGGCTGGGGATGATGTTCAGCATCAGCGAGTCGCCCACCAGATAAATGAAGGCAACCCCAAGACCACCGGTAACAAACGCCAGTGGCAGACCCATCATCAAAGCCACCAACAGGGAGCCGAACATCAGGTAGGTGAGCGGTCCGATGTTCACATCGGCCAGGCTTCCGGCCAGCTTGAACAGGAATTTCTCATCGCTGAACGGGTCGTAGAACAGAATGTTGACGAACTCGACAAACATCACAAAGGCCAGCGCAGCGGTGGCCAGAATCATCAGCCAGGTGCCAAGCTTGCCTTTGAGGTTGCCCTGGCCCGGATTGTTCACTGTAGTGGTAGTCATGCGTGTTGCTCCCGGCCAAGCTTGACGAACAGGGCAATGTCCTTGATCAGTTTGGACAGGCCCGCCAAGGTAAGTAGAACAGCCCCCAGCAGCATCATGGCCTTGACCGGCCAGTACTGGATGCCCCAGGTCTCGACGGTACGTTCATCCATCGAGTAGGAGTTCTGGAAAAAGGTCCAGGAGGTAATCACCAGCGCCAACGCAAACATGAAGAAGAACATGGAGGTGAAGATATCCATGCCAATCCGGCCCCGCACAGGCAACAGGTTATAGATCACATCGACCCTCACGTGGGCGCCATGCAGCAGGGCAAACGCGCCCGCCAGCAGGTACTGCATACCGAACAGCAGAAAGCTGGCCTCATGCACCCAGATGGTCGGCATATTGAAGATGTAGCGCATAACCACTTCAAAAAAGTAGAAAACAACGGCGTTTACGGTCCAGAAGGAAATAAACACGCCATATTTTTCGCTGATCCAGTCGATAATCCGGGTAAACCAGTTCGCGTAATCCGACTCGATGGTTTTCGACATTTCGGCTTCGATCTGCTGAAGCTTCTCGTTTGCCAGGGCATTCTTGTCAATCGCCTGCACGCCACGGCTACTGGACCAACGGTCCCACGCCATCATCAGCAGCGGCATTACCGCCAGCCAACCCCAGTAGAACCAGTGCGGCAGCACAAAGCCAAAGTTGCTCAGATCAGACATACTGTCCTCACGTCAGTGACAACGGGGGGAAGGGAGAGAGCGCCCTGAACCAAGGCTTCCCTGCCCTTCCCCGCTTTTTTGATTGTTGTTGGTAGTGCCGGTTTACTTGCCAGCCGCCTTGAGGTCTTCCTCGGTGACGTAGCCCACGGTGTCGTTCATCATGTACTCGAGCTGCATATCGAAGATGGCCTTGGCATCCTCGTTCTTGTTCGCCCAGTTGTACCAGATGGGAATTGCCGCGCGACGGAACTCCTGCAGATCCTGCTGGCTCAGACGCGTGACGGTGTCTCCATCCGCCTTGAACTTCTCCATGGCTTCGATGTTGCGCTTCTGGATGGTCAGGTAGTGCTTCTGGGAGTAATTGCGCACCTCTTCCTCAACCAGCTGCTGCAGCTTGGGATCCAGGGCGTTCCAGGCACGCAGGTTCACCGTCAGGTCCATCAGATCCACCGGCTGGTAAATAGACATCACCCCTGGAGGCCCGAACAGGATGTAATCGGTCACCTGCGAGAAGCCCAGCTCATAGTTCACCGCCGGGCCCACGTAGTCCGCCGCATCGATGGTGCCCTTTTCCAGAGCCGGGAAGATGTCGGAACCCGGCAGGCTGACAGTGGATACCCCGAACTGCTGGAATACTTCAGCCACCATGCCGCCAGGCACCCGGATCTTCATGCCCTTGAGATCCGCCAGGCTGTTCACCGGCTTCTTGGAATGAATGATGTTGGCGTCGTGCTGAATCGGGCCCACGTAGAACAGCCCGTACTTTTTGTAGATCTCCCGGGTTTTCTCCAGCATGCCCAGGGAATAGAACATGGTGTCCCACTGGTGAGGCTGATCCGGGCCGGCCGGGTAAGACGACAGGAACACCGAGGCCGGGATCTTGCCTGACCAATACAGGGTAAACGGGTTCATACCCTGCAGTACGCCATTACGTACCGCATCAAACAGCGCGTTGTTGTCGGCCGCGACCGCCTTTGCCGGGTACGGCCTGAAAATAAGTTCTCCGCCGGATTTTTCCTTGATGCTGTTGCACCATTCCTCGAACAGGTCATAGCCAACCGTGCCCGCATCCCACACCGACTGAATTTTCCAGGTAGTCGCGGCCTGGGCCTGACCGGCGCCCAGTGTCAGCGCGCCTGCCAGGGCTGCACCAACCGCCATTTTTTTGAGAAAACTCCGGCGTGGTGGGTTTGCGTCTGAATCACAATGCTTGTCGTTGTTATCATTGATGTTCATCGAAACATCTCCGTTCACTTTGTTGTTATGCAGAGGTAATCCAACACCAGCAAATGCCAGCATTAAAAAGATATTCGTAGGCAGGTGCGGTTTAGTCCAGAGAATTGCCAGCTGGTCAGACCAGTTTTTAATTGTGGAAAAATGGACGAATTCGGTGCTATAGGCCATAGTTAGCGGTCTGGAGGACAACACCCGAGAAGGACTTCCTGAGCACTTGAACAACAGCAACTGGTCTGACCAGCAAGACCCGTCAGGTAGAAAACATGGGGATATCGCAGGAAATTTCCTTCAGGCTAGAGCGGCTGATTCTCGACGGCGGCCTGGCACCGGGGCAGAAGATACCCTCGGAGCGCCAGCTTTCGACCAGACTAGGGGTTTCCCGGGCCATCATTCGTGAAGCATTGCATGAACTCCAGGGGCGGGGCGTCATCGAAACCCAGCATGGCCGGGGATCTTTTGTTGCCAGCATTGTCCCGAACACAGACGATCTGGAAGACAACAGCCCGTTGATGCACCTGTTTGCTGGCCACCCCCGCACCCTTTATGACCTGCTGGAAGTGCGCGAACAGTTGGAAGGCCAGGCGGCCGAACTTGCAGCCCAGCGCGCCACCCGAGGTGATCTACACCGGATTACCAAAGCCTACCGGGCCCTGGAAGACACCGACCCGCTCAGCAACGCCAAACCCGACCACGGTTTTCACCAGGCTATAATTGAAGCATCTCATAACCCGGTACTGGTACATGTGCTCAATGGTCTGAAAAACATGATGCTGCTGACCGTGCATGCCTCCGTTGCCAACCTGAATCCAAGGGCGGAGATGCGCCAGTTAATCATGAAGCAGCACAAGCAGATCTATCAGGCCATTATGGCGGGCAAGGCCAGAACCGCCCGCAAGGTGGCCATGGCCCACGTACGTTTTGTTCAGGATTCATTGAGAAGCCTGGAAAACCAGGGGGCAGAGGTCATTCGAGTCTCACTCGAGTCCAATAACTTTCACGAAAACCCAACAAAGCGGTATTGATTTCCACGGCAACAGTCCGTAAAACATGCGCCTTTGTATGACAGTCTCAGGAGCCAGCCATGGCGGAACCAGCGCCTCTTATTTGCAGGGACATCCACAAGACCTTTGACAAGCTGGAAGTTCTCAAGGGCATCTCTCTGGAAACCCGTAAGGGTGATGTGGTTTCCCTGATTGGCAGTTCCGGTTCCGGCAAGAGTACCTTTCTGCGCTGCATCAATCTGCTGGAAACCCCCACCTCCGGCGACATTATTGTGCACGGCGACCCAATCCGGTTCACCGAAAACCGCAAGGGTGAGCGGGTGCCCGCCGATAACCGCCAGGTGGAACTGATCCGGGCTCGCCTCTCCATGGTGTTCCAGGGCTTCAATCTCTGGTCCCATATGACGGTGCTGGAGAACATAATCGAAGCGCCGGTTCACGTTCTGAAGATTCCTAAAAAAGAAGCGATTGAGCGCGCAGAGGCTTACCTGAACAAGGTCGGCATCTACGAACGCAAGGACTACTACCCGGCCCAGATGTCCGGCGGGCAGCAGCAGCGAGCAGCCATCGCAAGAGCCCTGGCCATGGAGCCGGAGGTGATGCTGTTTGACGAGCCAACCTCAGCTCTGGATCCGGAACTGGTGGGCGAGGTACTGAAGGTCATGCAGAGTCTGGCTGAGGAAGGCCGCACCATGATCGTGGTCACCCACGAGATGGCATTCGCAAGGGATGTGTCGAGCCAGGTCCTGTTTTTGCATCAGGGCGTGATTGAGGAGCAGGGAACCCCGGACAAGGTTTTCGATAACCCGGATTCCGAGCGCATGAAGCAATTTCTTGCTCCCAAGTTCTGAACACCAGTGCTATCTTGAATCGGTGTTGGACGAGGAGTTGAAGAAAAGCTCCCGAAACTTCCATAAAAAATAAAGCCTTTGTGGCGAATTACTGGAGAAGTGACACATGAAAAAACTGATTGTTGCAGCAAGTTGCGCCCTGGCCCTGGTTGCCGGTACGGCCCAGGCTCAGGAAAGAAACCTGCGCATTGCTTTTGATGTGCCCTACGAGCCATTCGAGTACAAAGACGAAAACGGTGAGCTGACCGGTTTTGAAGTGGAGCTGGCGGACGCCATGTGTGAAGAGATGAACGCCAACTGCGAATTCGTCATTCAGGCATGGGACGGTATGATTCCTGGCCTGCTGGCTCGTAAGTTTGATCTGATCATGTCTTCCATGTCGATCACACCGGAGCGTGCCGAGCGCGTGCTCTTCTCCGAGCCGTACTACAACACCCCGGGCGGCTGGTTCGGCCCCAACGATTTCAGCACCGACGTCACTGATATGGATGCCATGAAAGGCAAGACTGTCGGTGTTCAGCGCGGTACCACCATGGACACCTACGTGACCGAAAACATGGGTGGCATTGTTGAAATCAAGCGCTACACCACCGCTGATGACATGGTACTGGACCTTGAAGGTCAGCGTCTGGATGTGGTCTTTGTCGACTACCCGGTGGGTGAGCAGACCGTTCTGTCCAAAGACGGCTTCAAGGAAGTGGGCGAGCCTGTGAAACTGGGTGAAGGTGTGGGCGTTGCCATGCGCAAGCGTGATGCCGACCTGGCCGATGAAGTAAACGCCGCCCTGCGCACGTTGAAGGAAGATGGCACCTACGACACCATCATGAAGAAGTACTTCAACTACGATATCAAGATGTAATGACCAGGGGGCGGCGCCACGGCGCCCCCGCTGACCGGATACTCCCATGTTTGATCTGAAAGGCTATGGCCCGGCCCTCGCAGAAGGAGCGGTCATCACCATTGAGTTGGCCTTCCTGTCTCTGGCCCTGGCCCTGACGCTTGGCCTGGTTGGTGCCAGTGCAAAACTCTCCGGCAGTCGTGTTGCCGCCGGCATCGCAACCGCCTATACCACGCTGATTCGCGGGGTTCCGGATCTGGTGATGATGCTGTTGTTCTATTACGGCGGCCAGGTAGCGGTGAACATGTTTTCGGATTATCTGTGGGAAACCCGCGGTATCGACTTTTTCTTCCAGTTTGATCCTTTCATTTCCGGCGTGGTGACCATCGGTCTGATTTTCGGTGCCTACATGACCGAGACCTTTCGCGGTGCCTTTCTGGCGGTGGACGTCGGTCAGATTGAAGCGGCCAAGGCTTATGGCTTTTCCCGCTGGCATACCTTCCGGCGGGTGATGATCCCGCAGATGTTACGCCATGCCCTGCCGGGCATCGGCAATAACTGGCAGGTGTTGCTCAAGACCACGGCACTGGTGTCCATCATTGGCCTGACCGATATGGTGCGGGTGGCGGAGGAAGCCGCCAAGGCGGAGCGCATGCCTTTCCACTTCTTCGTACCGGTGGCTGCCGTGTATCTGGCGCTGACGGCGGGGTCGGAGCTGTTTATCAAGTGGCTTGATCGTCGAGCCAATGTCGGCGTGGTTCAGGGGAATTAAACGATGCCTGATTTCATTGCCGAGTGGTTGAACAAGAACGAAATTTTCACGGCCATGACGCTGATGGAGTACTGGGACGGTCTGGTGACGACCGTACACCTGGTGTTTCTGTCGCTGGTCATCGGCCTGGTGGTGGCGGTTCCGCTGGCGATTCTGCGTACGGTCCGGAATCCGCTGGTGTCCGGGCCAATCTGGATCTACACCTATCTGTTCCGGGGCACGCCGCTGCTGATCCAGCTGTACATTATCTATTATGGAGTAGCGCAGATTCCGGGGATTCAGGAGACTTTCTGGTGGGAGATCTTCCGAGAACCTCTTTATCCTGCCCTGCTGGCCTTCACGCTGAATACCGCAGCCTACACCACGGAGATTATCCGGGGGGCGATTATGTCTACGCCCCATGGTGAAATCGAGGCGGCGAAAGCCTATGGCATGAACTGGTTTCTGCGGATGCGCCGGATCATTCTGCCAAGCGCGGCGCGTCGCGCGGTTCAGGCCTATTCCAATGAGGTGATTTTCATGCTGCACGCCAGTGCGATTGCCAGTGTGGTCACCATTGTTGATCTGACAGGGGCGGCACGGAACATTTATTCGCGGTTTTACGCGCCGTTTGATGCGTTTATTTTCGTGGCGCTTTGTTATATGGCGCTGACGTTTATTCTGGTGTTTGCTTTCCGCAAGCTGGAAAACCATCTTTTGCGGCATCAGCGGCCGGTGAATGGCTAACTTTTGCTCCCATCGCCGGGAGCATGGCCATCTGGCTGGATAGGCTTTCCGGGAACCGCTACAAGCACATCCCTGTGCGCTTCTCTCCGGCCATCCATGGCCTCCGAAATTCCCGGAAAGCCTATCCAGCCAGATGCCCCCAAACGCTGCAGGGGAGTCTATGAAGGCTACGAATCAAATCTTTGACTTTCACCCGGACTGGCTTAGCCATACCCTCGCCAACGCTTCCGCTGATCTGCCCGAAACCAAAACCTCCCTGCCCGATGGCACCCAGGTTTCCCGCAAGGCCAACGGGGTTCTGTGGCTGACGCCACCGGCTGACAGGGCTAACCCGAATCAGGAAGCGCTGATCATTTCTGCCGGGGTGCATGGCGATGAAACGGCGCCAATTGAAGTGCTCAACACTCTGGTGTCGGAGTTGTTTTCCGGGGAGTGGTCGCTGGCGTGCCCGCTGCTGCTGATCCTGGGCAACCCTCCTGCCATGGTGGAGGGTGAGCGGTTTCTGGATGTGAACATGAACCGGTTGTTCAATGGTGCCCATGGCAAACCGGAATATTCCAGGCTTGCGGAGGGCCGGCGGGCTCGGTTTCTGGAGGAAATGTGTCGGCAATTTGCGATGGCGCATCAGGGTCTGGCGTTAAGCCATTATGATTTGCATACCGCTATTCGCCCGTCGAAACGGGAGCGCTTTGCGCTGTACCCGTTCGTGGAAGGGCGGTCGGTTCCGGCCGGCCAGTGTGCGTTCCTGCTGGAGGCCGAGGTGGAGACCCTGTTGCTGCAGCATAAGGAATCGACAGTGTTTTCATCGTTCACTGCCAGCACGCTGAAGGCGGAGAGTTTTACCATTGAACTGGGCAAGGTGGAGCCGTTTGGCAGGAATGATCTGCGACGGTTCCAAGGCATTGAGCGGGCCTTGCGCCGGCGTTTCCGGGGCGAGGCAGCACCGGCAGTGCGGCCACCATTTGATCATCTGACGGTGTTTGAGGTGGTGCATGAGGTGCTCAATACCGGGCCGTCTTTCCGGTTTCATGTTCCGGACGATGTGGCGAACTTCACGGAGTATCAGCCTGGCACGGTGATCTGGGAGGATGATCAGGACGACTACCGGGTCGGAACCGCGCCGGAGGCGGTGGTGTTTCCGAACCGGGCGGTGCCTGTGGGCCAGCGGGTGGGTTTGATGATCCGAGCCAAGGAAGTGTACAGGGCCGGCTCTGTCTGAGCCGCCCTGTACATGACACCAGGTTCAGGCCGGCGCGTTTTCGGGTTCGCCCACCGGCAGTTTGATCAGTTTGGTGCAGACTGACGGTATCACCAGCAGGGTCAGAACCGTCGAAGCCAGCAGACCGCTGATGATGGCCCAGGCCATGGGTGGCCACAGGGTGGAACTTGAGAACGCCAGCGGCAGCAGGCCGGCCACGGTGGTTGCGGTGGTCAGCAGGATGGGCCGGGTACGGCGTTCCACAGCGGTGCGCACCGCATCGGCAATGGCTCGGCCCCGTTCCAGCTCCCGATCCATTACGTCCAGCAGCACGATGGCGTTGTTCACCACGATACCGACCAGAGCAATCACCCCCAGCAGCGACTGAAAACCGAAGGGCGAACCGGACAGAACCAGCCCCGGGAAAATGCCAACGGTTGCCAGCGGTACGGTCAGCAGGATAATGCCCACCCGCCGGAAGGAGTTGAACTGCAACAGCAGGAAGAACAGCAACAGCAGCATGCCGATCGGTGCCGCGGTCAGCAGTGCGGAGTTGGCACGGTCAGAACCTTCGGCATCTCCCCCCATGTCCAGTCGCGTGCCCGCCGGCAACGGGTTCTGTTCCAGGCCCGCATACAGGCCGTCCAGCGCCAGGCTGAAGCTGTAGTCTTCCTCCAGATTGGCACTGACCGTATTCACCCGTACCCCGTTGCGCAGGTAAACCGCCGCCGGTTCCCAGGTAGTTTCAACCGTAGCCACGGCCGATAGCGGAATGGCATCGCCCTGGTCGTTGTAGGTATTCACAGACAGCAGGCGCGACAGTGACAGCGACGTGCCTTCGCGGGAGCGCAGCACGATGGGTATCGGGTCGTCCTCCTGTCGATAACGCTCAGCCACGGCGCCGTAGCTCTGGCCATACAGGCTCTGGGCAACATCGGCTCGGGTGAGGCCATAGCGGGCGGCGGTGGCGTCGTCCACATTGATGGCGATGCTGGGCACACCAATGTCGAGATCGTGGCGAACATCCACCGTGCCCTCAACACCCCTGAGAATGGAATAGACCTGCTCGGTGGCTCGGGCGCGGGCGTTGTCGTCCGGATGGAAGACACGGACTTCTACCGGCGCAGGCCGCGGTGGTCCCTGCCCCAGAATCCCGGCGGTGATATCCAGCTCCGGTAGCGACCGGGCGGCCTCGTGGCGGATCCATTTCACCAGGTCGGTGGTATCGGCCAGCGTCGGCGTGCGAACCACCAGCCTTGCCCGGTTAGGCGCCTGTGGCGAGCGCTGCAGATTGTAATAGAACGACGGCCCGGTAAAGCCGACAAAGCGGTGCACTTCCAGTGCCTCGGGCCGGGTCCGAATGGCCTGTTCAAGAACGGCGGCCACTTCAGAGGTTCGGGCCTGATCGGTGCCTTCGGGCATGTACATCTCGACGATGACACGAGGACGGTCTGCGTTGGGGAAAAACTGCTGGGCCATGAACGGGGTCATGCCCAGGCTGATCACCACCAGCAGGGCGCCGGCGGTAATCAACCGGCCCGGGTGCCGATACACCAGGCCACCGAGGTAGCTGGCCAGGCCGATAAGCCGGTCTTTGTGAATATTTTTCCGAGGCTTCAGAAAACGCGCCGCCAGCAGGGGCACGGCAGAAATTGCCAGCAGATAGCTCACAGAAAGGGTGAGCATGATCATCACCGGTACGCCCCGGGTGAAATCCGCGGCGCCGCCCTTGGCCATCAACAGCGGCGCAAAGGCGGCAAGTGTGGTGCCGGTAGACGCACCCAACGGCCCGGCCAGCTCACCGACCGCCTTGCGCAGGGCATCCAGCCGGCGCATGCCCTCATCCAGATGGCCCTGTATGTTTTCCACAATCACAATGGCGTTGTCGATCAGGATACCCAGGGAAATGACCATCCCGATAACGGCAATCTGATGCAACACCCCACCCCCGAGGTCATAGAGCCCCACGCTGATCAGGGCCACCATGGGCAGGATGGACGCCACCAGCAGGCCCATGCGGATACCCATGCCGGTAAATACCACCGCCACGATGATCAGTACCGACAGCACCAGGCTCCAGGCCAGGTCATCCAGCCGGTCAGAGACCTTGTCGGGCTGAAAAAACATCTCGCGGAGCTGGTACGGCTCAAAGTCCGGGCGCACCTGGTCCAGCCGTTCCCGGATCCGCTCGCCAAAGCGGATGGCGTCGGTGGAACCTTCTTCCATGATAATTGACAGCAACACCACCCGCTCGCCGTCGAACCAGGTCTCTGGCTGCCGGGGCTCGGCCGGCCCACGCCAGACTTCTGCGGCCGCTGCCAGGGGCACCTGGGAGCCATCTGGCAGCTCAATGGGCGTCGCGCGAATCGCGTCTATGTCCGTGAACTCAGTGTTCGGCAATACTGATAGGCGCTTGCCTTCCACCACCACGAAGCCACCGGGGATGGTCTGGTTGCGCCGGGCCAGGGTGTCGAGTATCCGCTTGGGCGGAACTCCCAGCCGATACAGCGCGGCGTCGTCAAGTGCCAGGGTAATCTGTTCGTCGGCATCCCCTTCAAGTTCAATGCGGGAGATGCCAGGGATATCCAGAAGGTTCTGTTTCAGGCGTTCGGCCACCTCCGAAAGCTCAGTCACTGAGGGTGAACCGCCCACGGCCAGCACCACGGCCGGGATGTCGATCAGACGGTCATCCAGCTCCATCAGGCCTACATCATCGGGGAAATCCTGGCGCGCCCGCTCCATGGCCTGACGAACCCGATCCCACGCCGAATCGGTGTCGTAGATGCGGTCCCGGAGTTTCAGCCGGGCCAGTGCCACGCCGGTTCTGGCGGTGCCCTGGCTCCAGTCCAGCTCTTCGACCTGGCGCAACTCATCGGTCAGCGGCTGCAGCACCAGGCGCTCAACCGCCTCGGCGCTGGCACCGGGATAACTCACTGTGATCATGCCAGCCCGGTATGGGAAACTCGGATCCTCCTGACGGGGCATGGTGCTGTAGGCGGCAATGCCGAGCAGGCAGAGCATGGTCACCACCATGCCCAGCAAGCGTTGATAATTAAGCAGTCGGCGGGTCATCAGCGCACCTCCACGGTGTCACCATCCACCAGCCGGGTCATACCGGCGTAAACCACCTGGTCACCCGGGCTCAATGCGCCGGGATGTACCATCACGCGCTCACCGATGACCCGGTCAACCTCTACCGGAACCCGCTGAGCTACCTGGTCTCGCACCCGGAACACACTGGTGCCGGTGCTGTCACGGACGACCGCCAGCAGGGGCACGGTAATGGCAGATTCCCGCACCGGGGCAATGCCCACTTCCACCGGCTCGCCGGAGGACAGGGAATTTGGCGGCAGGCTGACCAGTACCGGATGCAGTTCACCACGGATGGAACTGCCCTGGGCAATCTCCACCACAGTGCCGGTAGCCGGTTCTCGGTTGCGGTCCTGCACCAGCCAAACCGGCAGCTCCTGACCAATCCGGACATGGCCGAGCAAGTGCGCGGGCACCCGCACTTCAACTTCCCGCCCCAGCGGCGAGGACAAACGCATGACCGGCTGCCCGGCTGCCACGAACTCATCCCGCTCCACCAGCAATGCTTCCACCTGCCCGGCAAAGGGCGCCTTCAGAACACTTTCCTCAAGCAACCTCGTGGCTTCGGCCAGTGAGGCTTCGGCCGTCGCCATGCTCGCCCTCAGCGAATCCCGGCGGGCGGCAATCTGTTCCAGCGTCTGCTCCGAAACCACGCCTCGCTGATGCAACCGGCTGGAGCGTTCCCACTCCCGCTGGGCCTGTTCAAACTGGGTTCTCAGCTCATCCAGGCGGGCAGCCGCGGAATCCCGCGCCGGTTCCAGCGCCGGATTGTACAGACGCGCCAGCACATCACCGGGCTTTACCGTCTGCCCCAGCTCAACCGGGCGTTCCTTCAGCGTCCCGCTGACCTGAAATGTCAGGGTTGCCCGCTGGGCCGCACGGACAATGCCAGAAAACCGCAGAGGGATTTCTTCCAGCTGGCCCCCGGTGACAGCGGATACCCGCACGGCGACCGGCGTATTTTCAGCGTTTTCGCCGGATTCGGTGCCGCCACCGCGGCAGCCGGAAACAGACAGCACGGCCAGTAGTGCACTGACCAGAACAAACGGAGAGTGACGTAGTGTGAGAGACATAGTGTTCCAGCCCCTTTCCCTGAACAGGTTGATTGTGACCTCCGGTCCATCGGAGGTTGCCCATTGTTTCCGACATCATGTCACTCTTTGACAAATTGTCAATAATCGGCTTTCATCGGTTTTCAGTTATCATGCAGCCAAAGCCGGAAAGCTCAGGATCACAATGAATGAACCGCTGAAGTCACGACGGGAACGGGAAAAACAGGCCAGGTACGATGCCATTCTGGACGCCGCCGAACGGGTGTTCTCAGAAAAGGGCTACGACCGCACCTCCATGGACGACATTGCGCGCACGGCCAGCCTGAGCCGGGCGCTGCTCTATGTTTATTTCAAGGATAAGGCCGCCATCCAGCGAGGCATCATGCTGCGGGCGGGGCAGGATCTGGTGACCCGGTTTGAGCAGGCCATGCAGGCAACCGATACCGGGCTGGGGAAGATCCGGGCCATGGGTGAGGCTTACTATCGTTTCTTTGTGGAAGCTCCGGACTACTTCACTGCCCTGACCAAGGCTTCCACCGCCATCGCCGATGCGGAAGAAGACCAGGCCAGGGAGATGCTGTGTTCAAAGAACGAACTGATGGTGCTGATGGAAGCGGCGATTCATCTCGGTCTGGAAGACGGTACTATCAGCCGCGACCGCATCCAGTCGCCAGCGCAAACCGCGCTTTACCTGCGCGGCGCCCTCCATGGCGTGATCATGCTGTGCCAGGCAGAATCAACTCAGGCTCAGGAGTTTCCCTCCGAAGCACTGATTCGCCATACCATGGATATGCTGACCCGCTCTATCTCCAGCGAGCCGGTACACTGAACCGGTAAGCCCTACAGCTGAAAATCGTAGATGCTGCCGAGGCCAAGAATACCGGTCAGCTCATCCAGCGCCTTGCGCACTTCCTCCAGTAACATCGGGTCGGCCAGGTCCTGCTGGCTGAGCTGGTCGCGGTAGTGGGCTTCAACCCATGAGGTCAGTCGTTCATAGAGCGCATCGGTCAGAATTACGCCCCGGTTGATGGCGTGCAGCTCGTCGTCGTTAAGCACCACCCGCAAGCGCAGACACGCAGGCCCGCCACCATTGCGCATGGACTGTTTGACATCAAACACTTCCACCGCGGTGATGGGCGTATCGGCTTTCACCAGTTCATCCAGATACCGGCTGACCGAGGCCACTTCCCGGCACTCACCCGGTACCGCCAGCAGCATGCCATCGGCAGTGTTCAACAACTGACTGTTGAACAGATAGGAGGCCACCGCATCTTCAATGGGCACCTGAGTTGATGAAACACGCACGGCTTCCAGCTCGGCACCGGTCAGGCGTTCCTGGATGTCTGCCAGTACCCGGGCTTCATCAAGAAAAGCCTGCTCGTGATAGAACAGGCAATTGCCATTACCGACGGCAATCACATCGTTGTGAAACACGCCGGCATCGATAGCCGCCGGATTCTGCTGGGCAAACACGGCATGGCGATCGGTCAGGCCATGCAAGCGGGCAATGGCCCGTGACGCTTCCAGGGTCTGGCGCGCCGGGTATTTGCCTGGCGCCGGCGCGGATTCATTGAACGCGACCTGGCCATACACAAACAGCTCAACGCCCGGCTCCCCGTAGCGACTGCACAGGCGGGTGTGGTTGGCCGCGCCCTCATCACCAAAATGGCTGACTGACGGCAGCGCCGGATGGTGGGCAAAGTAGCTTTCGTCACCAAAGATCGCCTTCAGTGAACGACCCGTTACCTGGTGCTCAATGGAGCGGTGGAACTTGGCACTGAGATTGGCCGGGGTGAAGTGCACCCGGTGATCCGCGGTGTCAGCACTGGGGGACACGGTGGCCGCGTTCGCTGTCCACATACAGGACGCCGACGACACCGCCGCCAGAATGGTGGGATCTGCTTTGGCTACGGCTTCCAGAATCTGGCGTTCATTGCCCTCAAAGCCCAGTGCACGAAGAGTGGGAATGTGCGGGCGCTCGTGGGGCGGCAGAATGCCCTGCACATAGCCCCGGTCCGCCAGCCGCTTCATTTTCGCCAATCCCTGGAGTGCCGCCTCCCTGGGGTTGGCCACCGCATTGACGTTGGATTTTGAGGCCACATTGCCCCAGGACAGCCCGGCGTAGTTATGGGTCGGGCCCACCAGGCCGTCAAAGTTTGCTTCTACCGCATGCTTAACCATGGCAGCTGTTCCTGTCAGTCAAAATTCAGGCCCGGGGCCAGGCTGTCCGGCAGCTCACTCTTGCCGGCTTCCAGAGAGGCCATCGGCCAGGCGCAGTAATCGGCCGCATAGTAGGCGCTCGGGCGATGGTTACCGCTGGCGCCGACACCACCGAACGGTGCGGCACTGCTGGCCCCGGTAAGTGGCCGATTCCAGTTCACAATACCGGCACGCACTTCCTCCACCAGGCGGTTGTAGAGTTTGCGGTCATCGCTGAGGATGCCGGCAGACAGGCCGTAGCGGGTGTTGTTGGCAAGCTCCAGGGCCTCATCGAAGCCTTTGTAGCGATACACCGTCAGCAGCGGACCGAAAAACTCCTGGTCTTCCAGCTCTATCCCGGTCGCGTCCACAATCCCCGGCGACAACAGGCCGGTATCGGGCTTGAGCTGTTTCATTTCCAGCAACGAGGTCGCGCCTTTTTCCAGCATCGCGGCCTGGGCCTTGAGCAATTGGTTCGCCGCTTCCGCGGAAATCACCGAGCCCATGAACGGCTGCGGGTCGGCATCGAATTCCGCTACGGTGATGCGGGCCGCGACTTCCACCAGCCGTGCCAGGAATTCATCGCCCTTCTTGCCTTTAGGCACCAGTAACCGGCGAGCACAGGTACAGCGCTGTCCGGCCGAGAGGAACGCGGACTGCAGTGCGTGGTGCACGGCGCCATCCAGATCCGACACGTTCTGCACGATCAGCGGGTTATTGCCACCCATCTCCAGCGCCAGGATCTTCTCCGGCTGGCCGCCAAACTGTTCGTGCAGTAGATGCCCGACAGTGGAACTGCCGGTAAAGAACAAACCGTCAATCAGCGAGTGGCGGGCCAGACATTTGCCAGTATCGGAACCGCCTTGTACCAGGTTGATCACCCCATCCGGCAGACCGGCTTTTTCCCAGAGCCTGACGGTGAGTTCCGCCACTCCCGGGGTCAGTTCACTGGGTTTGAACACCACGGTATTGCCGGCCAGCAAGGCCGGCACAATGTGCCCGTTGGGCAGATGGCCCGGGAAGTTATAGGGGCCAAACACGGCGACCACGCCATGGGGGCGGTGGCGCAACACCGCATGTCCGCCAGCCACGTCAGATTCAGTGTGCCCCGTACGCTCGTTATAGGCTTTCACGGAGATCGGGATTTTACCCATCATGGCCGCCACTTCGGTGCGGGACTCCCAGAGCGGCTTTCCCGTTTCCAGGCCGATTTGATGGGCCAGTTCTTCCTTGTTGGCCTCAAGCAGTTCTCCGAAGGCTTCAATCACCGCCTGGCGTTCTGCGAGACTTTTCCGGCGCCAGGCCAGAAACGCCTTGCGAGCTTCCCGAACCGCTGCGTCTACATCTTCGAGACTGGCGGCATTGCCATCCCAGACCGTTTCACCTGTCACCGGCTGCACCGATTCAAAGGGCGCTCCGTGGCCTGGCAGCCATAGCCCGTCGATGTACACATTGCCTGTCAGGTTTGCCATTATTTACCACCTCCCGGTTCGGAATTGTTTGGCCGGATCGGCGACAAAGCACCCTCCTTCAAGGGGGCAATACGCACCGGATCACCCGACTCCACTAAAAGAGCCTCCGCCAGCACTCTAGGAATTTTGACAGTGTCGGGCCCGATGCAGTTCATGGGTATGGTGGTTACCCGAAAGTCCCGGAACGACCGGTTTGAGATCATCACCCGCTGCTCTGCCGGCACATCCAGATCAATGCTGTGATTGACCACCATGGCGTGCCGGTTGACCGCTTCCCGCACTGTACGGATGTTATGGACAAAGGCCTCAACTACAGGCCCGCCGTCGAAGATATCCACCATGCCGTTGAAGTTGAAACCCTCCGCCTGCAGCATCTTCAGCGCCGGCCGGGTGTTGTCGTGCACCATACCAACGACCGCCCGCGCAGCGTCTGGCAGCATGGGCAGGTAGATGGGGTATTTCGGCATCAGTTCAGCAATGAACGATTTATTGCCAAGCCCGGAGAGCATGTCGGCCTGGCTGAACTCCATGTCAAAAAACTTGCTGCCCAGGGCATCCCACAGGGGGCTTTTACCGTCTTTGTCCGAGACTCCACGCATTTCCGCGAACACTTTGTCGGAAAAACGTTTACGGAAATCGTCCAGGAACATAAAGCGACAGCGGGACAACAACAGGCCATTGCCACCACCCTGATACTCGTCCGAAAGCAGCAGCGAGCAGATTTCGGTGGTGTCGGTCATGTCGTTGGAGAGGTTCAACGTGGGCGTGCGCACATGCACGCCCAGTTCTCTGGAGGCATTGACCGTGACACTCAGCCGGTAATTGTAGAACACTTCTTCGAGGCCAACCCGGGCCTCGATGCCACTGATGCCAACAGTTTTTCTGGCCCGGATATCTTCCAGCGCAAACAGATACAGGGCCGCTTCCGGCGCGCAGCGTTGATTGAAGGATTCACGGGCGCGGTCAATCTTGCGCTGGAGCAGTTCCCGGTCGGCGGGCAGTGTGGTCAGACCTTTGCCGGCCTTCTGGGCCATGGCATAGAGGTCTTCCAGATCGTCTGACTGAAGCGGGCGGATCACCAGCATCTTACGCCCTCCCCCGTGTTTGCGTGCTCATAACGGTGAAATCCTTACCGGGTCGCCGGCGCTGCTTTCCAGGCCATGCCAGGTGCTCACCGGCACTTTTACATCGTCGGCCAGGGTTTCCGCTACCGGGGTCAACAGGCAGCGGAAGTGCTCACCTTCGCCGACGCTGATCAGGCAGGTTTCGCCATCGTCCTGGTGGCTGCCGTGCAGTGTTTTGGGCTGACTGGTCACCAGGGTTCTCAGGCTGTCGGTGCGCACTTCCATCACCGGTCCGCCGTCAAAGATATCGACGTAGCATCCGGGCTGAAAACCTTCGCGCTGGAGTAGCTGATAGTTGGGTTCGGTCAGCGGGTGTGGTTGGCCGAGGGCTTCCTGAGCCTCGGTACTGAGCAGGGTGACGTACACCGGGTTCGGCGGCATGAGTTCGGCGATAAAGGTTTTGCTGAGCTGGCCGGAGTATTGATCGGCGGTTTCAAAGTCCATATTGAAGAAATGTCGACCCAGGCTGTCCCAGAAGGGCACGCTGCCGTTTTCGTGCTGGATGCCCTGGATTTCAACCACCGTTCGGTTGGTGAACCATTCCCGGTGGCTGGCAATGAACATCATTCTGGCCCGGGATAGCAGTTCGAATACCTGGGTGTTGCGGTGTTGTTCTCTCAGGGTGAAGGAGCACAGCAGGGTCAGGTCTGTGAGGGCATGGCTCGGGTACAGGACTTCGACACGGCGCGAGACGTTGAGTTCGTGGGAGGCGTGGATGAGGTAGTCGCGCCGGTAGTTGTAAAACGGGTGGCCGTTGCCGGCGCGGCTGTCGATACCTGCGGTGCCGGCGATTTCGCCAGTTTCGGTGTTTTCGAGTACGAACAGAAAGCGGCGCGGAGTGCCTTCGGGGGCGTTGTCGGCCAGGGAGGCCCGGGAGTGCTGGATTTTCCGGGCCAGGGTTTCTTCGGTTTTGGGCAAGGTGGACGAGAGCCTGGCGGTTTGGGCGCCGGCTATGTCCAGGATTTGTTGCAGGTCATCCAGTTTGGCTGGTCTGACTCGCCACATGATGCGCTCCTTTATCGGACGGGTGCGAGCGATGGAGCCAGCTCGCCCGCCCTTGGAACTGGGGTCGCCCTCCGGAAACCGCTACGAGCACATCCTTGTGCGCTTCTCTCCGGCCATCCATGGCCTCCGACATTTCCGGAGGGCGACCCCAGCCCCAAGGGCTAGATGCTACTTAGCCGTCAGCTTTTTTACTGCCGCTTCGAAACGCTCTAATGCTTCCTCAATATCCGTTTCCGGAATGATCAGCGAAGGCGCCAGCCGCACCACATTGGCTCCGGCCACCAGGACCATCACGCCCTCATCCAGGCCGGCGTTCAGGAAATCTTTGGCCTTGCCCTGCCATTGTTCGGTCAGCACACAACCCAAGAGTAGACCAGCACCGCGAACTTCGGAGAACACGCCGTAGCGTTCACCGATGTCCATCATGCCTTTGCGCAGTTTCTCGGAGCGGGCTTTGACGCCCTTGAGGATGTCCGGCTGGCTGACGGTGTCGATGACTTTCTGGGCCACGGCGCAGGCCAGCGCGTTGCCGCCGTAGGTGCTGCCGTGGGTGCCTACGCCCAGGCTGGCCGCGACTTTGGCGGTAGTGAGCATGGCGGCAACGGGGAAGCCGCCGCCCAGGCCTTTGGCGCTGGAGAGGATGTCTGGCGTTACGTCGTACATTTCGTAGGCGTACAGGTAGCCGGTGCGGCCTACGCCACTTTGGACTTCGTCGAAGACCAGCAGGGCGTTGTGTTCGTCGCAGAGCTCTCGCAGCCCTTGCAGGAATTCGGGATCTGCCGGCATGACGCCGCCTTCACCCTGGACGGGCTCGACCACGACAGCGCAGGTCTTCTCTTTGGAGATCAGCGCTTTCACTGAGTCCAGGTTATTGAATTCGGCGTGATGGATGCCGCCGGGGGCCGGTTCAAAGCCTTCCAGGTATTTGGGCTGGCCACCCACACTGACGGTGAACAGGGTGCGGCCGTGGAAGGAATTCTTGAACGAAATGATCTCGTGTTTTTCCGGACCGTAGTGTTCCCAGGCGTAGCGACGGGCCAGTTTGAAGGCAGCTTCGTTGGCTTCAGCGCCGGAGTTTGCAAAGAACACCCGCTCGGCGAAGGTGAGGTCACACAGGGTTTTGGCCAGCCGCAGGGCAGGCTCGTTGGTCATGACGTTCGACAGGTGCCAGATTTTCTCGGCCTGTTCCTGCAATGCACCAACCAGTCCCGGGTGGGCATGGCCAAGGCTGGTGACCGCAATGCCGCCCTGGAGATCGACGTATTCTCGCCCGTCCTGATCCCAAACGCGGGAGCCCTCGCCTCGCACCGGAATGATGTTTCCGGGGGCGTAGTTGGGCACCATGACTTCATCAAAAAGTTCGCGGGACACGGGTTCTCTGTTCATCGGTTTCTCTCAGTGACTCATTGCTAAGTGACAGGGTGAATCTGCCCATAATACGCCACTCAGGGCATAAGAACAGCCGGTTGCGAGTTCAAACCCACCGCCGCTAACCCCTGCCTGGCCAGGCCATCGCGGGCGGGTAATTCGGGGGTATAGACATTCGTCTAAAGAGTGATCAATTCTGTTTGAATTGTCACCTAACCGTAACTAACTTGTTTGTGGGTCCAACAAAAATAAAGATGTGGAGACAACAACGATGCAAAATAACAAATTGAGAATGGCCATTCGTGCGACGGCGGCTATGACGGTTCTGGGTCTGGCTTCTCAGGCGCAGGCGTTTAACCTGAACGCAGGCGACGTTGACGCTAGTGTCCCTTAACAAAAG
>NZ_AXCB01000017.1:0-136933 GCF_000475375.1 Marinobacter sp. EVN1
TGACTTCGATCCCTGAAGATTGAATGTATCCGTTTTCAGCCTGCGCCATCCGGGTGCCGGCTCCCGCCAACCCGGGCACACATACCCGGGCGACGGAACACAGTTTAATACAAGCTGCGGGGTATGCGGTACCCTGAGAGCAATTGCTCTGTGAACGGGTTGGTATTGCTGGCCGCGTGCAGGCGATAACGCATTTCCCCGTCATCCACCGTGAACTTCACGTCCACCGCATTGCTGCTGACACCGGTGATGTCCGCCTTACCCAACAACCGGAACAGTGCCCAGGGACCACTTTCGGAAATGCTCCGGGGCGATCGGTTAACCTGGATCGGCACCAGCGTTACCCGGCTCTCCACGGTGTCCCGCAAGGTGTTCGGCCATACCAGCGGAATGCTCTGGCTGGGGCCATGGGAGAACTCCACCAGCTGGCCATCGATATTCACCACCGAGCGACGTTTGTTGTTGCTGAGGTTCAGGGGTTCCAGCGCGAATTCCACATCCAGCGTACCGCTGCGGGTGAAAAACGCCTGGCGAATCTGCCGGGCACGGTCCAGCGCAGCAACCACGTCCCGTCGCACCAGGCTGGCCCGGCGGGCATCACCCACATGTTCCGGATGGTCTTCCAGGAACAGCTTCAGGTTGTCGTTGTAGAAAGTCTCCAGAATACCGTCCGGCGCGAAGAAGCGCTCGAAGTCCTGCAGCGCAGCATCACGCCCTGCCCCCTGGGTAAACGGATAATGCCGGGCCAGGTTCTGCTGGAAAGGCTGGTAAACCTCGCGATACCAGTCACGCTCCAACTGGGCCACCGCACTGTCCAGAACCACGCGCCAGCTTTCGGTGGCCAGGCGGTTCAGTATCCGGTTCAGGGGTTCCGGCTGATGGCCGGCCATGCGCTGCAGGGTGAAGATAGGGTCGGCGCCCTGCAGGCCCATGCGGGCACGAGCGGCACTGAGGGCGGCTTTGCCGGTATCCGGGGATTCCTGGATGTTTCGCATGTATTCATGCAGCTCACCCACCACCAGCATGACTTCCTCCAGCCCAGACGGCTCCTCACCCTGTTTGCGGGTAAGCTGGTTCAGGTCGCTGAACTGGCGCTCTATGTCCTGCAGCATGCGGTAATGGGGAGATTGCTCAAGCAACTTGCGTGCGGCTTCCGCTTCGCCTTCACCTACCGGAATCAGGCGAGTGTTTTCCCGCACCTGCGCCAGCAATCGGGCCAGTGGCTGATGGCCGCTGGTCAGGCTGTCGAGAATACGAACGCCGTGGTTGAGATCCTCAAACCGATGGATATCCAGCCGGCTCAGCGCTGTGCGCCAGGCCTCGGCATAGTGCTCGGCGTACAGCGTTTGCAGGCTGGCCAGCAGTTCGGCTTCATCGGCCTTGCTGAAATCAACATCATCCCTTCGGCCCAGCACCCAGGCGTCAATCAAGGCCAGTTCGGTGACCGATCCGGATTCCCGCAGGAACCATTTTTCCAGTCCCTCCCGGGTCAACAACGCTGGTATCGAGAGTGGATCCTCAGCAGACGGCACATCCTCGGCAAGCGGTTCGCCGTAACTGTCCAGGCGGGTGAACACGGTCGAGAACGCCGGGCCGGAGCTGCGGGCCAGTTCCAGTGGGGTCGGGAAATCACGGCTGGCCTCGTTCTCCAGCTCGCGGTATACGCGGTCTGAGGTGCTGATACGACCAAGTTCGTGCTGTGCCCATTCAACACTGCTGCGGAAGGGCGCCAGAGCCATAGTGGCGGTTGGGTCGCCGTTGGCAGCCAGGTCCGACAGATCGGTGTGGGCCATGGCGTATTGCAGGTGTCCATACAGGCGATTCTGCACATCGCGCTGGCCGGGGAAACGGGCCTGCCAGTATTCACGCATGTATCCGGACACGATGTCGGTACGGCGGCCGCTAGCATCGTAAAGCATCCGCAGCACGCGCAGGTGTTCGAGCCGCTCAGTGCTGTTATCCGGGGCCTGGCCCATTTCCTCCATCACGCCAAACATCAGCGCAGGCAGGTATTGATAGGCCAACATGTTCAGGTAGGCCTTATCCACTTCCGGGCCCACCTTGTGCCCCTGGTACAGCCCCATGTCTGTCACCAGCGGCCACTCCTTGCGGTAATCGCCGAAGGCCAGCGTGGCATCCCGCAGCTCATCCAGCGGTTGCAGCAGATTACGGCCGGTGGTGTCCGGCTCGTAGCCAACCGGCTGCCAGTCGTTCAGATAGCTTTTCACCCGGTTTTCCACCTGGGCAGCCGCTTCGGCATTCTGGAGAAAATAATGCTGCCAGCCCGCGGTCATGCCCGCACCGGCGGCCAGGGCCACCACGGCGGCAACGGCCACCCGACGATGACGCTGGCGCACCACCCGCCGGTTATCCCCGGCCAGGCCCGCCTCCGGATAGATGATTTCGGGGAACAGCCCCTTGGTGAACAGACTTGCAGACTGGCCACCACGCTGGGCCGGCTGAATCGGGTCCGACATCTGGTAGTTCCGGGCAGCAGCGGAGACAAAGGCGTCCTCGGGCACACCTTCCTGCAACACCGAGGTGAAGTAGGTGCCGCGTACCAGTGCCGGCGTGGAGAAGGCATCCGCTGACAGCAAATCCGTCAGGAACTGCTCCATGGCCGGCTTCAGGCCCGCCAACTGGCGGGTGAACGAATAAGCCGCCGCCCGTTCTTCGTTATCACGGGTGTTGGCCAGCACGTCCGGCAGGCGTTCGGTGAGCTCATCCACCATATCGGCGTAACGCTCGGCAAACTGTTCCAGCCACTGGTCCTGATCCTGCTGGCCGTCCAGCCTGAAGGTGAACCCCAGGGCCTTGTCCTTCTCCGCCTTGCTGAGAGTACGGACAAACGGCGCAAATCCGTACATCAGATCCATCTTGGTGAAGGTCACATACACCGGCAGCCGTGACCCAAGCTGTTCCATCAGCTCCCGCAGGCGGGTGCGCAGCAGAATGGCGTGGGCTTCACGCTGTTGTTCGTTGGCGGCGCTCAGGCGCGCAAGATCCACAGCCAGGATAACGCCATTGAGCGGCCGCTGGGGCCGGCTGCGTTCCAGCCAGGCGATAAAGTGGTTCCACAGCCGGCTCTGGATTTCGCCGGTGGCGCCCTCACCCTGGTTCTGGCTCAACAGTTCGCCATCCGGGTCGATCAGGACACCGTTGTCGCCAATCCACCAGTCAAAACTGAACGGGTTACGGTCGCCACGGTTGTTACGGGTGACGTTGGTCAGGGTATAGGTTTGCCCGGCACGCTGAATCAGGCTGGTCTTACCGGCATCTTCCAGGCCCATCACCAGATACCAGGGCAGACGGTACAGGCCCTTGCGACCCGGCAGATTGCTTTTCAACGCCTGCAGCTGGCGGTCCAGCAGCCGCTGTTGGCGACGCTCCATGGGCAGAATCGGGTCTTCCTGCTCCCGCTGCTCCTCGGCCTTGGCTTTGTTCACTTTGCCCAGGCGACGGGCCAGCATGGTGCCCCAGACCATCACCACCATCAGGACCACACCGAGGGTGACCAGAGCACGCATCTGCCAGGCCATCAACGGGTAGTCGCCGTTGATTTCCAGGCGTGGCCCCAGCCACCAGGTGGCTACCAGCAGGGCGATCACCCCCAGAGCCAGGGTGACGGGGGCGGCGCTGCGGATGTAGGGCAGAAGCCAACGACCAATGAGTAATGCTTTTCTCCACATGGTTTCCATTCCTGCGTTCGTTGCGTCTTGCGGGCGTTACGCCAGTCGTTCCAGTTGTTTTATAAGAGCCGGTTCCCAGTCATCGAGAACCCGCCCCTGGATCTGGTTTTTCAGATCCTGAATCTGTTCGGCGGCCAGGGCTTTCAGGCCGGTTTCCTTGAGCAGCCGGGCCGTGGACAGGCGCCAGTAGAAGCGCTCGCGCGGCTCCCGGGCATCGGCCAGACCCTGCTCCAGCAGTTCCATGGCCGGAGCCAGTTTGTTCTGCCGCACCAGCTCAAGCGCACCGTCGAATGCCTGCTCCCAGGGGTTGGCACCTGCGCCCGTTCCTTTGCCAGCCGCCGGGGCTGTGTGCAACCAATCAGCACCATCGTCACTGAGAAACGGTGTGCCATCGTTGAAGGTGAGCTCGGCCAGTTGCGGCAGGCGGTCGACAAACGCTTTCAGGGCTTCCCGGATGGCCTCCGCGCAATCGGTATTGCCAAGGGCCATGGCCGCCCGGGCGCTGAGCCAGTGGCCATCGAGCCAGAACGGGCTGACCGACAGGCTTTGTTCAATGCGCTGCCACAGTTCCAGGTCCGGTGTTTTCTCCAGAGCTTCCTTGTACTCGGCCACCCGGTCTGCGCTGACGGCTGCCAGATCTGTGCGCTTGCCATCCCGGGTTGGCGGCAGGCTGGTGATACTCTGCCAAATGGCATACCGACGCATCCGGTAGCCCAGGGCGTTGTCCGGTTCGCTGCTGGTCAGCAGCTCGGCGACCTTGAGCAGACTCTGCCGGGTCGCACGCTCGTTACTCGGGTCCAGTGTCAGATTGCCCAGCGACGCGGCCGTAGTGTTGGAACTGGCCGAGCTGGAGGGCGATGAGCTGGCCGTGCTCTCCTGTTTGTTTGTCGGGGTGTTTTCAGACGCCGTCCGGGGCGCGGTGGCCTGGTCCGGCTTGGGCAGCTTTTCCACGGCCCGCTTCAGGTCGAACAGGGCGTCGTCAGGTAAATCCCGGTCTTTGGCCTGGGTATCCAGTTTCTCAACCAGATCCAGACAGAACTGACGACCATCTCCTACGCTGGCATCAAAGTTCAGGCTCTCAACCGCTTTAAGGGCCCGCTGCAGCATCTGCGTAAACAGCATCTTGCGAGCCCGCTGCCCCTTGGCACCGGGATAGGGCCACGCGTTTTCCCACCAGTCGTCCAGCACCCGATGCAGCAGGTACAGCGACAAGGCAAACCGTTCACCATCGCCGCCACGTTGCAGGCTGAGCATGACAAAACCCAGAACCTTGATGTCCTTGCTGCGATCCGCCAGCAGTTTCAGTGCTTCGCTTTCAACCTTGTGCCAGTCGATGTCGTTGTGGGCCAGCGAGCCCACTTTCATGATCTCGTCTTCGAGAAACTCCAGCGTGCTGTCTTCAGCCAGGCTTTCGCCTACCCCGGTGTCACCCGGGATCGGGTTCAGTACCTGATCCACGTAAGGATGCTGTTCAATCACCTGCATGCCATCACTCCTTACCAGCCACAGGCCTGGCGCAAAGGCTTGATCGCCTCAGCAAAGCCGTTGAGGTCAAACAGCAGGCCATCAAGCTCCCGAACCCCCGCCTGCAGGCGCACATCCGGCTGGTTGACCACATCCAGTACGGTGCGGATAGCGGGCAGGCCGCGACCGGCGCTGACCACCAAACCTTCATCCCGAACCCGCCAGTGTGCCCGATGGGGCCCCAGAGTTACGTCCACTCGCTCGCGATCCAGTGGCTCCGGCAGCATGATGGCCAGCTCGGTGATGTTGTTGTGGCACTGCAGCGACAGCACCGGGCGTGGAGGTTTTACCCCGAGCGCGGTCACCGTCACCAGATGACCCGCCGCGCTGCCGGTGTCGCGATAGACCACCCCGCCGGCATCGTTCCCGCTGGCCTGTGCAAACACCCGGCGCCAGCGCTCCGACTGGTTCACCAATGCCGGATGCTGGCCGGCCTCGTACTGCGCCAACGGCGTACCGAACACCTCATCAAAACAGGCCAGACGTTCCAGCCGGTTCGGTTGTTCAGTGCAGGCCCGGGCTTCCGCCAGGCGGGTATCGGCCCAACTGCTGGTACTCACCAGCAACAGGACCATCAAGGGCAATCGGTGCAGGTCTTTCAGGGTCATACGTCGGTTACCTGATACTTCAGACATTTATGGGCCAGTGTGCGTTTTGGCAGGCCCAGGCTTTCCGCGGCCTGGGCGCGATTGCCGCCATACTGGCGCAGACGTTCGCGGATGATGGCGGCCTCAAAGGCCTGGGCGGCGGCTTTCAGGTCGCGGATATCATCGGCCGGAGGTACGCCCGGGATGGTTTTGGCTTCCACGAAGGCCATGGTCGACTCCGGGGAGTCGGCAAACAGATCGTCCAGGCGCAGGACTTCCGGCTGAATGTCGTCACCGGCCGGGGTCTGCAGACAGGCCAGTTCGATGATGTTGCGCAGTTCCCGGACATTGCCCGGGAAGTGGTAGTCGGCCAGCGCACTCAGGGCATGGCTGCTGATGCCCAGCGGGCCACTGCCCTCGCGCTCGGTGTAGAGCCGGATGAAGTGACGGCTGAGCGCTTCCAGATCTTCACTGCGTTCCCGCAGTGGCAGAACGCGCAGGGGAAACTGGCTGAGGCGGTAGAACAGGTCACGCCTGAACCGGCCATCCTCAATGCCCTCCTGAAGCGGCTGATGGGTGGCCGCCACCAGGCGGAAATCCGAATGTTGCTCTTCCCTGGCGCCCAATGGCCGGAACTGTCGGCTTTCCAGCACCCGCAACAATTTGGATTGCAGTGCCATGGGCATATCGCCAATCTCATCCAGAAACAGGGTGCCGCCGTTGGCCTGGGCCAGCAGGCCTTCTTTGGCCTGGTCGGCACCGGAGAAGGCACCCTTGGTGTGACCAAACAGTTCACTCTCCAGCAAGGTGTCCGGGATGGCGGCACAGTTGACCACCACCAGAGGCCCACTGGCACGGTCGGACATATCGTGGATGCCCCGGGCCACTACATCTTTGCCACAACCGGTTTCGCCCTGAATCAGCACAGACAGCTGGCTGCCAGCCGCTCGCACCACCTGGGCCCGGAGGTGGGTCATGGCTTCGGAATTGCCAACCAGGGTATAGGCTAACTGGCTGCAGCGCTGGCGCAGGCTTTCGGCATCGTGCAGGTGGTCCAGGGAGCGCTTGAGCAGCCGCCGTTGCCACACCTGGTCACGGGTTTGCAGCTGGCTGATCCATTGATGCACCAGCAGTTGCTTCAGGCCGCTGTACAGTGGCTGCGTAACGATGCCCTGCCAGTCAGGATGGTCGCCGCACAACACGAGCATGCCGAGGGTGCGGCCATCTTCGCCCTTTAATGGCTCCAGCCAGAAGCTTCTTGGGCGGCCACTAAGTTCCAGGAGCGTCTGGAAGCCGGCATGATCCAGGCGATAGCTGGCAGCACGGGTGAGTTCCCGCGGCTGGCCTGTCTGCAGCACGTGGGCAAAGGGGTGGCTGAAGTCGTTACAATCAAACTCGCCCGCTTCGTCCAGTTTGCTGCAGTGCAGGGTCCGGCCGCTGAGGTCGAGTTCCAGCGCCCAGCACTTGCTGAGCCCGAAGGCGCTTTCGAGTTGGCGGGTGGCGGTGTTCAACAGCGCTGGCAATGTGTCCTGTTTGATCAGTGCCACCGCCAGATCGATGCCGGTGTGCAGTTCCTTCTGCATCCTTCCCATGCTTTCATTCCCAGAATAATTACTTAGGAGATCGTCGCCCGCGCATCCTGCGGGGTGGCTTTCCAAAACACGCTGTGAATACATCCTTGTACGCTCCCTCATCGCTCGCCGCCCGCACACCGTGGGGTTGAGCTTTCCAAAACACGCCGTGAATACATCCCTGTAGGCTCCGCTCCGCCATCCATGGCTCCGCAGGGTTTTGGAAAGCTCAACCCCACGGTGCACTACGATTCAGGAGGCCTCCAGGCTAAGCGACGGTTCCTGTAAATCTGTTTTCTTCCACACCCAGTTTCACCTTCGTCACCGGCTCCCTGGCCGCCAGTTTTTCCAGCAACGCCAGCGACACCGGTGGCAGCAGTTCGCCTTCGATGATCGACTCCAGCATCCGCGCGCCGTTTTCACTTCTGGTGGCGCGGCTGCGGATGGCTTCGACCAGGCCGTCTTCCAGTTCCACCTCGGTGTGGTAACGAGTTTGAATCTGGTCAGCCAGGCGCTGGAGTTTGTCGCCGACGATGCGGTTGAGAGTGTCTTCACCCAGCGGCAGGTAGGGCACCACTTCCATCCGCGCCAGCAATGCCGGCTTGAAGAAGTTGGCCAGTTCCGGGTACAGGGCCTCTTCGATCTTCTCCGGCTCTTCGGCGTGGTTGACGATGGTCTGGAAGCCGAGGTTGGAGGTCAGGAAGAAGACCACGTTCTTGCAGTCGATCAACCGGCCTTCACCGTCGGCCAGTTCGCCTTTGTCGAAAGCCTGGTAGAACAGGTTAAGCACTTCCGGGTGGGCTTTTTCGACTTCGTCGAGCAGCACCACGGAATAAGGCTTCTGGCGGATGGCTTCGGTGAGGATGCCGCCTTCTCCGAATCCGACGTAGCCTGGGGGCGAGCCGATCAGGCGGGAGACAGTGTGTTTCTCCTGGTATTCAGACATGTTGATGGTGGTGAGGAACTGGCGGCCGCCGTAAAGCAGTTCAGCCAGTTGCACCACGGTTTCGGTTTTGCCCACACCACTGGGGCCTACCAGCAGGAAGGCGCCCATGGGGCGACCTGGCCGGCGCAAGTCGGCGCGGGCGGTGAGCAGGTGCTGATGCAGGCAGTCGATGGCCGTGTCCTGGCCTTTGATGTGGGCCTGCAGGTATGCCGGCAGGTGGGTGATTTTTTCCAGCTCGTCGGTGGTCATGCGATTAACCGGGATGCCGGTCCAGTCGGCGATGACTTCGGCCACCTGGCGGGCATCCACCCGGGCGTGTACCAACGGTTCGTCGGCCTGGAGTTCAGCCAGTTCCTGTTCGATGGCGGAGGCTTCGCTTTTCAGGTCCGGGCGTTCTTCGCGATCGCTCTCGGCCAACTCAACAGCAACGTCATCTGCGGTTTCGCGCTCGACATCCCCCACCAACAGCTGTTCACGGATCTCGACCAGACGGGCAACAAGCTCCCTCTGGTCATTCCAGCTTTGTTCCAGTGCTCCGGATTCGGCGGTCAGGTCGGCAATCTTCTGTTCCAGGGCCTGTTCGCGCTCGGCATCCACGTTCTGGCCAAGCGTGTGTTCCCGGCTCAGGAGCTCCTGTTCCATGGCCAGCTGGTGCAGTTCACTGCGCACATGGCTGAGACGGCGTGGCGGTGTACTCAGGTTCAGGCTGACCCGGGCGCAGGCGGTATCGAGAACATCGATGGCCTTGTCCGGCAGCTGGCGACCGGCCAGATAACGGGCGGACATTTCTGCGGCGGCTTTAAGGGCGCTGTCGGCGATCAGTACCTGATGGGCTTTTTCATAGACCGTGCGCAGGCCACGGAGGATGTGGACTGCTTCGCCCGGCGTTGGCTCGTCCAGTGCCACCGGTTGGAACCGGCGGCTGAGAGCCGGGTCTTTTTCGAAGTATTTCTTGTACTCGCGCCAGGTAGTGGCAGCGATGGTGCGCAGTTCGCCACGGGCCAGGGCTGGCTTCAGCAGGTTGGCTGCGTCGGAGCCACCTTCGCTGTTACCCGCGCCGATCAGGGTGTGAGCTTCGTCGATGAACAGGATGATCGGGGTCGCCGAACCTTTCACGGCTTCGATCACGCCCTTCAGGCGTTTTTCAAACTCGCCCTTCACCGAGGCGCCGGCCTGCAGGGCACCCATGTCCAGGGTCCAGAGTTCGACGTTCTTCAGGCGGTCCGGCACGTCGCCGTTAACAATGCGCAGGGCCAGGCCCTCCACCACGGCGCTTTTGCCCACGCCTGCGTCGCCCACCACAATGGGGTTGTTCTTGCGGCGACGGCAGAGGATATCGATCATCTGATCGATCTCGGCATCGCGACACACCACGGGGTCCAGTTTGTCTTCCCGGGCCAGCTTGGTGAAGTCGGTGGCGTAACGTTTGAGCGGGTCCATATCGGCTTCAACCGCTGGCCTGGCCCCACCGCTTTCCATCAGCTGCGGACGCTCCACAGAACCCTTGGTTACCCGATCAAACTGCTTGCGCAGCTGTTCCCGGTTGATGTCCACCAGCGCCTGCGCCACCCGAGGCATCAAGTAGCGATCGGCATTCATCAGCAGGGCCAGGAACACCGCGCCGGAACGCAATTCGGTATGGCCGAGTTCGGTCGAGGCCAGCAGCCAGGCGTCCTGCATCAGTTCTACCAGCAGCGGCGAGAACGACGGATACGGTTCGGCGGTCTGAGGTTCGCCGTTCAGGCTGTCACCCACCACGGGTTGCAGTTGCTGGTGGTTGATGCCGGTGTGTTCGAGGATCTGGCGCACATCCGAGAACGGCGTTTCCAGCAGTTTGAACAGCAGGTGCGCCGGGGTAATCTCGGCGCCCTGACGGCTGATGCACAGGGCCGCGGAGGCTTCCAGAGCCTGGCGTGAAATGTCGTTAAGGCGCCCGATCAGCGCCGGCAGTTCTACCCGAATCACAGTGATGTCCTTATTTCGGTAGTTGTTCCAGAACGCTGAGCACATCCCTGATGCGTTCGTTCAGCGCCATGTTATAGAGCGAATAGATCCCGGCCATGGCCGCCACAAACAGGCCACCAATACCCCACAAGGGCAGGCCGCTGCGCAGGCGGTTGCGGGCCGGCATCAGGTTTTCCGTGGCATCGGCCAGCGGCCGGCTGTCGCGGTCGCCACGCAGTTCGCGAAGCTGGTCATAGAGGCCACGAACCACCTGTTCGTATTCGTCCCGACCGTTTTCCATGACCTTGTAGCGACCCTCAAAACCCAGACACAGGCACAGATAGATGAACTCGAGCATGTCCCGGTAACGAGTCGGCTCTTTTTCCATGCGGGCCAGGATGGCAAACACCTTTTCGCCACCCCAGGTTTCGTTATGGAATCGGCTGAGTAGCGAATGCTGTGACCAGACGCTGTGGGCGCCCCAGTCGGTACCCAGCACAGCCTCGTCGATAAAGGCGCAAAGCACGTAGCGGTAGGCCACCACCGTCGGGCGCTCATAGCCCTGCTCCACCAGTTCCCGGTCAACGGCGGCGACTTCATCCACTACCTGCTGGTACAGGGTTTCCACCTCGCGGAAATCCGCCAGTCGCCGCACCCGAATAACCAGTCCCAGCAGCGGGGTGGCGGCGTCAATCAGCCGGTTATCTTCCAGGCCACGAAGCTGGAAGCTGCTGTCATCGGATTCAACCGGCGACTGGCCGGCGCCGCTATCGGCAAACAAAAGGTCGCTGAATGCACGATCACCCGAATCCCTGGTGTTGTCTGGTCTGTCCATTACCGGTGCATCTGCCATGATTTAGCTCCTGATTGCCCAGAATTGCATCTCCAGCCCCGGGAAGCTGCCCGCCACGTGGAAGGCAAATCCACTGGCGTTGTCCAGCATCTGCCAGGCCTGGCTTTGATCGTCCAATCGGAAATACACAAAACCGGCGTGGTAGGGCAACTGACGCGGGGCCACCGGAAGTGCCGACAGTGGGATACCCGGCAGCTGGAGGCTGATGAGATCCCGAATCTTCTCCACAGAGGCCACCTTGCACTGTTGAACAAACTGTTTGCGCAGGTCGTCCAGTGGCATATCGGCTTTGACCGCCAGAATGAACTCGGCGTCGTTCATCAACTGGCCATCCTGAACCGGTGCGACGGTGAGTCCATACTGGCGCTGCTGCAGGGCAATCGACAGCGCCCGGGGTTCCAGGACCGTGCTCAACGCCTGCCGCAGAATCTGCATCAGCGGGCTGAAACAGCCTTCCGGCAGATCGTGATCGTAAGGGGTGAATTCCCTCGGCAAACGGCTTTCATCGGTAAAGGTGACCAGCTCGCCACACAGCTCCAGAAGCGCTTCGTACAGACGCTCCGGGTGCAGCTGACGCAGCCGTGCCAGGTGCATGAAACGCGGATGCGCCCGGTTCAGCATTTGCAGCAGCATGAAATCCGAGACATCGGCGACACCACCCTGCCCGGGCGCGCCCACCCGTTCGGCAATGTTACGGGCCCGTTCCTGCATCAAACCCGCCATCTCACCGACAAAGCGCTGAAGCCTTGGCGCCGAGCGCACGCTGAGCATGGTCGGCAGGAAGTTCGGGTCCATTACCAGGCTGCCATCGGGGCGCTTTTCCAGAATCCGGCCAATGGCCAGTGCTGCATAGGCACTGCGGTCTTCCCGCTCCAGCATCAGGCGCGGAGCCACCCGCCCCACATCGATAGTGTGAGCATCGCCGTCAATGGAATGCAGATCCCGCACTTCCACCGGCTGCGCCTGGAACCGGCCGGCCACGGGTGCTTCCGGCCATTCGACTTCGGCCAGGCTATCGCTGCCCAGAGGTAAAGCCAGATAGACCACCTGGTTGGCCACCGAGGCATCGGTGATCTCCAGCGGCTCCGGCATCACATCGTCCTGGGGCAGGTTGAACCGGGTTCCGTCCGGAAACAGTCCAGAGGCCCGCACCAGTCCGACCCGACCAAAGCTCAGGTATTCGGCATTGAGCTCCAGATCACTGAACCCGAACAGATAGTCCGAGACGGCCAGAGCCCGTTCGTTGATCTGGTGTTCCAGATAGCGTTGCTGTTGCTGGAAGTGCTGAGGTTTGATGAACAACCCATCACTCCAGACCACTCGATTCGTGACTGCCATTAGCTTTCATCCGACCGTCTGAGTTGCACTTCACGTTCGCGCAGGTTCACCAGCAGGTGATACCGTCCGCCAATCGGGTCGACCTTCACCACTTTTTTCCACTGGGACAGGTTCGGGTAGGCGTAGAAGGCGATCACGGCGATGTAGCGGGTGTCGGTGCTGACCTCAAAGGGCTCGACAAATTTGAACTGGCCGGGCACGAGGCTGTAATCGCTATGGTCCACGTAGTTCTGGCCCAGAGAGTCCTCCAGGTCGTTCAACAGCTGGTCGAAATCGCCCGCCATCAGCAGCGAGCTGTCCCGCAGTTCAATCACCTGAAACGCAATGGGGGTGGGCGCCAGGGATTCGTTCGGGTTCACGTTCGGTTCCGCCAGCATGGTCAGATCCACCCGGCTGGGCAGATCTTCCGGGTAGCCAACAGGAATATCAGGATCCCAGAGCACCTTGGCGGTCTTGGTCACCGCGTTGTAAGGGGTGCTACACCCCGCGAGAATCAAAGCAACAACCAGCAAGCTCCATTTGCAGTACTTCACAACAGTTTCTCCCTCTGTAATTGGCGCAAGTGTTGGTCATAAGCCTGGTCGAACACTTCCTGGAACAGGCGTTCAAAACCCTGCTGACGACTGGATTTCAGTTCACGGTAATAGTGTTGGTACATATCCCAGGCCCAGCGGCCCTCGTCTTCGTTGTCCTGCAAACCACGGCGATAGCCGTGAAACCGGCGCAACAAGGCTTCCGGTGAGAAGGCGTGCAGAATGGCTTCCAGCGCCTCGCGAATGGCTTCCCGGGTGGCCTGCTGGTGGTGATTCAGGCTTTCCAGACTCTCACGGACAGCGGCGGGGGCCGACAGATGCACCGGGCTGCGCTGGGCGGCAAACAGGGTCTGAATGGTGTCCGGATAGTCGTTGGCCAGCCGCAGCGGGTTGTCCTCGATGGGCTGCAAGCGGGTGCGCAGCGCCTGGTGACGGCTGTCTTCGCCCTGATGCAGCGCCAGCAATCCTTCCACCGTTGCCTTCAGGGTCTGGCCGGCTTCCTCCAGAAACAGCCGCATTTCGTCGCTGTCGGCAAAATCAATATCCGCATCCAGCCCCCGGAGCAGTGGTGCACCACTGATGTGCTGGCGGCTGACCTCCCGCATGTTTCGTGTCGTTTCGGACATTCCCTGTCGTTCCTTATGCTCGCGTTGTGGGGTGACCGGCAGACCCATGGCCACATCCCGGTTCTCCCGGTACTCATCGCTAACCTCAGCCGAACGGGCAAACCAGGCTTGGTCGCTGGCCAGCAGCTCGGGAGCCTCCTCGTCCGGGCGCGCCGGTTTTTGCTGCCAGGGCGCCAGCGGATCACAGCTGACCGGATCGCCGGCTGCCGGCTGCAAACCCTCCAGAGGCTCGCGACCTTCAGGCCGGCTCTGTTCGTTGGCGGCATGCCGTAAACCATTCTCGGGCGCATCCACCAGACCATGATCTTCGCGTGCGTCGTGTTCGGTTTCACCGACAGCCGCCGGGACGCCGGAGAGTTCGGCCCGTATCTGGTAGCGGCCTATGGTCACGGTGTCGCCGTGGCTCAGTCGGGCACGACGGCCCCGTCCCACAGGCTGACTGCTGCTGTTGATGTAGGTCCGGCCACTGCGATCAATCAGGCAGAAGCCACCGTCCAGGTAACGCACCTCGGCATGGCCGGCGACAGCGCCGGTACGGTGAGGCGAAAGCTGCCAGCTATCGCTGGCCGCGGTGCCGATGGAACCGCCACGGGTTCCGAAGCTATGTTCAATGCTGGCGCCACCACCGGTTTCCGTCGGGTTGGTGATCACTAATGTCAGTTCTGCTGCTTGTTGTGCCACGTCTCCGGCTCCCTGCCCTAACGTCTGATCTGTATCCGCACCGCCGGACGCTCACGGGCCCGATCCGGTGTTACGAAGGAATTCCAGCCCAGGCGAACATCCTCGCCCAGTTGCATGGGGCGAATATCCTTGGGCCGCATTTGCAGCTCCAGGTCATAGGCCAGCTGCTCCCGGGTAGCGAACTCCACCAGTTTGACCAGGCGCTGGTGATCCCGGCCATTGGGCAGAAAATCCGCAAACCGCTGCCGAGTCAGATTGCGCAGCCGGAGAATGAACTTGCCGCTGCGATCCCGGATGCGCGAACCCACCAGCGTGTCTTCGCCCAGGGTGGCGTTGGCCCTGCCCAGCGAGGTTTGCTGATCCCGGGCGATGTCCACTTTGCGCAGTACCCACTGTTCGATGCTGACGTCGTCCAGGTCAAAGCAGTGGCCGATGATACCGCTGACCACTTCCGGTGACCGGCTCCGGCCCGCCATCAAGCCGGCATAGGCCAGCATCTTGGACCAGTTCACCGGTGTCGCTTCCCGCAGCCGACTGTCGCCCAAACCGGTCAGGGCAAACACCAGTTCCGAAAAACCGTCGCTGGCCCCGGGCTGGAATCGGATGTAGTACCGGTATTTGCGCCAGGCCCGATGGAACAGGGTCACCAGCCGGTGATTAAAGAAATCGAGAAAATGCCGACGAACACCGAGATTCTGCCCCGCTTCCCAGGCTAGATCTTCCAGGTAATAACCGGGCAGTGGCGACTGGGAGCCGTGAAGCCCCAGAAAGCTGACTTCCATCTGATAGGGGGCGTGCTCATGCTCCGGCGACAGCGCCGACACCACATCGCTGCCAGGAAACCCCAGGCCGGCCGAGGCCGAGAATCGGATGCGTTCCTGGCGGGGCTCATCGTGACCGCCACGCTCCAGGTCGTCTCCATGGTGCCGGTGAATCAGATCCACCAGCTGAAAAAAACTGTATCGCCGCGCGTTGCCGAGAACGGGTTCCAGCCCGGCTACATCAGCGGCTGCTGACCTTGCTGTAACGTCCATGTGTACCGTTCCTGATTGTCTGTATTCACCACTTCCAGTTGGTGAAACGCATTGATACTCGCGTAAAGCGCAAAAAACTGGCTCAACACCGTGCCGAACAGGTAGAGGTCACCTTCACTGGCAAACCCATGCTGATCCAGCTGCAGCTCTGAGCGGATACCGCGCACCGGCAGCCCGCGAATCATGCGGTCAACCGGCTTGGTGGTGATGCCCGTGATACCCGCCAGCCGCTTCTGGGACACCCGCTCAGCCTG
This sequence comes from Marinobacter sp. EVN1, assembly GCF_000475375.1. NCBI lineage: Bacteria > Pseudomonadati > Pseudomonadota > Gammaproteobacteria > Pseudomonadales > Marinobacteraceae > Marinobacter > Marinobacter sp. EVN1. The sequence goes on from NZ_AXCB01000017.1 coordinate 15,581, forward strand.
TCGGTCGACGAGGGCCCGGAAGTCATACACTCGCAGCACGGTGCGCAGGGCATCCACATCCAGCATCGACAGGTAGTTCAATGACAGGTTGGAGATCAGCGTCCACAACAGGCTGCCATCCAGGGTCGGCCGCAGGGTCGCCGTCGGGCGCGTGATATTGCTGAACGCGGCAAAGGCCGGTGTGCTCTCGGTGGCCATGCACACTTCCCCGACCGCCAGTTGTTGTGGCAACTGGCGATTGGTGCAGGTGAGCGTGAGCGAGACCGCTTCCTGACGATTCAGACATTCGGTTTCATCACCGCGAACAAAGGAAATGTAGTGATCAAAACCATCACCACGCACGCTCTCCCGGGTACGTACCCGGTAGTACAGGGCGGTACGGCCGCGATCTCGCTCCACTTCATGCTGGAAACTCTCGAACGCCGTGTAGATGCGCGGCTCGCCTCTACCGGAACGACCTTCCAGCCAGCCCTCAACCTGCTCGATACTGAACACCTCGTAGTGTTCCGGGCAGCGGCTGGAGGGTGAAATACGGTATTCAGTCTGGCGACCGTTCAGGTCTACCGGCTCGCCTTCGTGGCTGAACAGATTAACCGCTGGAGTGCAGTACAACTGCATGGAGTCGCGGGTTACCCGGGTGTCCGGGGGCAGAATCCGGCTGAAGTGGAAACGCAGACTGATCTCATCAGCCTGCACCGCTGGCAACCGGGATTTCAGGCCGGTGATATCAACAAACCGGAAGGCCTCCGGGAAACTCAGGTACTCCTGGATAATCCGGTAGCCGGCATAAGCATTCTTGGGGTAAGGCAGGATCGCCTCATCTGCCGCAAAGCCAACCGGCTGCAACAGGGATGAAGGCAGGCTGACCACACGGTCGCCCACCACCAGTTCCATACGGCTGAGGTAATGGTTCAGCCACAGATACAGAGTCTCTGCCGTGTGGTTGTCGCCGCCCAGGTAAAAGCGCAGATTTTCCAGGCCAATGCCATTCAGTGGCTGGTCCGTATGCAGCGCCAGGTCTACGGTCACGGAGGAAACTTCCCGTGAGTGCTCGGCATTAGCCTCGGCCACACTGATCGGAAAAATATCCACCGACCGGCAGGTGCGGAACCGGCATTGGGTCTGGCGGCTGGCGTCGCCCAAGGGGCGGCTCTTGATCTCGGTATGACGATCAACAACCTGACGTTCACTGATGGCATGCAGCTGTGGATCAAAGCGCATGATGGTGCAGCTGGGCACTGGCCGCAGATAATTGGGCCAGAGCATGTTCAGCAGCGAATGAGTCAGCTCCGGAAACTCGTCCTCAACTTTTTCCCGCAGTTTGCCGGTCAGGAAGGCGAAGCCTTCCAGCAGCCGTTCTACGTCCGGGTCGGTGCTCTGTTCGGATAGAAAGCGGGTGAGCTGCGGGTGGGCTTCGGCAAATTCCCTGCCTTGCAACCGCAGAAAGCTCAACTCATCCCTGTAGAACCTGTTTAACTTCATGTTTACTGCACCTTGACTGCTCGGTCTGGCTCCGAGCCAGGATGTGGGTAGTCTTTCCAAAAGACGCTTCTAGCCCGTCCATGAGACGCTTGGGCTCCGCCATCCATGGCTCCGCACACTTTTGGAAAGACTACCCACACCCTGACTCTCATACCTGCCTTCAAAAACTTCGGCCGCATTCCACTCAGGTTTGCCGGAGGGGATGGGGACACTTTTCTGGCGGGAAAAAAGATGTCTGAGCAAAGCGAGTTATTTTTTCCCAGAAGAAAAGTGTCCCCATCTCCTCCAGCCACCAAGTCTAAACAACCCGGTAGTACCGCTTATCATCCAAAACCAGGTCTATCGTCGTCCGATCATCGCTTCCTGCAACGTTCAGGTAGACCGTCACCTGGAACTTCAACTGCAACGGGTCCGGGCCCGGTGGCATAGCCACCACATCCACCCGCTTAACCCGCGGCTCAAACTTCTCAATGCACTGACGGATGGCCCCGCGAATCTGGATGCTCAGGTCATGAGTGCCCAGCGTGGCGTCGTTGAAATCCAGCAAGCCAAGATCCGGTGCGCTGCTGCTGTTGCCCGGGTGGGCGTTCAGCAGTCGCACCAGGTGGCGCTTGATGGATTCCACCACATGAGTGAACTCCCCCATGCTCTGGCCCGCAGGAGCGGCAGCCTGTTCAAGCCGTTCAAACAGGCTGCCGGTGTTGCGAACGCCGTCAGTGCCGGTGCCGCCGAACACGGATTAATCCTTGTCCAGTCGGCCAACCAGCGAGAGTTCAAAGTTGGCGCCCATGTATTTGAAGTGCGGACGCACTGCCAGGGAGACCTGGTACCAGCCCGGATCGCCTTCTACATCGGAGACTTCCACTTTCGCGGCACGCAAGGGGCGGCGACTGCGGACGTCTGCAGGCGGGTTTTCCTGGTCGGCCACGTACTGGCGAATCCAGGTGTTCAGTTCCCGCTCCAGATCCTGACGCTCTTTCCAGGAGCCGATCTGCTCTCGCTGCAGCACCTTGATGTAGTGGGCCAGGCGGTTCACGATCATCATGTACGGCAACTGGGTACCCAACTTGTAGTTGGTTTCCGCTTCTTTGCCTTCCTTGGTGTTCGGGAACTGCTTGGGCTTCTGCACCGAGTTGGCGGAGAAGAACGCGGCGTTATCGCTGCCTTTACGCATGGTCAGGGCGATGAAACCTTCTTCCGCCAGCTCGTATTCGCGACGGTCGGTAATCAGTACCTCAGTCGGAATCTTGGCTTCCAGCTGACCGAAGGACTCGAAGGTGTGCACCGGCAGATCTTCCACCGCACCGCCACTCTGTGGACCAATGATGTTCGGGCACCAACGGTACTTGGCAAAGCTCTCGGTCAGGCGTGTGGCCAGCAGGTAGGAGGTATTGCCCCACAGGTAATGCTCGTGGTCACCGGAGACATCTTCCTTGTAGTTGAAGCTGCGCACCGGGTTTTCAGTCGGATCGTAAGGCACCCGCAGCAGGAAGCGCGGTGCGGTCAGGCCCAGGTAACGGGCATCCTCAGATTCCCGCAGGGAACGCCACTTGGCGTATTTCGGCCCTTCGAAAACGGCGCTCAGCTCTTTGATAGCCGGCAGTTCCTGGTAGCTGTCGACGCCGAAGAACGACGGTGCAACCGAGGACAGGAACGGCGCGTGGGACATGGCGCCAACCGACGACACGTACTGCAGCAGCTTCATGTCCGGCGTTGATGGGCTGAAGGCGTAGTTGCCGACAATCGCGCCCACCGGCTCACCACCGAACTGACCATACTCGGCGGCATAAATGTGCTTGTAGAAGCCGGTCTGGGTCACGTCCGGAGCAAATTCGAAATCTTCCAGCAGTTCGGTCTTGGTGGCATGGAGGATATCCACCTTGATGTTCTCGCGGAAATCGGTGCGATCCACCATCAGTTTCAGGCCACGCCAAGACGATTCCAGTTCCTGCAGCTTGGGCGCGTGCAGAATCTCATCCATCTGGGCGCTGATTTTGCGATCCAGCTCGACCACCATCTGGTCGACCAGCGCCTTGTTGACCGGCTGGCCTTTTTCATCGCTCTTCAGCAGGTTGGCAATAAACGTGGCCACCCCTTTACGGGCAACATCGTAGCCTTCATCGGCCGGCGCCATACGGCTGTTGGCCATGACCTGGTCAAGCAGAGAGCCTTCTGCTACGGATTCGGAGGCAGCAGATTGCTGCACAGCAGTATCAGACATACCACATCCCTTCAGTACGTGATTGATAATCGGTGTAGGTTACCGGGTTCCGGTGTTGCGATTACTCGCCGCCGTCGGTGGCCAGCTCAAGTTCAGCCAACAGCTTTTCCCGGGCGTCGTCGTTGTCCAGCAGCTCCTGCAGCTTGGAACGGAACGAAGGCACGTTGCCCAACGGGCCCTTGAGGGCAACCAGGGCTTCACGCAGCTCAATCAGCTTCTTGAGCTCAGGGACCTGGCGGGCAATGCTGTCCGGAGAAAAGTCTTCGAGCCCCTGGAATTCGAGATTCACGGGGAGGTCGTCGGCACCGTCTTCGAGCTTGTTGGAAACACTGGTGGAAAGCGTCAGACCCGCTTCCTTCATGACAGAACGGAAGTTGTTCTTGTCGACGGAAATGGCCTTACGGTCTTCAATGGGGGTTTCTTCAGCGTGACCCTTGAAATCACCAACCACGAACATCTTCAGTGGTAGTTCGGTTTCGGCCTGCTGATCGCCTGTGGCGGGGACATACTTGATATTGATGCGCTCTTTCGGCGCAACGGAACCGTCTTTGGCAGACATGGCGTGCTCCCTGTGCAAGTCATTTGCAATTGTATCGATCCTTGGTGTCTGCCCTCCTGGCAGACAACGCGTAAAACTGTACACAGGTCACCCAGGGTTCTCAAGCAAAAATTGGCCAGCGATGGCTCAAAATGTGTGCTTGGGCAAACTTTTGCCAGATTGCCAGGGCGACCGGAAAACCGCTATTTCGGTCAATGACGCCAACCAGCCCCGTCGCTATACTGCCGGCATACTTGAATGGAAAAAAACCACCAACACCACGGAGACACAACATGAGTGACCTGAAAGCGAAATTCGAAGAAGCGGTAAACTACATCCAGACCGCGGAAGGCGACTTCAAACCTTCCAACGAGTTGAAACTGGAATTCTATGCCCTTTACAAGCAGGCCACCGAAGGCGATGTCAGCGGCAAGCGTCCGGGCATGATGGATTTTGTTGGCCGGGCCAAGTACGACGCCTGGGAGAAACTCAAGGGCATGTCCAGCGATGACGCCATGCAGCAGTACATCGACAAACTCGAATCCCTGAAGTAACGCCCCTGCCCCGCCGCCACTCCGGCCGCGGGGCACCGCACCCGCCAAAATTTTGCGCCGTTCAAACGTTTGTCATATGATGCGCGCAACATAACAAAAACAAGCTTTTGAACGAGTAAACACCATGGACATTACCGAGGCTCTGGAGCAATCGCGCCCAGGCATGATTGGCCAGGTACAGGCCGCCATCCGCAAACGCGAACTGAATCAACGCGCCGAGCAAACCTATCTGCACTGGATCAGCCGGTTTGTGCTGTTTCATGATCTTAAGGATCCGGACAACCTGGCCGAAGAGGATCAGAAACTGTTCCTGACCTATCTGAGTGAAAAGATCCGGGTATCCCGGGCCCGACTGAATCAGGCCAGTCAGGCTCTGAGCTTTTTCTACGAAGATGTGCTCGGCAGGCCCACTGCTGCTGCAGATTCAGCCGCTGCCTGAGCCCGGGCAGCAGGGCCGATGATTAACGGCCAGTGAGATTGGTATTCAGGGTATCGTAGGTGCGGTTCTCGGGTGGCCGGATCACGTAATTGTTGCCGTGGCTCTGGCCCGGTATCACTTTGGGATTACTGAAACGGATCTCGACGGGAATCTCGGAACGGCCCAGATCGGTTCGCGGGTCTCTCGGCTGCAGGGCCAGCGGGTCCAGATAGAAATCATCATCCGTTGCCTGCTGCACCGGTACCCCGGCCGCCGGCGCTGCCAGCCCACCCTCAATCACAGTATTGGCCAGCTCCTCTTCCGCGACTGAGCGAAACGGAATGGTGTCGATAGTGGAGCGCTCTTCGTACTCAAACGCGGCGTCATCGTCACTCTGGGCGTAGGCAGGCAAGACCGTCAGCAGCATCAACGGCAACGCCAGCAACGCTGCCCCGGCTCGTTTTTCCTCTGTCTGTTTCCTGACGTTCATGGCGTTCATCCCAACCCTAGCCGATCATCCATTTGCCCTGACGGGTGACAATATTTGATCAGTCTATCGCCAAAAATGACGCTTTGCCCAGGCAAAAGCCAGTTTTGTGACAGCACTCACTTGTCGTTCGAGGCCATTTGGTAGCGGATATCGGTAATCACCACCTGCTTCCAGCCCTCAGGGGTTCTCACCGATACCTCGTCATCCAGATGCTTGCCAATGAGCGCGCGGGCCAGCGGAGAATTGATACTGAGATAGCCTTTTTCGAGATCGAATTCATCGGCACCCACGATTCGATACTCCTGCTCACTGCCGTCCTCATCCTCGATGGTCACCCAGGCACCAAAGAATACCCGGCTCCGGTCCTCTGGCAGGCGATCCACCACCGAGACCTCATCCAGCCGCTTGCTGAGGAAGCGTACGCGACGGTCGATTTCCCGAAGCTGCTTTTTGCCATAGATGTACTCGGCGTTCTCGGACCGGTCCCCCAGGGCAGCTGCTTCACGTACTGCCTGGGTAACCTCTGGTCGCTTCACTTTCCATAGGAATTGCAGCTCATCCCGGAGCGCCTGTTCACCTTCGGGGGTGATATAGCGCGGCCGGTTGTTGCCTGAAGGCGTCTGGTTGGCCATGGGTGTCCTGGTTCAAGAAGCAATGCATTTCGGAAGGGCAAAAAAAACCCCGTGAATCACGGGGTATAAGGCTAGCGCTGTGCTGGAGGGGGAAGCAAGCAGATCATCCGCCCGCTTCCGCATCTACACCCTCTATTCTGCACATTGACCATTACCTGCCTGTGGCCATGCGATTACCTTTTGGCAAGGCATCCGTTCCGCAATCTAGGTTGAACACTCTAGCGCCAAGGATTAGCGTGGCCGACAATGACACTTGATCTTTTCTGCATGGAGATATGCTAATGGATACCAAGAAACTGATGAATCTGGCACTTGAAGGGGTGGATAGCCTGGGTTTCCGGCTGGACCAACTGGGCATCACCAGCCGCGTCAATCGCCACAATATTGCGGCCTTTCTGATGGCCGAACAGAAGCACCTGGAAGGCGAATGGGACAGTATTCAGGCCAAGGTGGATCGTCGTCGCTCGCAGTTTGATCATATCAGCCAGCAGGTCGAGTCGCGGGCCGACGCGGTACTTGGCCCTGTCCTGAGCCGTATCAACCGCTTTCGCGCCAGCCAGTAATCTCAGGCCGTGCCGGGTTCTGCGGAGGAGCGACCCTCCTCCGTTGAACCACCATTCTCAGACTGTGTGGCCTTGATCCGCTTTTTTACGGCGGTGTACGCTGGCATACGGACCGTCACGGTCAGGCCCGGCATGTCTTCACCAGGATGGGTATCACTCAGCAGAATCTGGCCCTGATGAATCTCCGCCACCGCCGACACCAGGCTGAGACCCAGACCATTGCCCGGTAACGAGCGGCTCTTGCCAACCCGGTAGAAGCGCTGGAAAACCTGGTCTTTCTCATCATCCGGAATACCGATACCGGAATCCTGAACCTCAAACACCGCTCCGCCGCCGTCCCGGCGAACGACCACCTTGATGGCACCATGCTCCGGCGTGTATTTGATGGCGTTGTCGATCAGGTTACTGATCATCTGGAACAGGAGATCCCGGTCTCCCTCAATCCGGACATTTTGCTCAAGTTCCTGAGAGAAACTCTGATCCTTGTCCTCGGAAAGGGCCTCGTAGAGTTCACAGGCATCGCTGACCAGTTCATCCAGCGCCACCACTTTCATGTCGGCCGAGTTGCCCCGGGTCTCCAGCCGGGCGATGCGCAGCAAGGCATTGAAGGTGGCCAGCAGCTGGTCAGCCTCCGCCACAGCCTGCCCGACATGCTCGCGCGCCTCGTCATTGTCGACCGTAATCAGCGTGTTTTCGAGCTGGTTACGCAGTCGCGTCAGTGGAGTGCGAAGATCATGGGCGATGCTGTCGGAAACATGGCGTATGCCTTCCATCAGATACACGATCCGGTCCAGCATCTGGTTCAGGTTTTCGGCCAGTTGATCAAAATCGTCGTCGGTCCCACGGGTCGGAATCCGGAGGGACAGGTGCCCATTCATGATCCGGCGAGAGGTGTTGTTGATCACTTCAATGCGGCGAGTGGTGCTTCGGCTCATCAGGAAGCCACCCAGGAGCGCCAGGGCAAGGGTGATTCCCATACCCCAGTTGATGGCAGTTTCAATCACCCGCTTGAGGTTGGTGAGGTCATCCACATCGCGCCCCACCAGCAAGCGCAAACCACCCTGGACCTCAAAGATCCGGGCCCGGGCCAGGCGCTCGGGGCCCTGCCAGCCAACGGAGGGATTCAGGGTAAAATTGATCCAGCCGCTGTCAGACGAGCGGCTGCCCTCTGGCCAGGTTTCAATATTCCCAGCCAGTTTCAGAAAGTCGTCTGTGGTCAACAGGTAAATGGACTTGGCATTCGGATCCCTGGCCACCCGTTCCCGGATGATGGTGATCAGACCATTTACACCACGACTGCGATACTGCTCCGCCAGGCCGGCGATTTCCGCTTCAATGGTCTCGTCGGTCTGGGCAGTCATGAACCCGGCTGTACGCCAGTAGATAAATGCCAACAGCAGAAACACCGAGGTGGCAAACACCACCATATACAGCAGGGCAAGCTGGAAAGACGATGTTCTGAGCTGACTAAGCAGTTTCACGTAACATGTATCCCGCCCCCCGCACTGTCTGCAGCAGGGGTGTATCGAATTCCTTGTCGATCTTGGCGCGCAGACGGCTGATATGCACGTCGATCACGTTGGTCTGGGGGTCAAAGTGATAATCCCACACTTTCTCCAGCAGCATGGTACGGGTAACCACCTGCCCGGCATTACGCATCAGGTATTCCAGCAGCCTGAACTCCCGGGGCTGGACATCAATATTCTGGCCGGCTCGTTTTACGGTGCGAGCCAGCAGGTCCATCTCCAGATCCGCCACTTTCAGTACGGTCTCGGTCTCGGCCGCCTGACGGTTACGCCGGATCAGTGACTCGATGCGCGCCAACAGCTCGGTGAAAGAAAACGGCTTGGTCAGGTAGTCATCGCCACCGCCACGCAGCCCTTCGACACGGTCATCGACATCGCCCAGAGCACTGAGAATCAGCACCGGCGTCTGGTTGCCCGTGGCCCGTACCGTCTTGATAATGGAAAGGCCATCCATACCCGGCAACATCCGGTCGACAATCATGATGTCGTATTCTTCACTGGCCGCCATCATCATGCCTTCCTTGCCGTCGGCCGCATGATCCACCACGAAGTCGGATTCCCTCAGTCCCTTTAGCAGATAATTTGCTACATCCCGATCGTCTTCGATTACCAGCGCTTTCACCGGTGCTCCTCCTGATAGCGGAAAACATTAACAACAAGGGTACGAAGAACTCCGGGAACCGGCCAGTTACGATCTTGTAAGAGGGTGTCGCCTATGGCGACGGTCAGTTTGCCTAAGAAAACCAGCCCAGAGACGGCTCTGTCGCCCCGGTAGGCCTGTACTCTGCGCTCACCCAGCCGCCATAACCCAGTCTGTCTATCGCCGAGAAAACATTCGAAAAGTTAATCTCCCCGGTTCCCGGCTGATGCCGGCCAGGGTTGTCGGCGAACTGAATGTGGCCAATCCAGGGCAACAGGCATTCGATGCCACGAATCAGATCCCCTTCCATGATCTGCATGTGATAGAGATCGTACTGCAGGCGCACGTTGTCTGCCTCCAGCGCCTCAATCAGCGCCATCACCTTGCCACTGGTATCGAGCATGAAGCCCGGCATATCCACCCGCGAATTGATGGCTTCCAGGCACAGGGTCAAACCTGCTTCGGCTAAGCGGTCGGCTGCGTACTGCACATTCGCCACCAGGGTCTGCCAGGCCTCTTCCTCGGCAACGGATTCGGGCTTCAAACCTGCCAGACAGTTCAGGTGCTTGCAGCCCAGCATCCGGGCGTAGTGAATGCCCTGCTCGACACCGGCGCGAAACTCCTCAATGCGATCCGGCAGACAGGCAATGCCTCGCTCCCCTGCTGCCCAGTCGCCGGGCGGCAGGTTGAACAGTACCTGTTCCAGCCCGTTGCTCTGAAGCCGCTCCGCCAGTTGTTCTGCCGACCACTCATAGGGAAACAGATACTCCACACCATGAAACCCGGCACTTCGGGCCCGGGCGAAACGTTCCAGAAACGGCACTTCGGTAAACAGCATGCTCAGGTTGGCAGCAAAACGGGGCATGGCAGATTTCTCCGGTTAATTCAGTGCTTGGGGCCTCGGCCCAGGGAACCCATCAAGGAGCCGTTCAGATGCTCCAACTCCAGCAACAGGCCGCTGTGATCGACATCGCTGTGGCCATTGGCGACCAGGGCAAGGTATTCATTATGCACCTGCTGGGCCAGCGGCAGGGTCAGATTTTCCGAGCGGGCCTCATCCAGAATCATACGCATATCCTTGAGCTGGATGCGGGCCGGAGCGCCCGGCGCGAAGTCCCGGTCAATCATCCGCTGGCCATGCAGTTCCAGAATCCGGCTGCCGGCAAACCCGCCCATCAGCGCTTCCCGCACGGCGGCCGGATCCGCGCCACCCTTGGCGGCCAGCAACAACGCCTCCGACACCGCACCAATGGTGATACCCACAATCGCCTGATTGGCCAGCTTCGCCAACTGACCGGCCCCCACCGGCCCGATGCGGGTGCATTTGCCCAGCGCGCTGAACACCGGCAAAGCCCGCTCGATATCGGCTTCAGAACCGCCCGCCATGATACTCAGCCGGGCCTCGGCCGCACCCACCGTGCCACCGGACACCGGTGCATCCACGTAACCCACCCCCTGCTCTGCGGCCAGCTCGGCATGCTGTCGCGCCAGCGAAGGCTGCACCGAACTCATATCAATCACCAGCGCACCCACCTTCACCGCAGCCAGAGCGCCCTGATTTACCAGCACATCGTCCACCACCTGGCCATTTTCCAGCATGGTGATCACGATATCGGCCTCCGCCACCGCCTCGGCGGGCGTCCCGGCGATCGTCGCTTCGCTGGCAAAGGGCTCGCATTTGCTGGTGGTGCGATTCCAGAGCGTCATGGAAAAACCGGCGTCCAGCAGGTTACGGGTCATCGGAGTGCCCATCAGGCCGATGCCGAGAAAAGAAATTCGAAGGTTCATATGAGTCATATTTGTTCTTCCTACACGCACGAGGAATGACGAAGCGCTTGGGAGGGCCTTTCCAAAAATTTGCGGAGCCACGGATGGCGGAGCAGAAGCGCCACAGGGATGTGCCGCAAGGAGCGTTTTTTGGAAAGGCCCTCCCAAGCGCTTCCGCCCCCAAGGCTCAGATAAATATAAGTAGGCGGATTATACAAACAAAAACGCCACCAACCGCGAACGGTGGTGGCGTTTTCAGCTTCCGGGCTGCAATAAAGCCTCAGGCGACCTCGGCCATCTGCACCCGGATCTTCTTCATGGCGTTTTTCTCAAGCTGGCGGATCCGCTCAGCGGACACCCCGTACTTGTCGGCCAGCTCATGCAGCGTCGACTTGCTCTCCGACAACCAGCGTTCACGCAGAATATCCTGACTGCGCTCGTCCAACTGCTCCAGCGCCTGCATCAGCCGGCCATTGGAGTCCTCAGACCAGTCAGCGTTTTCCAGCTGAACCGCCGGATCGCTACGGCGATCTTCCAAGTAGTAAGCCGGCGCCTGGTAGGCGTTGTCTTCGTCATCATCCATCGGGCCGTCAAAAGCGGTGTCCTGGGAAGCCAGGCGACCTTCCATTTCCCGCACCACGTGGGGCTCGACACCCAGATCATTGGCGACCGCTTTCAGCTCATCGTGATTCAGCCATGCCAGCTTCTTCTTCTGGCTGCGCAGATTGAAGAACAGCTTGCGCTGGGCCTTGGTGGTAGCCACTTTCACAATGCGCCAGTTACGCAGAATGAATTCGTGAATCTCCGCCTTGATCCAGTGCACGGCAAACGACACCAGACGCACGCCATACTCAGGATTAAACCGCTTGACGGCCTTCATCAGGCCAACGTTGCCTTCCTGGATCAGGTCGGCCTGGGCCAGGCCGTAGCCGGAATAGCTGCGAGCAATGTGAATCACAAAGCGCAGGTGCGACAGCACCAACTGACGCGCGGCCTCAACATCGCCATGGTAGTGCAGCCGTTCTGCCAGTTCCCGCTCTTCATCAACGGAGAGAACAGGAATGCGACTCGCCGCCTGGATATACGACTCGAGATTCGCACCCGGAACCAGTCTGTCAACCAGCTGTAAACTCGTACCCATGCATTAACCTCCGAACCTGACAGCCTTTAAATATAGCAACTCAATATGAGACCGCCAAGAACTCAATTAGTTCCCGAACTCCCCAGTAAAACGTTAAAAATCATACATCTGGAAAGATCGCCTTTGCTTCTCTATAAACCAAACTACGTCAGAAAAGGCTCTTTTTTCAATACGGTTTTCCCGCGATCCGGATCAGCCTCCAGCAATATCGCCCGGCTCTATGTCATCCAGATGACGCCTCACCGCAACCCAGGCGCCCAGCCAGCCTAACAGCATCGCTACGATTATCAATGCCAGCGCGCCATCGAATCCCGGTCCCTGCAAGGTAAACTCACTGCGATACAGCCCGGCAAGACGCTCGATCGGGCCGCTTAACCACCAGAGCGACACCTGAATCAGTAACCACGCCACCAGGCCACCCCCGAGCCCGAACCAGGCGCCGGTGTAAAGAAACGGGCGACGAACGAAAGCATCGGTTCCGCCCACCAGTTTTGCCACGAGGATTTCATCCCGCCGGTTCTCGATGGCCAGACGTACCGTGTTACCAATCACCAGGATAACCGCAGCCCCCAGCAACAAAGCCAGCGCCCAGACGGCGCGGGCAAGGATGTCGGTCATTGCGTTCAGGCGTTGCAGCCAGCCCAGGTCGACCTGGACCTGATCGATACCGTTCATATTCTCGACAAACGTCACCAGTGCCTGAACGCCCTCTGCCGAGCGAGCGCTGTCTTCGGGTGTAATCAGCAGCGTATGCGGCAAAGGATTCTCTTCCAGGAAATCCAGCGCCTCGTCCAGCCCGGAACTGGCTCGAAAGTCGGCCAGGGCCTGATCACGCTCGACCAGCTGAACCGATACCACTCGCCCATCGCTTTCAATGTCCGCGGCCATACCCCGGGCTTCCTCCGCCGGCAGTTCCATCGCCAGATAGGCGGTAATCCTGGCCGTGCTCTCCCAGCCTGCACTCACACCCTGCAGGCTGGTCAACAGCAACAGCAGGGCAACCGGCAAGGCCAGAGCTACCCCCATCACTGTCCAGGTCATGGCGCTGGCTACCGGGGTTTTCCACATTCTCTGGATAGAATCCCGGGCTACTTTCCGGTGGTGGCCCAGATAACTCCGGGCCTGATCACTCAACAGTGATCGCGAACGGTTAGCGCCCCGGCGATTATCCGGCTTCTGGCGAGAGTCAGTGGCCACTCACACCTCCGCCAGCAACCAGCTGGCCCTGATTCAGAGTCAGCGTACGTCGATTCATTTCATTAATCAGAGCAATATCGTGGGTTGCCACAAGCACCGTTACCCCAACCTGACTGAACTGGGTAAACAACCGCATGATGTCTGCAGACAATTCGGGATCCAGGTTACCGGTCGGCTCGTCCGCCAGCAGTACGGGTGGTTTGTTTACCACCGCACGGGCAATACCGACCCGCTGCTGCTCACCCCCCGATAACTGCATGGGGTTCATCTTTTCCTTTTTCAGCAAACCAACCTTGTCCAGTGCCGCCCGCACGCGCCGGCCGGTATCTTCCGGCGAGGCCCCCATCACCTCCAATGGCATGGCCACGTTGTCGAACACCGTGCGGTCAAACAACAGCTGGTGATTCTGGAACACCACACCGATATGACGCCGGATGTAAGGAATCTGTCGGCGGGGCAGGCTATTCAGTTTCTGGCCACCCACGATCACCTCACCCGCTGTCGGGCGCTCCATCACCATGATCAGTTTCAGAAGGGTACTCTTGCCCGCGCCGGAATGCCCGGTCAGAAACGCCAGCTCACCACGGTCCAGGTGAAAGTTCACAGCCCTGAGTGCGGTGTGATCACTGTCGTAGCGTTTGGTTACCTGGCGGAACTCGATCATCGGGGCAGCTACTCCGTCTTTACGGCGTCAGTCTTCGAACAACGCATCCACAAAAGTTTCGGCATCGAAGCTGCGCAGGTCTTCGGCCTGTTCTCCCACCCCGATATAGCGGATTGGCAACTGCAGCTGACGGGCGATCGCAAACACAATACCGCCTTTGGCCGTGCCGTCCAGTTTCGTGAGCGTAATGCCGGAGACACCCACTGCCTGCTGGAATACCTGGGCCTGGCTCAGGGCATTCTGACCGGTGCCGGCATCCAGCACCAACATCACCTCATGAGGCGCAGATTCATCCAGCTTCTTCATCACCCGAACGACCTTGGACAACTCGTTCATCAGGTTGTCCTTGTTCTGCAGGCGACCGGCGGTGTCTGCAATCACCACATCCACACCCCGGGATTGAGCAGACTGGATGGCGTCGAAAATTACCGATGCACTGTCTGCGCCGGTATGCTGGGCCACCACCGGAACGTTGTTGCGCTCGCCCCAGACCTGCAATTGCTCAACCGCCGCCGCCCGGAAGGTGTCACCAGCGGCCAGCATGACCGACTTACCCTCGCTCTGGAATTTCTTGGTGAGCTTGCCGATGGTAGTGGTTTTGCCGACACCGTTCACGCCAACCATCAGGATAACGTATGGCTGTTTACCAGCATCGATCTCCAGCGGCCGGGTCACGTCCTTGAGAAGGCCATGCAACTCATCCCGTAGCGCCTTGCGCAGGGCTTCGCCATCTTTCAGCTGATTGCGTTCGAGTTTCTCGGTCAGGGCGTCGATGATCTCAGAGGTGGCGGTCACACCCACATCGGCCATCAGCAACGTGGTTTCGATTTCTTCCAGCAGATCTTCGTCAATCTTCTTGCCCACCGAGAACAGGTCGGCCAGACCACCGGTCAGGCTGGCCCGGGTTTTCCCCAGACCCTGCTTGATGCGTTCGAAGACACTGACTCGGGTTTCCGGTTCGCGCTCAACCTCAGGCTCCGCCGCCGGAACGGGTTCCGGCGCGGGAGCCGGCTCAACAGCCGGTTGAGCCGCTTCCGGCTCAGCGGCTTCTGCCGCGGGTTCAGGCGGCACTTCAGTTTCGGCCTCCGGTTCCGCTGGCACAGGAGCCGGCCCCCTGACCACCTCCGGCTTACGCTGAGGTACCGGCTTGGGCCGGGGCGCACGCTTGCGGTTGCCGGCGATATCCAGCACAAAAAACAGAACAAGAAGGGCCAACAGGCCGACTGAAATCCACTCTGCCGTCATAATCTATCCATCTGTCTGAAAAAAGGGCGGGCACAGGCCGCAGGTTCGCGAAGAGGACACAAGAACCTCAGCTCGCCAAAATAAGTGAAGCATTCTAACAGACTGGCCGGCACAAGTGATGGGGCAGGATTAACCGGTCTCGTGGATTCCGGTACCATAGCCGCAAACATCAGCCATCCATGATTTCCCCGGAGCCTCGCCCCTATGGCACGACGTCCCCCAGCCCGCAAAAAACCCGTCGTCTCACCAGGCAAAGGCTCCGGAACCGGCGAACTGAGAATCATCGGCGGCGACTGGCGCAGCCGGAAACTGCGCTTTCCGGACGCCGGCGGCGTGCGGCCCAGCCCGGCCCGCACCCGGGAAACCCTGTTCAACTGGCTGAACTTCCACCTGGCAGGCAGCCGGTGCCTGGATCTGTTCGCCGGTTCCGGGGCTCTGGGACTGGAAGCACTGTCCCGTGGAGCAGCACAGGCAACGCTGGTGGACCACACCCCCGCCCTGGCCAAAGCGCTCCGGGACAACCTCCGGCTGCTGGGAACCAACAAAGGGGATGTCGCCTGCCAGGATGTGGAACAGTTTCTGGCAAAGGGTGACGGCCGGGGCTACGACATCGTGTTTATGGACCCGCCATTCCGGCAAGGCTGGCTTGAACGGTTGATACCGCTGCTGGACACCCAGCAATGGGTGAAGCCGGGTGGCTGGATCTATGTCGAACACGAGAGTGAAAGAGCCTTGCCGGCGGTACCGGCCAGCTGGCATCTGCACCGACAGAAATCAGCAGGCCAGGTCAGCTACTGTCTTTTCCGGGTTGAACGGGGTGAGGAACCGGAAGCCCAGTAACGGGGGGCTTCCGGCGTATCCTACAGGCAGGCCTGTCTCAGGAAGCGGGGCGCAAGGAATACGCTCGCAGGTGCGCGGCAAACTCTTCCAGGTAACGAACACCACTGGCTTCGGCGTCACGACACCACTCCATCAACGCCTGCAGCTTGTCCTGGGGCTTGAGCCCGCGCTGGCGCCAGAGTGCTTGGAGTTCATGACTCTTCTCGTAGATCAGCCTGAGCACTTCGTTGCGCTCCAGCACCGTGTCGAGATGTTCTTTTTCCCGAGGCTTGATCAGGCTGATTTCGCGAGACAGCAATTGCTTGAGCTTGCGATAACGGGGACGAATTTCGTCGTCCATCAACGCTTTCTGCTGTCGCAGCACCGGCTCCATTACTCGCTTGCGATACTGGCGCATGATCACAAAGCGGTTATTGGCGATAGCCTGAACGGTTTCCACGTCCACCGCCTGCTTGCCCGGAACATAATGAGCAATAGGCCGGTAGCCTTTCGGCGTCGCCAGACCAAACAGCTGGAACAGACGAATGTAACCCCAACCGATGTCCACTTCGTACCAGCGACGAGACAGCTTGGCCGAATTAGGATAGGTGTGGTGATTATTGTGCAGCTCCTCACCACCAATCAGGATACCCAGCGGCGAGATGTTGCGGGCGTTATCGGCGCATTCGAAATTCCGATAGCCCAGGTAATGGCCGATACCATTGACCACGCCGGCAGCCCATACCGGAATCCACATCATCTGGACCGCCCAGATCCAGATACCGTGCACCCCGAACAGCGCCAGGTTGATCACTGCCATCAAGGCAATACCCAGGGTCTTGTACCGGCTGTAGAGGTTGCGCTCGACCCAGTCTTCCGGGGTGCGCTGGCCATAGCGCTCAAGGGTTTCAGGGGTGGCAGAAGCTGCGTATAACTCAGCGCCCTCAAACAGCACCTTGCGAATACCCAGCACCACCGGGCTGTGAGGATCTTCCTCGGTTTCGCACTTGGCATGGTGTTTACGGTGGATGGCCGTCCACTCTTTGGTGTTCTGGGCCGTGGTCAGCCAGAGCCAGAAGCGGAAAAAGTGCTTGAGGACGGGATGCAGATCCAGCGCGTTATGGGCCGAATGACGATGCAGATAAAGGGTAACGCTGACGATGGTGATGTGTGTCATCACCAGAGTGACCGCGATCAGCTGCCACACAGAAAGGTCCAGAAGACCGTTAAACCACATAGATAATCCTCGAAACTCGATTAACTTCGAAAGGCGATACTGCTGAGGGATGTCGCTGGCACTCGAAGGGGGTGATCGTTAGGCCCACTCTAGCGTACAGGTGTAAGCCTGGACAACCAGGTTTGGCGGCTTTTTTGTTACCGATTACACTGTTTCGTCTCAAAATCTGTCTGTTGGTGGAGGCTCTGTGCCGGAATTACCTGAAGTTGAAACCACCCGTCAGGGCATCGCGCCTCACTGCGAAGGCCAGACCATCCAGCGGGTAATTGTCCGCAACCCCAGCCTGCGCTGGCCGGTGCCGGCGGATCTGGCCGAGCACCTGGAGGGCAAGACCATCCGTGCCGTGGAGCGCAGGGCGAAATACCTGTTCCTGCACCTGGAGACTGGTTCCGTGATTGTCCATCTGGGCATGTCGGGCAGTCTCAGAGTGATCACCGACGACAGCCCCGCCATGACTCACGATCACGTCGAGCTTGTCCTCGGCAATCATCGCCGCCTGCGCTTCAATGACCCGCGACGCTTCGGCTGTTGGCTGTGGACTACCGACTGGAACCGGCATCCACTGATCAGCGCGCTCGGGCCGGAACCCTTATCCGAAGATTTCAACGGCGCCTGGCTTTTTCGCCTGTCCCGGCAGAAACAGACGCCGGTCAAATCCTTCATTATGGACAATGATGTGGTGGTGGGCGTGGGCAATATCTACGCCAACGAAGCCCTGTTCAAGGCCGGCATTCACCCGAAACGGAAAGCCGGCCGCATCAGCCTGGACCGCTATCACAAGCTGGCCGAGGCCATCCGGGAAACCCTCAGCGCCGCCATACTGATGGGCGGCACCACTCTGCGGGACTTCGTCAACAGCGACGGCAAACCGGGGTATTTCGCCCAGTCGCTACTGGTTTATGGCAAGGCGGGAGCGCCCTGCACCGAATGCAACACCCCGCTGAAAGAGATCCGCATGAACAACCGATCGACGGTTTACTGCCCCCGATGCCAGCGCTGAGATTCCGCAACGGCTCACACTTTTCAACGAAAAACCGTTTGAAATTGAGGCAATATGATTCATAGTTAATGGAGTGCTAGTACCCGGTCGCCGCACGCAGCGCGAACATGCTGGCTCGCAATACAGAGACAGGCGAGCCCTGACCAACCGGGCTGATACGTTCAGGAGAGAATGACATGACCCGCAAGATTTCCCGCACCCTGGTAGCCACCGTCGCAGCCTGCCTGCTGGCATTCTCATCGCTCGGCCATGCCCGTGCCGTGGACGAAAGCCCGTCTGCGCTGGCCATGACCGCCGATGCGGTGTTGCTGCGCCCGGCGCTGCTGGCCACAACCATTATTGGTAGTGCTGTGTATCTGGTATCCCTGCCATTCTCGGCGCTTGGCGGCAATGCCGGTGAAGCCGGTGAAGTGCTGGTGGTTGGCCCGGCTAAGGCCACCTTCGTGCGCTGCCTGGGCTGCACCCGCACCGGTCGCAAGTCAGAAACGGTGGAGCAGTCCGACAACTGATTTGGCTTACCGATCCGTAAAATCCCGGCTTGCCACTGGCCGGGATCTGAGGCAGCCTGAAGAAAATTCTTCAGGCTGTTTTGTTTATGGTGGACTGGTCAACCCTCGATACCGTGTTCCTCGATATGGACGGGACACTGCTGGATCTGCATTTCGACAACCACTTCTGGCTGGAGCACCTGCCAAGGCGCTATGCCGAACACTTTGACCTGCACCCAACCGAGGCCCGGGACTACCTGATTCCGATGATTATGGCCGAGCGGGGCTCACTGAACTGGTACTGCACCGATTACTGGAGCGAACGCCTTGCCCTGGACATAACCGGCCTTAAGGCGGAAGTTGGCGACCGCATTGGCTACCGCCCCCATGTAACCGACTTCCTGGCCGCACTGCGCCAGGCCGGACTGCGCTCGGTCATCGTCACCAACTGCCATCCGGATCCTCTGGCCCTGAAACTTCAACGGACCGGGCTGGATCAGCATGTTGATGGCATCGTCTCCAGCCACGAACTGGGCAAGCCCAAAGAGGACCCGGTGTTCTGGCAGGACCTTGCCAGCCGCTCCCCCTATCGCCACCAATCTACCCTGATGGTCGACGACAGTTTCCCGGTGCTTGAGAGTGCCCGGGCCGCCGGTATTGGCCAGTGCCTGGCGATTCTGGCCCCCGATAGCCAGCAGCCAGCCAAAGACCACCACCCGGACATTCCCGGCATTCATCACTTCGATGAAGTGCTGCCTGCCTTACGCTCACATACAGCAGTGCCATCCACCCCATGAGGGGGTTATAATGGGTTATTGCGGCATGTGCCCGACAGGTGAGGAGATATGACGGCGGCGAACGCAGACGATCAGAAAGTCCGGCTCGATAAATGGCTGTGGGCAGCGCGATTCTATAAAACCCGCTCGCTCGCCAAAGAGGCGATTGAAGGCGGCAAGGTGCACTACAACAGCCAGCGCACCAAGCCCGGTAAGATCGTTGAGACCGGCGCCAAAGTGACCCTGCGCCTGGGCTGGCAGGAAAAGATCGTGATCGTCGACGACATCAGCGACCGACGCCGGGGCGCCCCTGAAGCCCAGAAGCTCTATCACGAAACCGACGACAGCGTGAAACGGCGGGAAGACCTGGCCTGGCAACGCAAGACCATGCAGGCTGCACAGCTGCCCCCGGCTCGAAGGCCGAGCAAGAAAGATCGCCGGGATATCCAGCGCTTCCGGGAACAGAATGGTCTCTAATCATTTAATCCCA
Source organism: Marinobacter sp. EVN1 (assembly GCF_000475375.1). NCBI lineage: Bacteria > Pseudomonadati > Pseudomonadota > Gammaproteobacteria > Pseudomonadales > Marinobacteraceae > Marinobacter > Marinobacter sp. EVN1. Next base: position 35,469 of record NZ_AXCB01000017.1, read on the forward strand.
CGTATCTGACAACCCGTATACAACCCCGTTTCAGTAACTCCCAGTAAATCCATACATCAGCTCCAGGAGACACCATGGCATCCCGCGACCAGTTCCAACGCTTTCTCTTTGAACACAGCCAGGTGCGGGGTGCCTGGGTACAGCTGGGCGAGAGTTTCAAGGAAATCACCGGCCAGGCCCCCTACCCTGATTCAGTCCGCGAGCTACTGGGAGAATCCCTGGTAGCCAGCGTGCTGATGAGCAGCACCCTGAAGTTCAAAGGCACTCTCTCGCTGCAGGCAGCGGGTGAAGGTGCCCTGAGCACGCTGATGGCCGAATGCAGCCATGACCGCCACATCCGCGGCCTGGCCCGCTTTGATGCCGATGCGGTCAGCGGCGAAACCCTGCACGAGTTGCTCGGACAAAGCCGCATGGCCATCACCATCACCCCGGAGCAGGGCCAGCGCTACCAAGGCGTGGTGCCACGGGAATCAGAAACCCTGGCCGGCTGCCTGGAAGAGTACTTCGAGCGCTCCGAGCAGATCGCCACCAGCCTGTTCCTGTTTGCCAACGAGGATACCGCTGCAGGCCTGTTACTCCAGCGCCTGCCCGGCCATACCGATGACGACGATGACCTGTGGAACCGGGTGAACCACCTTGCCGCGACGATCGAAGCCGAGGAGCTACTTACTCTGGACAGTGAAACTCTTCTGCACCGGCTGTTCCACGAAGAAACCGTGCGTCTGTTCGAGCCGGATCCGGTTGCCTTCCGATGCAGCTGCTCCCGGGAGCGCACCCTGGCCGCTCTGGAGGCCATCGGCAAGGACGAGTGCTACAGCATCCTCGACGAACAGGGCAGCATCAACATGGACTGCCAGTTCTGTCACGCAAACTATCGCTTTAATAGAAATGACATTGATCACCTTTTCACCGGCCATACGTTACACTAAGCAGTCACTGAACTTGCCCGGAAGCCGCCTCTGGCGCGGCTTTCAGGGCAGTCGTTTTTTGCAGGCGTCTCTGGCATAATAGCGCGCCTGAATTGACCCGATTGTTCAGTTTTCCGTCAATTTTCGGGGGGACGGCCTGGGCAATCACGAAGACATCCCGAGGGCGAGGTCGAAGTGAGCAACACTTATAATGATCTGAGTACAGCACGACTGGTCGAGCTGGCATTAGCAAGGAACGAAGGCCAGCTGGCATCCAACGGTTCTCTGGTGGTCACCACCGGTGAGCGTACCGGCCGGTCTCCTATGGACCGCTTTATCGTCGAGGAGCCCAGCACCGCCGACGACATTCACTGGGGTCCGATCAACCGCCCGTTCGATGCTGAAAAGTTCGATGCCCTGTGGGATCGCGTTGAAGCCTACATCGCTGAAAAAGACCGCTTCGTCTCTCACGTTCACGTTGGTTCCGACCCGGAACACTACCTGCCGGTAAAAATGACCACGGAAACCGCGTGGCAGAACCTGTTCGGCCGCAACCTGTTCATTCGCCCGGATAGCTTCAATCCGGCCGACAAGCAAGAATGGCAGATTCTCAACGCCGCTAATTTCGAGTGTGTACCGGAGCGTGATGGCACCAACTCCAACGGCTGCGTCATCATCAACTTCGCCAAGCGCAAGGTGTTGCTGGCCGGCATGCACTACGCAGGCGAAATGAAAAAAGCCATGTTCTCGGTTCAGAACTTCCTTCTGCCCGAGAAAGACGTGTTGCCCATGCACTGCTCAGCCAACGTCAGTGAAACCGGCGAGACATGCCTGTTCTTCGGCCTGTCCGGCACCGGCAAAACCACCCTGTCTGCAGACCCGCACCGGTTCCTGATCGGTGACGATGAGCACGGCTGGGGCCCGGGCACCGTATTCAATATTGAAGGCGGTTGCTACGCCAAGTGCATCGACCTGAGCCAGAAGAACGAACCGATCATCTGGGACGCCATCCGTTTCGGCGCCATCGTCGAGAACGTGATGATTGATCCGGAGACCCGCGAGCCGGACTACAACGACGTTTCACTGACCGAAAACTCCCGCTGCGCCTATCCGCTCGAGCACGTCGAAAAGCGCGTGATCGAGAACCGTGCCGGTGAGCCCTCGCACATCATCTTCCTGACCTGCGACATGACCGGCGTTCTGCCTCCGGTATCCATCCTGAGTCGTGAAGCTGCCGCTTACCACTTCCTGAGTGGCTACACCGCGCTGGTGGGCTCCACCGAAATGGGCTCATCCTCCAAGCTGAAGTCCACCTTCTCCACCTGCTTTGGTGCGCCGTTCTTCCCGCGCCCGGCCGGCGTCTATGCCGAGCTGCTGATGAAGCGTATCGACGAATTCGGCAGCAAGGTATTTCTGGTCAACACCGGCTGGACCGGCGGCCCCTACGGTGAAGGCAAGCGCTTCAGCATTCCGACCACCCGCGCCATCATTGCCGCCATCCAGAACGGTGATCTGGACGACGTCGAAACTGAGCACCTGGATGCCCTGAACCTGGACGTGCCCAAGCATGTTCCGGGCGTAGACACCGAGCTGCTGAACCCGCGCACCACCTGGGTCAGCCCGGACTACTACGATGGCAAGGCCCAGGAGCTGATTGCCCAGTTCGTGGAGAACTTCAAGAAGTTCGACGTGGCCGACGCCATTGTTGAGGCGGGCCCGAAAGCCGGCTAAAGCCGCTTTCCCACTGCCATAAAAAAAGCGCCTTGCGAAAGCTCGGCGCTTTTTTTGTGCCTTTGGTTTGAGAACACAAACCAGACAGGCCGCCGGCAGAGCGATCAGTTGGCGTAGAACAGCAACGGCACAAAGGCCACCAGTACCAGGGAAATACCCATGGCAATCAGTGGCATGATGATGCGTTCATGGCGCTGGTAGAAGGTTCCACCTTCCTGCTGGGCCGCCAGCACCTCAGCCTCGCCCACCACCTGGCGGGTGAGCAGATGGTTCAGGGCCACAGGCGGGCTCAGGTAGCCGAGCTCGAAGGCCACCAGCGTCACCATCCAGAAATGCACCGGGTGAATACCGCTGGAGTAGGCTATGGTTGCCACGGTTGCGGTTACCAGAATCACCGCCCCGAAGGCGTCCATGATCATCCCCAGGATCACCAGGATCACTACCATCAGCAGCATGGCAGACCAGGGACTGTCGAACGCCTGAGGGAAAGTTTCCATGATGTGGGAGCGCTCGATCACACCACCAATGCTCACCGACAGCCCCAGCAGCAACAAAAGGGCGCCAATCTCAGCGGTGGTATCGTTGGTCGCGCCACGAACGCTGCGCTCCAGCCCCTGGTGATTGATCTCACCGGACGCCCGGCCCCGGCCATTTTTCAGGCTGATATGCTCATATACCAGAATGGCCAGCATGATCACCGGCAGCAACCGGGGCGCCGAAAATTCGTCCATCTTCACATCCAGGGCAAGCCGGTAGAACAGCACTACGGCAGCGATCACGATCACATAGGGAATCAATGGCCGCAAAGCCTGAATGGACGCCGGAAAGGCATCGGCCGCCGGGGCAAGGTCAAACTGGCTCTGCCGGTTCACCGTGAGAGCCACCATCGCAAACATGGTGGCGGTCAGTACGAATACCCAGATGCCCCAGCCAAACAACTCATCGGTCGTCACTTCGCGGTTCAGGTAGGCAATCACCACCACCAGCAGACACGGCCGCAATACCACACCCAGGGAGCCCGACATGGCCGTGGCCGCCAGGGCCAGATGTCTGCGCGCGCCCGCCGCTCGGAGCTCACTGTAGATAACAGCACCGGCAGCAATCACAAAAATACCGGAAGCACCGGTATAGGCGGTAGGCACCGCCGCCACCAGAACAGCCACCACCGCCAGCATCTCCGGCGGCATACGCCAGGGCCGGAAAATATTGAAAACCAGTGTCGCCAGGCGCGTCTGCTTCAGCATCATGCCCACCCACACGTACAGCCCGACATTCAGGAACATGTCGGCCAGCTCCATCATCTTGCCCAGATAGATCCCGATACCGGAGGAATGACCGATCAGCGCGAAGTAAGTACCTGAAATCAGACACATCACGGTATAGAGCGGAACCGACAGAAACGCCTGGTTCAGATTGCCCCCCGGCGCCAGATTGTCGGGCACGCGGAACAGGCGATAGAGGCTCGCCAGTGTCAGGCAGGCAAAGCCGACAATCCAGAAATTGTGCAGCAGCAGCTCCTCACCAGATACTGTGGTGCTGCTGGCCAGGCTGGATTGCCGGAAGATCACCGACGAGCCCAGCAACATGGCGTTGGCAATGGTTTGCAGGGTATAGGAGACGGTGTAGTCCAACCGGGTCTCCATGGCTCGCATGGCAATGTGATGGCGGGTGAGTGTGGCGGTCACCGCACACAGCATCACCAGAATCACCAGAACATAGCGTTGGGCTGTGAGCCCGAACGCGATCAGGTCGGCTACAAAAAGCTCTACCGCCCGATAGGCTTTCACACCGGGAGTCAGTTTGTCCTGCAGGTCTTCGTAACTGGCGTGAGCGGCCCGGCAATCCGCCACCGAGCGCTCTATGGCAAGACGGACTTCCCGGGGGTCTTTTTCATGGGTGCCAAGCAGTGCTGCCATCGGGTCGTCTGCCGGCGCTTGCTCAGCCAGCTCCCGAGCGACCTCTGCCTCAATATCCCGGTTGAGGTCGCACTCCGGTTGTACCGGGTCCATGCGCAGCTTGTAATAACCGCTCCAGAGCTGCTCACCAGCGCGCAACATCTGATTATGAATATCACTGCTGGTGGAGAACAGAACCACAGCCAGCAACAACAGACAGGCCGGCAGCGATGAAAACCACTCCAGACCACTACGACGAAAACCACCCTGGGGCATAACGGCTTACTCGGCTTAATGATGGTTACAACAGGTCATCCAGATCCATGGTCTCGACCGGTTCACGCTGGTCGTCCCAGAAGGCACCGAACTGCCCGATGGGGGTTCGGTGGCCGGTGTTTTCCACCCACAACCGATCCGAAATCGCCACCAGCATGTTGGTCGCCATGGCATCCACAAACCGCCACTCTTCGCTGGCCGGATTGGCCTCAAGGGATTCAGCATGGTCCCGGATAACCGACTTCACCAGGGCTTCATCATTCTTGTTCATAGCCGCAATGGCCTGGAACACATGGCCCAGTCGGACGCCAGCTTCCTCGCCCTGCTCCGCGGCAATGGCCAGGCGCTCGAAGGCATCTTCACCCTGCGGCTGGGTTCCCGGGATCATGGCCCAGACCGTGGCACGCAGGCCCATGGGGGCGCCCCACCATTTCTTGTTATCCAGACACTGGGTAGCACGGCCCACCACGGAGCCGGTATTGAACGGAACGCCCACCGAGGAAGTGGCCTGGATCTGGGCGTTAAGCGCCTGCAGCCCGGACAGCAAACCGGCCATGTACATGAACTCGTCCATGTCATCGTCGAAATCCGGGCACTCGGTTTCATCCGGGTTGCCATAGTGGCTATTGTGATGCTGCCAGCTTTTCAGATAGCGGCGAGCGGCCAGGGTATGAGCACGCTTCTGGCGAATAAAGGCGTCTTCCGCGGCGGTCGCGTCCATGGCGTACATGGCGGCCAACCCTGCCAGCTCATGCTCCCTGGCCTGCTCTTCCGCACAGCTGCCCGAAGACAGGTAGAGCATGACTGCCAGTTGATCCGGCTCACTGGTTACCCGACCAAACGACATCAACAGCGGCGCGGTAGCCTCGCTCATGGAACAGCCCATGGCCAGATCGTCCGACTCCATGAGGTAGGGGACGGTATGGTTGCGGGAGAAGCCCTTCATGACATCCCCCGTGGTCTTGTAGATCATGTTATTGACCGCCCCGCAGCCGCTCAGCAGGAGACCGGCAGTCAATGTCGCCATCATGCCGCGAAGCCCAGATGATGTTGTCGGGGATCTCCGGAAACCCTTCATACCTTTCAACCTTTTGTTCTTGTGTTTTGTCCAGAAGATGGGGGCGGACTGCACCGTTTGTTACAGTCTGTAACCGGCGTTCATTATGACGAACTCCGCCCCGGGTTTATGAGACCGATCCCGCAAATGACGCCTCCGGGAACATATCGTTACCGAAGAAGGTTTGCAGATTCAGCCCAAAGCCACTATAGATTGCTTCAGCCTCCGGCCTGGCCGAGGCAATAACCAACAACAATCAGAACGAATAATCAGGAGTATCCGATGCGCAAACCTGAACTTGCTGCTGCCATTGCCGACAAAACCGGGCTTACCCGGGAAAAGGCCGGAGAGGTAATCAACGCCTTTACCGACCAGGTATCGGCGGCTGCCGCGCGGGGAGAAGACGTGACACTGATCGGTTTCGGTACCTTCAACATCCGCAGCCGGGAAGCCCGCAGCGGACGCAATCCGCAAACCGGCGCAAGCATCCAGATCCCTGCCAGCAAGACCGTGGGTTTCAAGGCCGGCAAGGCCCTGAAAGACGCCATCCGCTGATCACCTGCGGCCCGCTGTATGCGGGCCGCTCAGTGCCTCAGGAGGCGCACTCCGAACGGGAGCCATCCACCCGACAGCGAATCGCCTTCATCAACTTGATGGCGCGCTCGTCGTAGACCCCGTCCTCCAACAGTGAGAGACGAACCTGGCGCAGCATCTTGTCGTACTCGGCCACGTCTTCCCGGGGCGGGTGCATCCAGACGTCGGCAGGAATCCCGGACTCCGCTTCTGCAATGATCTCGTAGGCCTGATCAATCCGCTTGATGGACTCATCCCGAACCATCTGGCCGGCGTCTTCCGGGAAACGATCCCGATGAATAATGACCTGGAAGTTCATGTACGCCAGGGCATACTTGAACACCCCACCCTTGGAATTAACGCCCTTATAGAGTTCCAGAGGCTGATAGGCCACGGCTGGTGCATAGGCCAGGTCGACACTGCCATTATTGAACTTGCCGGCAAAGTTGGCGGAGTTGGAGCCAACCACCGATGCTCCGACATGACGGACCATGCGCACGGAGGCCGAGTCGTAATCCAGCGTTGCGATGCGTTTGCCCTGGAGTTTCTCGACCGAATCAATGGCCCGGTCGCGGGTATACAGGTAAATGGCCCCGGCAGGAAAGACACCGGCAACCTCATAGGGACCGTCAACCAGGAACGGCCGGGCCTTGGGCTGGCTCAGGGTGTTGTACAACAGGCGCATTTCTTCTTCACCCGGCACGGCCCCCATGGCTTCGAGACTGCCGGTAAACTTGTTGAATTCCCGGGCACGGGTGCCGGTCAGCAACACGGCATCGCACTGACCGGCCTTGAAGTCTTCGGCCGCTACTTTTTCATCGGTGTAGGCACGCAGTTCCAGCTTGATGCCTCGCTTGAGGGCCACCGGCTGGAACTCCTTGGTAATGGCAAACAGCGGGCCATTGGCACCAACCGGGTCAAACACACAGAAACTGCGCTCAAGGATTTCATCCTGGGCCTGAACCAGGGAGGGTGCCACCACGCTGGCACACAGGACGGCCGCCATGGCGAGCCGGCGGGAAAAGCGGATTGATTTCACGGGATGACTCCTGAGTTTTTATTGTCGGGCCGGTCACATCCGGGTGACTGGCTCTCGTATTCTATGACCTGACCGTAGAGGGTCAGGTCATAGAATACGTTGGCTCAGGTGCCTGCCATCAAGGGTTTTTCAGCAAAACCGGCGAGTTCTGTGATGATGTCGACAGAGGCGGAGCCACCTCTGCCTCATTTTTCAAAGTGGGGTACCGGGAGCCTGCCAGGCGGTGCGACCTGCCACCAGGGTGAGTTTCACCTCCCCTGGCAGGGCTCGTTCCAGAACCGGAGCGTGCCGCCCAGCCGACAGCAGCGTTGCTGCGGAAGGCTGCCAGTGGCCATCCGGGTCAAACAGGCAAAGATCAGCGGCAGAGCCGGCCGTCAGAGCCACTTCCCGGCCCAGCACAGCCGCCGGCCCGGCGGTCAGTGCCCGCAGCAAATCCGGCAGCTCCAACTCATGATTCTGTACCAGCTCCAGACCCAGGGACAGCACGCTCTCGATGCTTGACAGCCCGGGCTCGGTCGCGGGCAGCGGGGCCTGCTTGGCCGCGGAATCATGGGGCTGATGCTGACTCACAATTGCATCGATAACGCCGTCCCGCACACCGGCCACCAGCGCCTGACGGTCGGCTTCCCCGCGCAGGGGAGGCCGGACATGAAAACGACTGTCGAAGCCGGCCAGGGCCGACTCGGTGAAGACCAACTGGTGCATGGCAACATCGGCGGTAACCTTCACGCCGCGATCCCGGGCCTGGGCCAGCATCTCGACGCTGCGGGCGCAGGACAGCTGGCTCAGGTGCAGGCGCACCCCGGTCTCTTCTGCCAGCAGTAGCATTTCCATAACCGCGGCCGTTTCGGCCACCTCGGGAATACCCAGTAGCCCCAGACGCGTGGTGACCTGGCCATCATGGGCGTAGCCATCGGCCGCCAGTGCCGTATTTTCCGGACTGAACATCACGGTCAGTCCGAAGGTCTGGGCATAGGCCATACACCGGCGCAGAATGCGGGCATTGCGCACGCCCCGGGAACCATTGCCGACCGCCACGCAACCGGCTGCTTTCAGGCCGGCCATATCACTGAGCATATCGCCATCAAGGCCACGGGTGATGGCACCGATCGGCAGCACCCGAACCACACCTCGGGAGGCCACGCTGTCGAGAATCAGATTGGTCACGGCACCGGAATCATTGACCGGCGAGGTTTCCGGCGAGGCACAGACCGTGGTGAAACCACCATGGGCGGCGGCTCGTGTTTCCGAGGCAATATTGCCCTTCTGGCCATTGCCCGGCTCCCGGAGATTACAGCACAGGTCGATAAAACCGGGCGCGATCACCTGCCCGGCGGCGTCCAGTGTTGCGGCGCTCTCGGCTGCCTGGGCCTGCTCTCCAACCGCCTCTATGCGACCATTGCGCACCAACAAGCCCGGGTTACTGATCAACCCCTTGCCCGGCTCAAACAACTGCCCGCCGGTCAGTTTCAGGCCGCCCTCATTCCAGTTCGCTGACGCTGTCATGCCCGGCCCTCCTGCTGTTCCTGCTGTCTTTGCTGACGCTCCGCCATCTGACCACCCATGGCCATGGACATCACCGCCATCCGGATAGCAATACCATTGGTGACCTGGTTAAGAATGACCGACTGGGGCCCATCGGCCACTGCCGACTCAATCTCGACCCCGCGGTTGATCGGGCCCGGATGCATAACGATGCAATCGGGCTTTGCCAGCCCCAGCTTTTCCTGATTCAGCCCGTACAGACGGTAAAACTCACGTTCACTGGGTAGCAGGGCACCTTCCATGCGCTCCTTCTGAAGCCTCAGCATGATCACCACATCCAGGTCTTTCATGCCCCGGGCCATATCGTATTCCACGGTACAGCCAAGATCCTCGACATCTCTGGGCAGCAGCGTGCCGGGAGCAATCACCCGCACCTCTTCCGCGCCCAGCACATTCAAAGCACGAATCTGCGAGCGCGCCACCCGGGAGTGCAGCACATCCCCGACAATGGCAACTTTCAGGCCTTCGAATCGGCCCTTGTGCTGACGGATGGTCAGCATGTCCAGCATCGCCTGGGTGGGATGGGCGTGGCGGCCGTCACCGGCATTGATGATGGCAACGCCCGGGGTCACACTCTCGGCTATGAAATGCGGCGCGCCGCTCTGGGAATGACGCACTACGAACATATCCGAAGCCATGGCCTCCAGATTAAGCAGGGTATCGGACAGGGATTCACCCTTGGAGGTAGCTGAGGTAGAAATATCCAGGTTCAGGACGTCGGCAGAAAGGCGCTTGGCCGCGAGTTCGAACGTACTCCTGGTCCGGGTACTGGATTCAAAGAACAGGTTGACTACGGTGCGGCCTCTGAGAAGGGGCACTTTCTTGATACTTCTCTCTCCCACCTCAATAAAGGAGTCGGCGGTGTCGAGAATATCCGTGAGCAGTGGCTGGCCCAGGCCATCCAGCGTCAGGAAATGCCGCAACTGACCATCCCGGGTCAGCTGCAAGTGGTTCGGGGAAGGGTCGTTCGCGGTCATGGCTCGCCTGTTATCAGTTGGGAAGGTTTACTGCCCGGATTCCTGTACTTCAATGCGCAGTGGCTCGGGGCCACGCAGTTTCACTCGTTGATGGGCTTCCAGCGTCAGGGCCCGTCCCACCACATCCGGCTGGATTGGTAGTTCCCTGGCGCCCATATCGATCAGCGTGGCCAGTATGATACTGGCCGGACGGCCGTAGTCGAATATTTCGTTCATGGCAGCCCGGATCGTCCGGCCACTCATGATCACGTCGTCGATCAGGATGATGTCCCGGCCTTCGGTATCAAACGGCAGACTGGACGGCATCACCCGGGGGTTCAGACCAATGCGGCTGAAGTCATCCCGGTAGAACGAGATGTCCAGCTCTCCGAAAGGCTGGGCAATACCCAGGCGCTTCCCCAACACATCCGCCAGCCAGACACCGCCGGTCCGGATTCCGATCAGCACCGGGTCATCTACGCCACGCGCCTGGAGAATCTGACGCAGGCCGGATTCCAAAGTGTCGAGCAGCTGGTCTATATCAAGCAATGCGGTCATTACAGCCTCGTTTATCAGATCAGCCGGCCTGCTCCCGGCACCAGGTTTCCAGTATCAGCACGGCGGCACGGTCATCGACGCCGTGGCGGCCGAAATCGCGACTGCCACCACCGGCCATCACCTCGCCCTTGGCTTCGTAGCTGGTGAGTCGTTCATCCACCATTTCGACCGTGACATGGTAGCGGCCGTGCAAACGCTTGCCGAACTTGCGGGCCCGCGCGCACATGTCATTTTCGGTGTCATCCATATTCAGAGGCAGGCCAACCAGGACAATATCCGGCTGCCATTCCGCCAGCAGCGCCTCGATCTGCTGCCAGTCGGGAATCCCGTCCCTGGCCGGAAGCATGGCCAGGGGCTGGCCGGTTCCGAGCATTTCCTGTCCTGACGCCACCCCGATACGCCGGGTGCCGAAATCAAAGGCCAGTAGTCGACGGTTACCGGGATCAGGCATGACCCACCGAATCACTGAGCTGGTTCAGATCAATGCCCATCAGGCGGAGTACCGCCTGGTAACGTTGGTCTGCCGGCGTGCGGAACAGAATGTCGGTGCTGGCAGGGCAGGTCAACCAGGCATTGCTGCCCAGCTCTTCCTCCAGCTGACCTTCGCCCCAGCCAGAGTAACCCAGTGCCACCAGAAACGACTCCGGCCCCTCATCCCGGCCAATGCTTTCCAGAATATCCCGGGAGGTGGTCAACAACACTTCGTCGGTGACTCGCGCGGTATTCTGCCACTGCCGGCCCGGCGAGTGCAGAACAAAGCCGCGCTCGGGCTGAACCGGCCCGCCGGTGTATACCGGCAAGTCCAGCTCCCCGCCGTGCATGTCGAGCTGCTCGAGGATCTCACCCAGGTGGATATCCAGCGGCTGATTGATCATCAGCCCCAGCGCGCCCTCTTCCGAGTGTTCGCAAAGGTAGATCACCCCACCGTGAAAGCGGGGATCAGCCAACCAGGGCGAAGCCACCAGGAAGTGGTGCCTGAGACTGCCTGTGGTGTCGTGTTCGGCCGTCATCCTGATGTAAGCCCCCGTCTCTGAAATGACCAGGTGCGTATGATTTCCAGTTCGTCCACGTCCTGACGCATTTCCTCCGGGAAAGGCGCAAACGGAGCGGCCATACGCACAATTCGGATTGCGGCATCATCCAGCACCGTACTGCCGGAGGACTGGAGGATTGCCACTTCCTTGATTGTGCCATCTTTCTTCAGCGAAACCAGCATGCGCAGGGTGCCGTAGATGCCTGCCTGCCTGGCTTCGGTGGGATAGTTGATGTTACCCACCCGGGTCACCTTGCTCACCCAGTTCTGCACATACCAGGCGTTGCTGGACTTCAGGGTCGAGGCTGCCGTTACCCGCATTACCCGGGGTTTGCGGGCATAGGCCCGCTGCTGTGCGTCAAACCTCGCCTCCAGGCTGGCAATCTCCAGGCTGCGCTCCATCAGGCTCTTTTTCTCGCTCTGAGGCAAGGGCTCTTCCTGGGGCTCGCTTCGCTCCTCGGGCCTTGACGCCTGGCGCTCGGTGTGAGTCTCGGTCTGGACGACCGCCCGCTCCTGTTGCGGCTGAGGCCGGGTGGTGGTCTGTGGCTCGGGTTGCACCTGAGCCAGCTCCGGCTGACTGATCTCGGAGGGATTGGGCGAGGTCATTTCCATGGCCTGCTCTTCCGAGCCACTGCCCTGTTGACTGGTCTGGGCCAGAAAATCGGCTTTCTCCGGCGCCTGCTCATCGTCGAACTGGGACAGGGTAATTTCCATGGTCTGAGCCGAAGACCGGGGCGATTCCGGGGCAAAGGTAATCCCCAACACCAACATGGCATGAACGGCCAATGCCATAAACAGGGTGAAGGAAAACCGATCGAAATCGCTAACCTGGGTTGCCATGACGGTTCCTGAGTCTCCTTGTGCGCTCAAAAGCTGTGATCGGTCTTCAGTCTCTGGCCAGACGTCGCTCGATGGCGTCCATCAGCATGCCGGCAATGTCGATGCCAAACGCCGCATCCAGCTCACGAATGCAGGTGGGGCTGGTGACGTTGATTTCCGTGAGATAGTCACCAATGACATCAAGCCCCACGAACATCAGGCCCTTTTCCTTGATCACCGGCGCTACCCGGGCACAGATCTGACGGTCACGCTCGGTCAGCTCCCGGCCCTCACCACGACCTCCGGCGGCCAGGTTGCCGCGATTCTCACCGTGTGACGGAATGCGTGCAAGGGCATAGGGTACCGGCTCGCCCTCAATCAGCAGAATACGCTTGTCACCTTCGGTGATTTCGGGGATGAACTTCTGGGCCATGGCCTGATGGCTGCCGTAATTGGTGAGGGTTTCGATGATGACCCCGAGATTGGCGTCGTTTTGCTTGACCCGGAATATCGAGCGGCCACCCATGCCGTCCACCGGCTTCATGATGATGTCACCATGCTCGGCATAGAATTCCCGGAAACGCTGGGCAGAGCGGGTCACGATCAGCGGAGGTGTCAGGTCTTCAAACTGGGTGGCAAACAGTTTTTCGTTGCAGTCCCTCAGGGTGGCCGCCGGATTGACCACCAGAGCGCCCTGCTGCTCCGCCGATTCCAGTATATAGGTGGCCATCAGGAACTCCCGATCCACCGGTGGGTCCTGCCGCATCAGAATGACGTCGAGGTCACCCAGCGCACGATCCTGACTGGCGCCGAAGCTGTACCAGTTGTCCGGATCCATGTGCACAGTCAGCCCACGGGTGTGAGCCCGAGCCTGGCCGCCCGCAAGATAAAGATCCGGCAGTTCCATGTACTCGATTTCCCAGCCGCGTTTCTGGGCGGCATGCAGCATGGCCAGAGAACTGTCTTTCTTGAAGTGAATATCCTGAATGGGATCCATCACGATCCCCAGCCGGATTGTCATAGCGTCTCCTGGAACTGTCGGTAAGAAAACACGAACCGGTCAGCAGAGCGAACCGGTTATTAAGTGCTATGCTGAGAGGTCAGATGGTATTGTACCCGAGCCGCGAATGCATCCGGAGAAATCCGCAGATAAATCCGTGATGGCAGCGGCAGAAGTACATTTGGTCACAAACTAATACTTTTTATCCAGCCATGGATACTCTATAAATGAGCGGGGTTTATAGAACAACCTTAACGTTTGTGTTAAAACCCCCGTTCGAAAATAACGACAGTCGCTAGAGCGCAAGGCAGTTGGACAATGGATGACAACTTCGAGAACCTGAAGATCATGGTGATTGACGACAGCAAGACCATTCGTCGCACCGCGGAAACCCTTCTTAAAAAGGTTGGCTGTGAGGTTATCACTGCCACAGACGGCTTTGACGCTCTGGCCAAGATTGCCGACTCCCAGCCGGACATCATTTTTGTCGATATCATGATGCCCCGCCTGGACGGCTACCAGACCTGCGCACTGATCAAGAACAATTCCTCTTTTAAAAAGACGCCGGTTATCATGCTTTCGAGCAAGGACGGCCTGTTCGACAAGGCAAAAGGCCGAATCGTAGGCTCGGACCAGTATCTGACCAAACCGTTCAGCAAGGATGAGCTGCTTAACACCATCCGCCAATACATGCCTCAGGCGGAACAGTAACCCCTGCTGACACACAGAACCATCGAGGAAACCATGGCCCGCATTCTGATTGTTGACGACTCGCCAACTGAAGTTAAGAAAATTTCCACCATTCTGGAAAAACACAAGCACGAAGTGCTGACCGCAGATAATGGCGCCGATGGTGTGGCCAAGGCCCGCGCGGAAACTCCGGATCTGGTGCTGATGGATGTTGTCATGCCCGGCCTGAACGGCTTTCAGGCGACCCGCCAGCTGACCCGTGCGCCGGAAACCGCTTCCATCCCGGTAGTGATCGTAACCACCAAGGATCAGGAAACTGACCGGGTGTGGGGAACCCGCCAGGGTGCCAAGGGTTATCTGGTCAAGCCAGTTAACGAAGACGACCTGATCAAAACAATCAACAGCCTGATTGCCTGATCCCCAACCTTGGAGTACGCATGTCCGCCCAGGCCGCCCCTTTTGCCGTTCTGACGGATATCGCCCAGCGCAGCCGGTCCATGGCCGCCGGTCTGCCGGAACAACAGGAAGCCGTTGAACTCTGGAACGGCATCGGTTTTATTCTCTCGGGCGAGCGCTATGTTGCCCCCATGGGCGAAGTTACCGAAATCCTGCATGTGCCCCGGTTCACCCATGTTCCGGGGGTTCGGTCGTTCCTGATGGGAGCGGCTAATGTTCGCGGCCGCCTGCTACCCCTGGTCGATCTCGCCACCTTTTTCGATGTGCCCCGCTCTTCCCGCAGCCTGCGTGAACGGCGGGTTCTGGTGGTTGAGCAGGGCGACGTATTCAGTGGCCTGGTCGTCGACAGCGTACTGGGCATGCAGTACTTCGCCAAAGACAGTTTCAGGGCCACCCCCGACGGGGTGCCCGACAGCGTTCGTCCGTTTGTGAGCGGCGGTTACGAGCGCAATGAGGAGGTCTGGAAAGTGTTCTCAGCCACCGATCTGGTGGAAGACGAACGTTTTCTTGATGTTGCACAGTGGTAAGGGTGATGGTACTGGCAGGAACATCACCCTGACCGTCTGAAACCCGCTACACATACTTGCCATTTCCAGAAGAAAGAGGCCGGGAGCCAGAAAATGAAAAACAGAGCCGGAAGACTCAGTATGGGACAGGGAGGCAACAAACTGGTTGCCGGCCTGATCGCAGCGCTGATTGCACTTACCGTCCTGCTCGTTGTGGTACTGTTCATCATTAACCAGGACAGTCAGCACGACCAGCAGTACATCGCCAACACCGCGGAAATGCGGGTACTCTCCCAGGAGATCGCGAAGAACGCGACCGAGGCCGCAGGTGGTACCGCCGAGGCCTTCGACCAACTCCGTCGTTCGCGGGATGAGTTCCAGCAGCTCTGGACCAACGTGACCGAGGGCAACCCGGAAACCGGCCTCCCGCCCAGTGAACTGGCCCAGCAAAGTGGCGTACAGGAACACTGGAACACCGTTCGTGAAAACGCCGACAGCATCCTCTCTACCCGTGATGCAGTACTCGGCCTGCACGAAGTAGCCCGGACCCTGAACGAAACCATTCCCCAGCTGCAGGTGGAATACGACGACATCGTTCAGATTCTGCTGGATAACGGTGCACCTGCCGAACAGATCTCTCTGGCCCAGCGTCAGTCGCTGCTGGCAGAGCGTATTGTCCGCTCCGTTAACAACGTACTGTCCGGTGACGAAGACGCCGTTATCGCGGCCGACCGTTTCGGCCGGGACGCCAGCCTGTTCGGCCGGGTTCTTGACGGCCAGCTCAACGGCAATCCCGCCATGGGCATCTCCCGCGTAGCGGACGAAGACGCCATCTATGGTCTGGAAGCGGTTGACGAGCTGTTCCAGTTCGTTTCCCAGAACGTAGACGCGATCCTTGAAGCCTCTCCCGACCTCTTCAAGGTTCGTACCGCCGCAAGTGACATCTTCCAGAACTCCGAGAACCTGCTGGCCGAACTGTCGACTCTGGCCGACAACTTCGCTACCCAGTCCAGTTCCCGTCTGATCAGCCCGACCCTGGCCTTCGCCATCCTGGCCGCCATGGTTGCGATTGTTGTCTTTATCGGTCTTGCCCTGTACCGCGACGCCCAGGAGCGTCTGGCTACCACCCAGGAGCAGAACGAACAGAACCAGAACGCGATCCTGCGACTGCTGGACGAACTGGCCGATCTGGCCGATGGTGACCTGACCACAGAGGCCACGGTAACCGAGGACTTCACCGGTGCCATCGCCGACTCCATCAACTACGCGATCGACCAGATGCGCGGCCTGGTACAGGCCATTCGTGGTACTGCGGTACGAGTAGCTTCCGCCGCCCAGGAAACTCAGGCCACGGCCATGCACCTCGCCGATGCATCCGAGCACCAGGCCCAGGAAATTGCCGGCGCCTCCGCTGCGGTTAACGAGATGGCCGTGTCCATCGACCAGGTATCCTCGAACGCCGCCGAATCCTCCGCGGTTGCGGAGCGGTCGGTTGCGATCGCGAAGAAAGGCGCAGAAGTGGTACAGAACACCATTCGCGGCATGGATAACATCCGGGAGCAGATCCAGGAAACGTCCAAGCGGATCAAGCGTCTGGGTGAATCCTCCCAGGAAATCGGCGATATCGTATCCCTGATCAACGACATTGCCGACCAGACCAACATCCTGTCCCTGAACGCGGCAATCCAGGCCTCCATGGCCGGTGACGCGGGTCGGGGCTTCGCGGTGGTTGCGGACGAAGTTCAGCGCCTGGCGGAACGTTCCTCTGCAGCAACCAAGCAGATTGAAGCCCTGGTTAAGACGATCCAGTCTGATACCAACGAAGCCGTTATCTCCATGGAACACACCACCGCCGAGGTGGTCCGTGGTGCCCGACTGGCCCAGGACGCGGGTATCGCCCTCGAGGAAATCGAGAACGTATCCATGTCCCTGGCGGAGTTGATCCAGAACATCTCCAACGCCGCCCGTCAGCAGTCATCCTCTGCGGCGCACATTTCCAACACCATGAACGTTATCCAGGAAATCACCTCCCAGACTTCCTCCGGTACCAACGCTACCGCGAAGTCTATCGGTAACCTGGCAGAAATGGCCTCCGAGCTGCGGTCCTCCGTTGCCGGCTTCACCCTGCCGGATGAGGAAATGGCCAATCAGGAAGAAGAGGAAAACAGCGACGTACCGGTGGTCAGCTGATCACCGGCCCGGGGCAGATGACGGTCTATGGCGCATACGCATAACCAACTGTCACCCGCCGAAGGCATCTGGTCACTGCGCCGTCTTCCGGATATGGACGACGCGCAGTTCAGCCAGTGGCAGACCTTGCTGGAGCACCGCACCGGCATAACCCTGACCACCGAACGGCGCTCGTTTCTGGAAACCAATCTTGGCATCCGGATGCGCGAAATCGGTTGCAGCAGCTACCAGGCCTATTACGAGAAAATCGTATCCGGCCCGGATGCTGTCAGGGAGTGGGCCACACTGGTAGACCGGCTCACTGTTCAGGAAACCCGGTTTTTCCGGGACCCGGACGCCTTCCGGCTGGTGGCGGATTATGTGCTTACCCGTCCCCGGGAACAGTTCAGGAAGCGGGCCCTGGAGGCCTGGAGTGTTGGCTGCTCCACCGGCGAGGAGCCTTACACGCTCGCGATGATCCTGAACGAGGGCATGGCTCAGTTGGGCGTGCAACCGCTCTTCGGCGTAACCGGCTCGGACATCAGTCAGCCGGCCATCGAAAAAGCGCGCCAGGGCCGGTTTAATGCCCGCAAGTTGCTGGGAATGGAAGAAGACCTGAAAGCCAGGTATTTCCGGCCCTCGGAGCGGAATACCGTAGAAATTGTGAACAGCATCCGTGACCGGGTGTGCTTTACCAGGCTCAATGTTCTGGATCTGGATAAAGCACCCATGCACGGGATGAACATTATCTTCTGCCAGAACCTGCTGATCTACTTCCGTCGCTGGCGCCGACGGGAGATCGTCAAACGGCTCGCAGAGCGTCTGGCACCGGGGGGGTTACTGGTGCTTGGCCAGGGTGAACTGACCGACTGGCAGCCACCGGGCCTGCAGAGGGTTCCCTCGGAACATGTACTGGCGTGGATCAAGCGCCAGTCCGACGAAGAATAACCGGAGTGGTTATGGGCAATCACCATGACAGCATCGCCCTCGACTGGGTTCGGGGAGAGATACAGGACACGCTGACCCAGGGCCAGCATGCACTTGAAGCGTATGTCGAGAATCGCGACGACACTGCGCGCCTGCGCTTCTGCCTGAATTACCTTCACCAGGTACACGGTACCCTGCAAATGGTGGAACTCTACGGTGCAGCATTGCTCACCGAAGAGATGGAAAAACTGACCCAGGCCATTCTCAACGAAACCGTGACCAGCGTTGACGATGCCGTCAACGTGCTGATGCAGGCCATTCTGCAGCTGCCACAGTATCTGGAGCACATTGGCAGCAGCAGCGATGACTTTCCCATGGTTCTGCTGCCGCTGCTCAACGATCTCCGGGCCGCCCGGGGCGACTCCCTGTTGTCCGACACCTCCCTGTTCAAGCCGGATCTCTCTGCTTCACAGATGAGGGTCAGCGGCAAGGTGTCTGAACGCCTGCACGATCCAAAAGTCCTGGGCCACCTGCGCAAGCTGCGCCAGATGTACCAGTTTGCCCTTGCTGGCGTGGTTCGCGAGGCGGACCTCGACGCCCATTTCGATTACATGCAGAAGGTAATCCAGCGGTTGGTGCGCCTGTGCCAGAAAACGCCCCGGGGCGAACTCTGGAAAGCGGCCAGTGCCTTTGTCGACACTCTGCAAGCCCGGGTCAACCCGGTGAACACCGCCGTCAAATCCCTGCTCAGGGAACTGGATTCCGAGATCCGCCGGCTCACCGACGAACATGCGGATATCCTTCAGCAGCCGGTTCCGGAAGCGCTGTTCAAACACCTGTTGTATTACGTCGCCCGCGCCCGGGATCTCGATCGCCCTCAGGTTCAGGCGCTGCGTCAGGCCTATCAGTTGGATAGCGCCCTGCCCTCGGAAGACGACGTGGATGCCGCCCGCAACCGGGTATCCGGTCCAGGCCGGGACGCCATCCACTCCGTGGTCAGTGCCCTCAACGAAGAACTGGCTCGACTGAAAGATCAGCTTGACCTGTTTGTGCGGGCCGAATTTCGTCAGAACAGCGAACTGGACGAGTTACTGCCCGGCCTGCGTCAGGTTGCCAACACCCTGGCCGTTCTTGGTCTTGGCATTCCACGGAAGGTCGTCACCGAACAGATTGAACTGGTAGAAAAACTCTGCCAGCAGGCCGAAGTGGTCGACGATGGCACCCTGATGGACATTGCCGGTGCCCTGCTTTACGTGGAGGCCAGTCTGGCTGGTCTCGACAGTGAGCGACGCCCGGAGCAGTCTTCCGGCTCGGCCGAGGAAGCCTCCGCCATCAACATGGGCTCCCGTGAACTCGGAGAGGCCAGCGAAGCGCTGATCCGCGAATCCCGGAATACCCTGGAGCAGGTTAAATCCGCCATCGTCAATTTCATTGCCTCCCAGTGGGATGCCCGTGAAATCGAACACGTACCCGGACTCCTGCACAGTATCCGTGGCGGTCTGAGCCTGGTGCCACTGGATCGCGTTGCCGATATGCTCGCCTCAGCCGAGCGTTATGTCACCGACGTATTGCTCAGCAACAAACAGGTGCCGGACTGGAAACAGCTCGACACCCTGGCCGATGCCGTCACCAGTATCGAGTATTACCTGGAGAGACTGGCAGATGGCATCAGCGATAACGACGCTATCCTGCGCGTGGCCGAAGACAGCCTCGCCAGTCTCGGCTTCCCGGTCGGACAGGAGCCCACCTGGAGCCTGACGGAAGAAACCGAAGAGGCCCCGGCTGAAGTACCCGTGGCTGAAGAACCTGAGGCCAGCGCCGAAGAGACCACCGCACCAGAGGCCAAAACCTCTGATGCCGAGCTGCTGGATGATGAAATCCTCGGCATTTTTGTTGAGGAAGCGGAAGAAGTTCTGCAGACCATCCACGAGTTCTATCCGAGGTTGCGCCAGGATCACGACGATCGCGAAGCTCTGACGGAAGTTCGCCGGGCTTTCCATACCCTCAAAGGCAGTGGCCGCCTGGTCGGCGCCACCAGCATCGGCGAACTGGCGTGGTCGGTGGAAAATCTGCTCAATCGGGTCATCGACCAGACCATCAAACCGACCGATGACATGTTCACCCTGGTGGACCAGGTCAACGCCCGTATTCCTTCCCTGATTGAGGACTTCCGGAACGGCGAGACCAGTGGCGACGTCAACGAGCTGATTGAACAGGCTGAAGCGCTGGCAACGACCCGACGCGCAGAAACCGGACAGGCGGCCGAAGAGACCACAGGCGAAGCAGAAACTGCAGACGAGGGCGCCGCCGAGCACGAAATCGAAATTCCCGAAACGCCCGCTACCGCGCCAACGAGCGAAGTTGAAGAAGCGGACGACAGTGACGATCTCATTGATGACGAAATCCTCGAGATCTTTATTGAGGAAGCTGGCGAGGTACTCGACACCATTCGCGAATACCTGCCCATGCTGCTACGTCAGCACGATGACCGCAGTGCCCTGGCAGAAGTTCGGCGGGCCTTTCATACCCTGAAAGGCAGTGGCCGGATGGTTGGCGCTACCGTGATCGGGGAGCTGGCGTGGTCGGTCGAGAACATGCTGAACCGGGTGATCGACGGCAGCGTGTTCATGAATGATGATATTGCCCAGCTGCTTCAGGATGTCACCGATTCGGTGCCGGCGCTGGTCACCGATTTTGAGAAACGCCAGGCGCCGAGCCTGAACACCTCTGCCATGGAGGCGCGGGCCAATGCCCTGGCCAATGGCGAAATTCCCGATGCCACAGCCATGCCGCTGGTGGACACCGACACAGAGTCTGCAGAGGAAACAACGGCGGGTACCGTCACTCCGGAAGACAGCATTGAGTATGATGCCCTGCCCGGAGAAGACGAAGTGGATCCGGTGCTGCTGGATATCTTCGAGAACGAAACCGAAACCCATCTGCAGACCATCAAGGAGTACCTGGAGTCTGCGGGCGACAAAGCTACCGCCGCCTACACGGACGATCTCTCTCGGGCGTTGCATACCCTGAAGGGCAGTGCCAACACCGCCGGTATCGCGCCGATTGCGGAAGTCATTACGCCGCTTGAGCGCTTTATTAAAGAATCCCGGGCTCAGAACAAACGGGCAGACCGCGACGTACTGGCGCTGATCAGTGATGCGGCGGGCTTCCTGACCCAAGGGCTTGCCCAGATTCGGGAGAATCCCCAGGCACCGCTGGCAGGCACCGACGAGTACCTTGAGCGCCTGCACCAGGTGTGTGAGCAGACACTCACCAGCCATGCCCAGGCAGACGACGAACAACCCGCCAGGAAATCGTCGTCACAGCTGGTACAGCTGTTCCTGGGTGAAGGCCTGGATATCGTTCTGGATGCCGAAAGCATTCTCGATCGCTGGTCTGAAAACCCGCAGCAGGACGAGGCACTGGCAACCCTCCGTGCCGAACTGGAGCAACTGACCCAGGGTGCGACGGACGCCAATCTGCCCGATGTTGCCGAACTGGCCGCCGCTTTGACCCGCACCTACACCGCGATTTCAGAGCAGGGCCTGCCGCCGGGCGATGATGTATTCCAGACCCTGCGCGCCGGCCATGAGCAGTTGATTAACATGATGGATCAGGTGGCGGCCGGGCTGGCTACTGAACCCAGCCAGGAACTGATTCAGGAACTCGAGGCGCTGGCACAGGCAACCGCAGCCGAGCCCGCAGAACCGGATGAGTTCGAGCAGCAGTTCACCGAGGATCTGGAAGAGATCGACCTCAGCCTGGAAATGGATGAACTGGAGCAGGCAACAGAAGAACCTGAGCTGACAGAAACGCCGCCACTGCCGGAAACGTCTGAAGACGATCAGGCCATGGACGACGAGCTGGCAGCAATCTTCCTGGAGGAAGCCCGCGACCTGATTGACAGCACCGCGGAAGCCCTGCACAGCTGGAGCGAGGACACTTCAAACCTGGACCTCCTGCGGTTGCTCCAGCGTGACCTGCACACCCTCAAGGGTGGCGCCCGACTGGCCGACATTCCGGCCGTGGGTGACCTGTCCCACGAACTGGAAAACCTGTTTGAAGGACTGACCGAGCAGAAATTCTCGATCAATGACACTCTGTCTGATCTGTTGTTCCGCTGCCATGACCGGCTTGCCGGCATGGTCGAGGCACTTGAAGCCAGTGAGGCGCCGAGGCCCGCGCCGGATCTGATCACCGAGATTCATGCCTACATCGATGGCGCCCGCGGCACTCGCCCGGTAACCGATGTACACACCGATGACTCTGCGGAGCCGGAAGACGAAGAGCTGACCCTGCCGGAGCCCGAGCTCGAGGAAAGCACCGAAGAAACTGAAGGTGCAGAGGAGGAAGAGCTCCAGGCCACCGATCTGTCCCATCTGGACCCGGAACTGGTGGGCATTTTCCTGGAAGAAGCCTACGACCTGATCAACTCCACCGGCAGTGCCCTGCATACCTGGAGCGAAGACCCCTCGAACCGGGAGGTTGCCGCCGAACTGCAGCGTGATGTGCATACCCTCAAGGGTGGCGCCCGCATGGCCGGAGTCGAGGCCATCGGCGATCTCACTCACGTGCTTGAGGATCTGTTCGAAAAAGTGGCCGAAGGCCAGCTTGAAGCCAGCGGTCAGATGACCGACTTGCTGTTTGCCTGCCACGACCGCCTGGCTCAGATGGTAGAGCAGGTGGCGACCCAGAAGCCGTGCCCGCCAGCCGAAGAACTGGTGCATCAGGTTCAGGCCATTCTGCGCGGCGAATCCCTGCCTTCCGAGGCACCGCCGCAGTCAGAGCCGGGTGAGCGCGACGTTAGCGAACTGGAAGAACTGGAAATCAGTGAACAGCCGGCGGCAGAATCCGAAGAATCCGCGTCCAGCCTCAGCGAGAGCCTGGAAGACGCCACCGACGACGATCTGGTTGGCATCTTCCTGGACGAAGGCCTGGAAATCCACGAGGCCATTACCGAGTGCCTCGACCAGTGGCGTGAGGAGCCGGAGGAACTGGCTGGCATTACCCGCCTGCAGCAGGAACTGCACACCCTGAAGGGCGGCGCGCGACTGTCGGATGTCGACCCGATTGCGGATCTGGCCGAAGTCTGGGCCGACGCCCTGGACCAGCTGATTGCCGGCGACCGGGGCCAGTCGGCCATGCTTGGCCTGAGTGACCGCGCCGCGGCCAGCCTGAAATCCATGCTTGATGCGCTGGAAGACAGTCGCAAGCCCGATGCCGACACGGCCCTGATCGACGCGTTGCGCACTACCGCACCAGCGGAGGACACATCCGGAACAGAATCGCCACAGCCAGAAACGGCTGAAGCGGACTCCGTGGATCCGGAAGTGCTCGAAATCTTCCTGGAAGAAGCTGGCGAAATCATGGACCAGCTGGAGCAGCTACTCGATGACTGGCGTCGTGAGCCGGCCAATGAGCACTTCAACCGGGAAGCACAACGGGCATTGCATACCCTCAAAGGCGGTGCCCGTCTGTCCCAGCTCTCCGAGCTTGGCGACAAGGCTCATGCTTTCGAGACCCGCCTGATCGATCTGGGCGGTAACGCGCCAACCGAGGAGCAATGGCAGGCCATCACCGGCGATCACGATGCCATCATCGCGCTGGTGGCGGATATCCGCAAACGCTTTGAATCCGGCGCACCGGCACCTGCCCCGCAGCCGGAGAAAGCACCCGAACCGGTTCGCGAAGAACCCGCGCCGGTGCCAAAGGCCTCCACTGCGGAGCCAGCCCCGACCAAACCGGTTCCGGCACCTGCGAAACCGGAGAAATCCGCGGCCCAGGCGCGCAAGAAAGCCGCCGATGCCCAGAGAGCCGCCCAGGAAACCATTCGGGTATCGGCACCGCTGCTGGATGAGCTGGTTAACCTGGCCGGTGAAACCAGTATTACCCGGGGTCGCCTGGAGCAACAGAGCAGTGATTTCAGTTACACCCTGGACGAAATGGCCGCCACCATCGAACGTCTGCGGGAACAGCTGCGGCGCATGGATATCGAAACCGAAGCGCAGATCCTGTTCCGGGCCGAGCAGGAGCACGGGCCGGACTACGGCGACGATTTCGATCCGCTGGAAATGGACCGCTACTCCTCCATCCAGCAGCTGTCACGGGCCCTGAGCGAATCCACTTCGGACCTTGCTGATTTGCGTGAAACCCTGTCCGAGCGGGTTCGGGACACCGAAACCCTGCTGGTTCAGCAATCACGAATCAATACGGAACTCCAGGAAGGTCTGATGAAGACCCGGATGATTCCGTTCTCCTCCATGGTGCCCCGTCTGCGCCGCATCGTGCGCCAGATCAGTGGCGAACTCGGCAAGAAAGTCGATTTCGACGTACGCAATGCTGAAGGGGAAATGGACCGGAACATTCTGGAGCGGATGGTCGCGCCGCTTGAGCACATGCTCCGCAACGCGCTGGACCACGGCATCGAAACGCCGGAAGACCGCACCAAGGCAGGCAAACCGGCCACAGGTGAAGTGGTTCTGTCCCTGACCCGGGAAGGCGGTGATGTGGTGTTGAGGATGATGGACGACGGTAAAGGCATTCCGTCCGACGTTATCCGCGACAAGGCCGTTCGCCAGGGCCTGATGCGCGCCGACGAAGACCTCTCGGAAAGGGAAATCCTGCAGTTCATTCTGCAGCCGGGCTTCTCCACCGCCCAGCAGGTTACCCAGATTTCCGGTCGTGGCGTGGGCATGGACGTGGTTGCCAGCGAAATCAAACAGCTCGGCGGCAGCCTCGACATCGATTCCGCCCTGGGCCGTGGCACCACCTTCACCGTACGCCTGCCGTTCACCGTGTCGGTCAACCGGGCATTGATGGTGTCCACCGGGGAAGATTTCTACGCCATCCCGCTCAACACCATCGAAGGTATTGTCCGGGTCAGCACCTACGAGCTGGAAGAGTACTACAAGCCAGACGCCCCCATGTACGAGTATGCCGGCCAGCAGTATCGCCTGCAGTACCTGGGCAGCCTGCTCAACAGTGACCACCAGCCCAAGCTTCAGGGCCAGGCTCTGCCACTGCCGGTCATTCTGGTGCGCGGCGCGGAGCAGCCCATGGCTCTGCAGGTGGACCAGCTGATGGGTAGCCGGGAAATCGTGGTTAAATCCCTCGGACCGCAGTTCAGTTCCGTCCGGGGCGTTTCCGGTGCCACCATTCTCGGTGACGGCAACGTGGTTGTGATCCTCGACTTGCCGGCGATGATCCGCTCCGACATCCTGTCCGAACGCCAGCGCCTGGCGAATCTGGAAAAGGCACGGGACAGCGCCCGCTACGAGGAAAAGGCCACGACGGTTATGGTGGTGGACGACTCCGTTACGGTGCGCAAGGTGACCTCCCGTCTGCTGGAACGCAATGGCATGGAAGTGGTGACCGCCAAAGATGGTCTCGACGCCGTTGCCCAGCTTCAGGACCACCGGCCGGACATCATCCTGCTCGATATCGAAATGCCCCGTATGGATGGTTTCGAAGTGGCCAGCTTTGTGCGCCACGACGACAACCTGAAAGATACGCCGATCTGCATGATCACCTCGCGGACGGGCGAGAAGCACCGGGAACGTGCTCTGGCCATCGGGGTCAACGAGTACCTTGGCAAGCCGTTCCAGGAAACCGAGCTGCTTGACACCATCAAGCGGCTGACCGGGAACCGGTGATGGCCGGCCCTAACGGCCGGCCTGGCGTCGGGATTGTGTCCGATGTGGTGCTGCAACGGCATCGGCTGCAGGCGGCGACCGGAAAATTTGGCCTGGACGTCAGCTTCTCGGGAGATCCCGAGCGGCTGATGGACTACCCGGCGTTTCCGGACGCGGCGCTCTGGCTGGTGACCCTGGAAGACGAAGCGGATCACCCGGCACTGTTCGAGCATCTGCTGGAAAATACAGAAGCACCGGTCTTATTCGGCCTGGACCAGGCTCCCAAGCCCGGCACCACGGAATACTTCCGCTGGGAACGCCGGCTGCTCGACAAGCTGGAAAAACAGCTCGGGCATCTGGAGCAGCTGGATACCGCCAACGACATTGAAGAGCTGGCCGAGTCCACGCCAGATGCGGTGGACGCGCCTACGCTGCCACACTGGATAACGCCGGCGGCGCCGGGTTCGGTGGCTGAGGAAGTCTGGATTCTCGGAGCCTCGCTGGGCGGTCCTGCAGCGGTGAAGACCTTTCTCGATCACCTGCCGCCAAGGCTACCGGTCGGGTTTATCTATGCCCAACATATTGATGGCAATTTTACCGAAGTCCTCACCCGGGTTCTGGGCCGGCACGCCCATTATTCGCTGAAACGGGCCGAGGAGGGCTATCGGGTACGCAACGGCGATGTGGTGCTGATGCCGGTTGAAAGAGAGTGGTCCTTTGATCGCCAGGGCCAGCTGACGGAACTGAATCATCCCTGGCCGGGCCCTTATGGCCCATCGATAGATCAGGTGTTGCTGAACGTGGCGGATCACTATGGCAAACACTGTCATGCCATCCTGTTTTCCGGCATGGGCAACGACGGCGCTATCGCTGCACCCATGCTGAAGGCCTATGGCAGCCGCATCTGGGTTCAGGAAAGCACCAGTTGTGGTAACAGCTCCATGCCCGATTCGGTGGCCGCCACCGGCTGCGCCAGTTTCTGTGGCACTCCGGAGCAACTGGCCAGGGAACTGGTAAAAGTCATTGAGAACAACTGCCTGCTCAAGGGCCGGCAAAAACGGGATTCCGCCTGAGGTAACAAGCAATGAGTGAAAACAGCCAATCCCTGTCCTGCGTCATGATACCGGTCTCGGACCGCCAGCTCCTGCTGCCCAACGTCTCCATTGCCGAGGTGGTGGATTTCACCAGCAACGATGCCGGCGCCAATACACCGGACTGGCTGGCCGGATTCCTGGACTGGCGCGGGCTCACACTGCCGGTCATTTCCTACGATGCCGCCAACGGCAACAAGCTCACCATCCCTGGTGACAACCGTGGCCGCATCATTATCCTCAATACCATCGGCCCGAATCACCAGAGCACCCCGTTCATGGCCCTGGTCACCCAGGGCATTCCCAGCCAGGCGCGCCTGATGGAAGACCAGATCCGACAACTGGACGGCGACCCCGGCCCTGCGGACCTGATGCAGGTGGAAGTAGACGGCGAGCCAGCCTGGATCCCGAATCTGGAATACCTGGAATCCCTGGCCGTCGACGCACATCACTGAGCCTCCGGTCGGCATGGCGTGGCCGCCTGAAAATGTTATAATGTTGCAAATTTTGCAGGATCCACGCCATGCCGGAACGCGCACTTCCCTACCGTCCCCATAACCATCAGGCCTGTGTCGCCCAGGCGTTGTCCGATGCCCATGCCATCTGCCGCGATGAAAACGCCCGCCTGACTCCGATCCGTGAACGGGTACTGGAGTTGATCTGGCAATCCCACAAGCCGCTGGGCGCCTACGATATTCTGGCCAAACTGTCCTCGGATGGACATAACGCAGCCCCCCCCACGGTCTACCGGGCCCTGGACTTTCTGCTTCAACATGGACTGGTTCACCGGATTGCCTCGCTCAACGCCTTCGTCGGCTGTGCCCATGCCGGTGAACATCATCGCGGTACTTTTCTGATCTGCCGACAGTGCGGCACGGTGCTGGAACTGGCCATGCCGGAACTCAATCAGGCCATCGAATCCGCGGCGCGCGCGGAAGCCTTCCTTCCTGACGACGTTACCCTCGAAGTGGCTGGTCTCTGCCCTCGCTGTCAGGGGGAGCAAACGAATGACTGACCCCCTGGTCCGGCTAGAACAGGTTACGGTGGCATTTGACGACCGGCCGGTGGTTGATCGGGTCAACCTGACCGTGAGCCGGGGCGATATCGTCACCATCATCGGCCCGAACGGTGCCGGCAAAACCACGCTGATCAAAACCGTTCTGGGGATTCAGCGGGCGACCAGCGGTCAATTATCGGTGGCGCCCGGCCTGGTGATCGGTTACGTACCCCAACACCTGACTCTGGAGCCCACTCTGCCACTGAGTGTCCGGCGCTTCATGCTGCTCAGCGGACGTGCACTGTCAGACTGCAAGGCAGCGCTGGAAAGGACCGGGGTCGCGCATCTACTGGATGCGTCCGTCCACCACCTGTCCGGCGGCGAAAAACAACGACTGCTGCTCGCCCGGGCACTGGCCCGGAAACCCGATCTGCTGGTGCTGGACGAACCCGCCCAGGGGGTCGATATCAATGGCCAGGCCACACTCTACGATCTGATTCGCCAGCTTCGGGATGAGCTGCACTGCGGTATCATCATGATCTCCCATGATCTGCATCTGGTGATGGCGGCCACAGACCGGGTTATCTGCCTTAATCAGCACGTATGTTGCAGCGGATATCCGGAGGATATTTCCCAGGACCCGGCTTTTGTGGAAACCTTCGGTCATCAGGTTGCCGAGTCTCTGGCGGTCTACCACCACCATCACAACCATCGCCATAATCTCCATGGCGATGTGGTCTCTACCGCGGACGCCCACGAAGGTTGCAGCCATGACCATCATTGATGCGGTGCTGGGCGACTTCTTCTGGCGGGCGCTGCTCGGCGGCCTGGGCGTGGCTTTGGTGGCCGGTCCCCTTGGCTGCTTCGTAGTCTGGCGTCGCATGGCCTATTTTGGAGATACGCTGGCCCATTCGGCCCTGCTGGGCATCGCGCTTAGTTTTCTGATCAGCGTGCCTTTGAATCTGGGTGTGGTGATTACCTGTGTGCTCATTGCGCTGGCCCTGGTGCTGCTGTCCCGGACCCGCACCCTGGCTACCGATACCCTGCTCGGCATCCTGGCGCACAGCGCGCTGGCCATTGGCCTGGTAACCCTGAGCTTCATGCCGGATGTCAGGGTGGACCTGACCGGCCTGCTGTTTGGCGATCTGCTGGCCATGACCCGACAGGATCTGGTCTGGATCTACGGTGGCGCCGCCTTTGTCCTGTCTTTGCTGGCGCTGCTCTGGCGCGGCCTGCTGATGAGCACCATTCATGAGGAACTGGCACGGGTAGAAGGGATTTCGGTGGAACGCCTGCGGCTGGCGTTGATGCTGATGTTTTCGCTGGTGATTGCGGTGGCTATGAAGATTGTCGGCGTCCTGCTGATTACCGCCCTGCTGATTATTCCGGCCGCAACCGCACGCCGACTGGCCCACAATCCCGAACACATGACCGCCCTGGCAGTGGTCTTCGGGGTGGTGGCGGTGTCCGGCGGACTGACCCTGTCCTGGTACCTGGACACGCCGGCCGGACCATCGGTGGTGGTCACTGCATTTCTGGTGTTCCTGATGGTGTATGCAGGTGCCCGCCAGAGCCGGCACTGACCGTCCGCGCCACCAGTCAGCACAGGGCGGCGCCTGAATTGCCGGGCCGGTATTGCTGGTCTAAAGTTAGGCGGTATCCGAGCAGCAAAGGCCTCGCGGGAGCACACCAGCATGGACAGCGACCTTCGTAACACACCCGGCACCCGATTCCGGCTCTGGCTGGGTCTCTGGATGCCTGGGGTTATCCTGGGTATCGGCATACTGGTGTCAGTGGCACTGGCCAACACCCTGGCGCGAACTATCGCTGACCTTGGTCTTGAGGCCTACCATGCCAGGCATCAGGCTCTGGTTGCGACGATCGCAGCCCGACTACAACAAACGCCGGGGCACCATCTGCCCGCATCGCTGACCTCAGCTTTGGCGACAGATCTGCCCGAGGGCCTGCAGCTTCGAATCGATACTCTCGCCAGACACACCAAACAGGCTGTGCTGGAGCTCGGCATCGTAGATGAGCCCCGGGATTCCGAGGCCCTGCGTACCGAGCTGACACTGCCCGGCAGGCACTGGATGGTCACCACCACCCCAAATGCCGGATGGATAGACCGGGCCTCGAACCAGGCGCATTGGCAGATTCTTACTGCAGGCGCCGGTATCTCGGTACTCGCAGCCTTACTGATGCTGGTCGCCTGCCGTCGACTGGCCATCCGCAATGCCAGAATCCGGCAGCAACAGGCACAACTCGATCGCGATCAACAACAGATTACCAATCTGCAGGTGGAGAAGTCTGTGCTCCGGCATGCGCTGAACGACAGCGAAGCAAGAAGCCGGGATCTGGTTCGGCTGGGGGGAGCGGTAATCGCCGAACTGGATCACCAGGGGCGCATCGGGTTTGTGTCCGCCCAGATTGCCGACGTGCTCGGTCGCGCGCCCTCCGACCTGACCGATCAGCCATTTGAACAACTGGTATCCGAACAAGACCGCAGCCGGTTCCGGGAGAGCCTGGACAGCGCCCGCAGCGAGGAAGACCTGACCCGAACCGACCTGGCATTGATCGGGGCCGAGGACGCCCGGCCAGTGCGGGTCTGTCTGCGCCTGAAAACCATCAAGGATCCCGTCCACGGCATTACCGGCTTTCGGCTCAGTGCTACGCCGAACTAGGGCCCGCATAGACGGCCAGCGCGATCTACCAGCGACTCACAAGGGCTGAATCCGGTCCAGCAGCCGCCCACTCTCAACCAGCTCAAGAAACTCATCACCCAACCTGTCACTCTCCAAGATCGCTCGACGCCAGGCTCGTTCGCGACCGGCATCATCGCCGACGTACTTCTCGAAGTCCTTTCGATCCGGCAGTTTGCGATCCGGCAGGGTTGCCAGGTAATCCGGTGACGGCGATACCAGCACGACATCCTGCAGTCGACTGGCATCGCCCCGACGCCAGGGCAAGGTTTTATCGAACCAGCCGGGAACCACACGATCCGTAAAATGCGGATAGAGGATAATGCCAGGCTGCTGGTAAGGCAGGTCGAGGTGATAATCGAGCAGTCCGCCATCCCGGTATACACCCTCTGGCGCGCCCGGAATATTGCGGACTCCGGACATCACCAGAGGAATGGAAGCGGACGCCAGCAGGGCCGGCAACAGGTTATCCCGGCTCAGGGGCACTTCATGACTGGGGAAATCCACCAGGCTTGAGACCGGCGCGCGGCCCCGGGCATCGTGCACAATGCCACGTTCCATAAAACGACCCAGGTGCCGGCGGCTGACCATGTTGGCGCTGATAGCCCGCATCAACCCGAGGCTCAGCCTGCCACGGGTATCGTGTTGCAACAGGCCAAGACTGCGCACTACTACAATGCTCAACCGGTACCAGGGATGGCTGAGCAGAAAGTCTTCCCGGCCCCCCAGCAGCTCCTCCAGAAACAGTATGCTTTTGCGGGAGATTTCCGCAGCGCTGACGCCTTTGGCAAATCGCTGACTGGTGTACAGCTCGGCCAGGCGGGCCAACTGGGCCTTGGGATCATCTGAAGAGGCAATGGCGGCAAACCGCCAGCTGCCGATGGAAGATCCGATCAGGGCCCTTTCCTGGGGAGCCTGCGGCAACCAGTCACCAAAAATGGCCTTGTCCAGGCCACTGATTCCCAGCGCCTTCGGGCCACCGGCTGCCCCCGGAATCACGTGAACATCTTCGGGCCCCAGCGGATTTTGCTGCAGGCGCTGCAAAGCCCGGCGTCCCGCTCGGATGGTCAGTGCCGGCATCCGGCTGTGAATGGCAGTCATTCCTTTCTCCCCTGAAGTGTCCGGCGAGTGTATCCGACCGGCTGGAGACGGCCAACTGAACAGAATTCATGACGGCTATGTATATTCTGAATAACAGGTGCCTCCGGCATAGTTTTTACGAATTACGTCGATCCGTGGTTTTTGCTTTCGCCCATCACACTCCGTGCTAGACTGGAGCCATCGATTACAAACGGAAACATGCCGGTTATGAACAGCGGGAGTAGGCTGTGAATCTTTTTGCCTCGCCAAATACCCTGGCAACCAACCCGACCCTGGCTGTTCTCGGGTTCAAGCGGCAGCTGGTCTACCATCTGCACATCTGGGCCTTTATTGCGGTCGCCCCCCTGGTCATGGTGCAGTGGCAGCATGGCAACGTGCTGCTGTCATCCCTGTTGATTCTGTTCTGCGCCAACGCGGCCCTCGTGATCGCATTCCTGCGTTTTCGAAGCACCTATTTCTTCAAAGGCCGCCTGTTCCCCATTCTGGCCGTGGTGTGCGCCGCCTATTCCACTCTCATCAATGGCCACGCCGGGCTCTACTGGGCGTATCCTGCGGCCATTGCCCTGTTTTTTCTGCTTCCCCTGCGTGAAGCCATTTTCTGCAATGTCGTGTTTGTCTCGGTCATGGCGGTGGTGTCTTTCCTCAAGTTTCCAGAGGCAGACTTCTGGCGCATTACCTTTTCACTCGGTCTCAGTTGCCTGTTTGCCATGATCTTTGCCTGGCTGGTGGGGCGCCTGCAGGCCGAGCTTACCCGCTTGGCGACAACCGATCCACTGACCGGCTGCCTGAATCGCTCGCAGCTGGCCGACATCCTGAACAGCCAGATTCAGATGCGGGAACGCTATGAACGGGTGTCCAGCCTGGTACTGATTGATCTGGATTATTTCAAGACCATCAATGACCGCTGGGGCCACCTGGCCGGAGACAAGGTGCTCAAGGAAATGGCGCTGCGGGTACGCAAGCGGTTGCGGGAGAGCGATCAGCTGTTCCGTATCGGCGGCGAAGAATTCATGGTCGTGCTCCCGGAAACCCGGCAGAAAGACGCCGACACCCTGGCGCATCAGTTGCTGACCAGCATCAGCGCCCGGCCGTTTCTGGATGACATCCGGGTTACCGCGAGTGCCAGCGTGGCGGAAGTCACCCAGGGCGAGACCTGGTCAGTATGGCTCAACCGGGCAGACCAGGCTCTGTACGAAGCGAAATCCCGTGGCCGGAATCAGGTGGTGAACGCTCCCAGGCTCGCGAGCCAGGAGGACATCCTGGATCGGGCGCCAATGGCAGACCCGGCCACCGGCGGCACCACACCGGCCTGAGCTGGCTAGCGCGCCTTGCGAAACTCCCTGTAGGCGCTGTAGACATCCCAGGGTTGCTCAAAGTGGGGGTAATGCCCGACATTGCGCAACATCACCACATCGGCCTGAGGGATCAGCTCCCGATAGCGCCGGGCCATGGCGGCGCCGGACACCGGGTCGGCACCGCCGGAAATCAGTCGCATGGGCTGCTCCGCCTTTTGCAACGCTCCGACCCAGCGGTTGCGGTGACAACGACGCTCCTCCATGAACTGGATCAGGCGGTGCAACACGCCCCGGCCGTTGTTGTAGTTCAGCAAATGCCAGAAGTCGTCCATGTCCTGCCTGCCCGGCGGATTACGTGACCCGAACAGACGTCGAAAGTTGCGTTCGAAGAGCGATCGGCTGAGCCCCCGGCCAATGAGGCCACCCAGGGGGCTGCGCAGAATCTTCTGGATAAACAGGGGATGGTGAACTTCCGGAAACAGACCACCGTTTAGCAGGCAGACACTGCTGATGGCAAACGACAGCTCGCCCTCCTGCTCGCGGGCCAGCAGTTCCTGGACGACGGTGGTGCCGTAGTCATGGCCGAACAGGTGGACCCGCTCCAGACCCAGCCCCTCAATCCAGCCCTGAATCAAATCCGCCTGATCTTCGATGCTGTAGGAATAATGCAAAGGTTTATCGGAAAAACCGAAACCGAGCATGTCCAAAGTCAGCAGGTTATGCTCGCGCACCAGCATGGGCCAGATCCGGCTCCAGTCCCAGCTCGCGGTCGGGAAGCCATGCAGCAGAACGAGCGGCTCACCCTGCCCTCCCATGCGGCTGAAGATGGCATGCCCCTCGTAACAGAACCATTTGCCAGCCTGTTGCCAGGCTTCCAGCGTAAATGTCTCCTGGCGACCAGATGTCGCCACTTCTGAACCCGGTATCACCTGTTCCATGTGCAATCCATGACCGTACCCGCAACTCCTCATACTTTAGTGCATAGCTGCGGCCGGGGCCATATCGCCATCGGCGGCCTGTGCGGTGGTCCTTTTCTACGCCACAGACGTAAACCATGGAGATACCCGGCGAATTGCCTTAAGCTTTGGCCTTTTTCAGACACCCCAAACCGGAATCGATTATGTCTCTACCCCTTGATGATCTGGCCGATCACTACCGCACTATTATCCAGGGCCTGGGCGAAGACCCGGATCGAGAAGGCCTCCAGAACACGCCCATGCGTGCCGCCAAGGCAATGCAGTTCCTCACACGAGGCTACCAGCAGGACCTCGAAGAGCTGGTTAATAACGCCGTGTTCGAATCCGCCATGGACGAAATGGTGGTGATTCAGGACATCGAACTGTACAGCATGTGTGAGCATCATATGCTGCCCTTCATCGGCAAGTGCCACATCGCCTATTTGCCCCAGGGCAAGGTGCTGGGCTTGTCCAAGTTTGCCCGCATCGTCGACATGTATGCCCGCCGGTTACAGATCCAGGAAAACCTCACCCGTCAGATCGCCGAAGCCATCGAGAGCGTTACCCAGGCCAAGGGCGTCGCGGTGGTCATTGAAGCCCAGCACATGTGCATGATGATGCGCGGCGTAGAGAAGCAGAACTCGCGTATGAAAACCTCCATGATGCTCGGGCAGTTCCGCAAATCCCAGGCAACCCGGACCGAGTTCCTGAACCTGATTTCCAGTAACCGCTGATATCCGACTGACTCCAGGGAGTTGTTATGGCGAACGCCCAGAAACCACTGGCCCGTGTCCAGATCAAGAATCTTCTGCTGCGTGCCTATATCGGCATCAAGGAAGAAGAGATCAACAACCAGCAGGATGTGGTGATTAACGTTTGCCTGACCTACGATGCCTCCGAGGCTATCGAGCGCAATGAAATCTCTGCTGCGCTCAACTACCGGACCATTACCAAGCAGATTATCGCCCATGTGGACGGCCAGCGGTTCGCCTTGCTGGAGCGCCTGACCCACGAAGTATTGACCATCGTCATGGAACATGGCGCCGTGCGTTGGGCCGAGGTAGAAATCGACAAGCCCCATGCGCTACGTTATGCAGAATCGGTTTCCGTGACTCTGGAAGCCAGTCGCGACTAGGAGAATCTGCATTATGCCCAGCAACAGCCCCGAACAGATCCGGGAGATTCTGGAATCGGTTAATACCATCGCCCTGGTGGGTGCCAGCGAGAAGACCAACCGGCCCTCCCATGAAGTGATGGAATACCTGCAGCACCAGGGCTATCGGGTGATTCCGGTTAACCCGCGCCTGGCCGGTCAGCAGGTTCTGGGCGAAACCGTCTATGCAGACCTCGCCACACTTCCAGAGCCAGTGGATATGGTGGAACTTTTCCTGGCTCCTGAGCGTACCGATGCCGTGATCGATCAGGCCATTGAGCAGAAGGTTCCGGTGCTCTGGCTGCAGATTGGTGTGATCAATGAAACCGGCGCCCAGCGTGCCGAAGCCGCCGGCCTGACGGTGGTGATGGATCGCTGCCCCAAGCAGGAAATACCGCGGCACGGCCTACGCACCCCGGCCAAACGCTGACCTGTCTTACTGTCCCTGGTGCATGACTGATATCGGTAGCCGGCATGAAAACCGGCTGCCGAAGCTGAGCTGGATCAAGAGCCAGATCACAGTTTCAGATCGTAACTGTTACCAATTGCGACAGTCTGACATACTCTCTGAACAATAATTCGAAGACTGGCAGGACCATGTGGTTCCGAAGTAAACCAGGCAAGTCCAGAGCCGCCGCTAAAGGCCGCGATGTTCAGAGCACTCCCAAAGCGTCTACAGACGTTGTACTGGAACGGGTGCGTCTGCCCGTGGACCTGCTTCAGCCCGGCATGAAAGTGGTCAAGCTTGACCGGCCCTGGACCGAGGTCCCGGTTCTGTTCCAGGGGTTCACTCTGCAATCCGACGTCGAAGCCCGAATACTGCGCCAGTATTGCGCCTGGGTCGTGGTCGAGGACGAGGCCGAGAGACTGGCTCCGGTTCTGGATCAGATCCCCCACCTGAAGCAACGCACCACCGAGCCCCTAGAGGAAACCCGTACCCTCGAACAGGAACTGCCCAGGGCTGCCGATGCCTGGGGCCGAACCCAGCAGTTCGTGGAAAAGGTGATTCGCGACATCGAACAGCATAACGATCTGGAACTGGCGTCTGCCCGACCGCTGATCCGCTCCTGCGTGGACAGTATCAGAGCCAACGCCAGTGCCATGTTCTGGATGGCACGAATCAAGAACCGCGATGCCTACACCGCCGAACATTGCCTGCGCGTCGCCATTTTTACCGTAGCCTTCGCCCGTTTCCTCGGGCTGCCGGAGGACGATCTGGAAGTGGCCGGCATGTGCGGGCTGCTGCACGATATCGGCAAGTTAAGGGTACCGGACGAGATCCTCAACAAACCCGGGCCGTTGTCCCCCCGGGAATATGAGTTAATGCGGAAACACACCACCCTGGGCCATGAGCTCCTGAAGCAGGATCCAAGCCTGGACCCGATCATCAGCGATGTGACCCTGCATCACCATGAACGCATCGACGGCCGGGGCTATCCACAACAATTGCCGGAGTGGCAGATCAGCCGGTTTGCCCGCCTGATTGCAATCGTCGACGCCTACGATGCCATGACCAGCGACCGGTGTTACCGCGATGGCATGTCACCGGCCGACGCCGTAAGGATTCTGTTCAAGAACCGGGGGCAGCAATTCGACGCCGATATGGTCGAGGCCTTTATCAAAATGATGGGTATCTATCCCCCGGGCAGCCTGGTCGAACTGAGCACAGGAGAAGTCGCGTTGGTAGTAAGTACGCACCCCGGGCGCAAACTCAAACCGAGGGTTGAGTTACTGCTGGATCCCTCGAAAAAGCCGGTCACGCCGCGAGTCGTGGACCTCGGTGAGCAGATGGGGCTTGAGCACACCACTCGGGAAATCACCAGGGCTTTACCTGACGGCGCTTTCGGGATATCCCTTAGGGGTCGGATCGAACAGCTAATGGCAAAGAGCGTTGCAAATCATTCATAATCAGCGCGAGCCTGCCGTTAACCCAGGTATCCAGAACCCACTCACTCCGGAGCATGATGTGGAGAAACCCGAGACATCCATCAGACTGGTCGTTCGTGCGCTGATGAGCCCGGTTTTCCCGGTTCTGATCTTCCTGGTGTTTCTGGGTATTGCCTCCGGGCTCCGGGTTGGCCTGATCCAGCAGAATACCCACCAGATCCAGACCAATCTCAGCAATGAAGCCAGAGCACTCGCCAACAACCTTGAGCGAGAATTCATGGTGCACCTCGATGCCATCAGTCGTATGGCCATGCGCATGCAGGCCAATCCATCCCAGACCGAGGCGCTCTGGCGTGAGGATGCACGCAATTATCTGAGAGACTTCGGGGTTTACCAGGCCATCGAATGGATTGACCGGAATTACATCATCCGCTGGCTGGAACCCCTGAGCGGCAACAGCGATGTCATCGGATTCAATGTCGCGTTCAACGAACAGCGGCGAGCGGCGCTATCGCGGGCTGCAGCCTCCGGACAGTACGATATTTCCGGCATCATTGACCTCCGACAGGGCGGAGAGGGTCTGGTGATCTATCATCCTGTCGGGCGGGGTGATGCCAATAACGGTTTCATGGCTGGCGTTTTCAGAATGAATACGCTGGCAGAACAAATGTTGACCCGGCGGGTTCTTGAACAGTTCCAGGTCACCATCACCCAGAGTGACCAGACCAGTTATCTGCTGAACACCTCGTCGGACCTTGATAACTCCCTGAACCACACCGTTCCGATCAACCTGCCTTCCCTGGACTGGTCACTGACACTCACGCCTTCGAGACAATGGGTCGAAGGCCAGCGCAGCAGCTGGCCTACCATGACCTTTACCAGCCTGCTTCTGATGGGCCTGCTCACCAGCCTTACTACCCTGCTGGTGCAACTCATCCTGAAGCGCAACCAGGCTCTGCTCAAAACCCGGAAAGAACTGGAACAGGAAATCGATCAGCGAGTTGCGATGCAGGTGGACCTGGAACGGCTGGAGTCGACCGACACCCTCACGGGTCTGGCCAATCGCCGCTTCTTCATGGAAGACCTCGCGCATACCATCAACATTGCCGATCGACAGCTGCGCCAGATCGCCCTGGTGATGCTGGATCTTGACCGCTTTCAGATGCTTAACGATTCCCTCGGGCATCAGTTCGGGGATGAGCTTCTGATCAAGGTGTCTGAACGCCTGAACGGGCTGAGCAATGAGCGGGTACTGGTCGCCTACTCCGGTGGTGACGAGTTCATGGTGTGTCAGCAACAGGTCGATGACATTGACGATGTGATTCACCTGCTGGGCCAGATCAAGCAGTGTTTCGCCGCGCCATTCGAGGTGCAGGGCGAGGCTCACAGTATTACCGCGACCATGGGTGTGGCGGTTTATCCCCAGAGTGGTCTGGACGCGGATACGCTGTTGCGCAATGCCGATATTGCCCTGTACCGGGCCAAGGAGCAGGGCCGTAATACGTACCAGTTCTATACCGAGGGCATGCAGGACCGCGAAGTGCTGCGTCTTGAGCTGGACCGTGACCTGAGCCAGGCGCTTGCCAATGATGAATTCGTGCTCTACTTCCAGCCCCAGCTCAATCTCGACACCGGCGAGATCAACAGTGTCGAGGCGCTGATTCGCTGGCAACACCCGGTTCGCGGGCTCCTGCCTCCGGTGGAGTTTATTCCGCTGGCTGAGGAAAGCGGCCGGATTACCGAGATTGGCCGCTGGGTGGTACTGGCCGCCTGCCGTCAACTGGCGCGCTGGAAAGGCACGCCCTGTGAGCACCTGAGAGTCGCGGTGAATCTGTCCGGCCGCGAACTGGATGATGATTCCCTGATTGACCATATCCGTTCAACCCTGGCATCGGAGGCGGTGGATCCGTCCCGGCTGGAGGTGGAACTGACTGAGGAAATCTTTATCCAGAACATCGAGCACAACCTCAATCAGTTATCCCAGCTGCACCAGTTGGGTGTGCATCTGGCGATTGATGACTTCGGGGTTGGTTACTCGTCGCTGGGTTATCTGAGGGATTTCCCGGTCGACCTGCTGAAGATTGACCGGTCGTTCATTACCGATGTCACTGAGCGCCACGATGATGCAGTGATTACCCGGGCGGTGATCAATCTGGCCCACAACCTGGGCATTCAGGTAGTGGCTGAAGGCGTCGAGACGGAGGAGCAACTGAACTTCCTGAAAGCGCACCGATGCAATCTGGCCCAGGGCTACCTGATCAGCCGGCCGATTCCGGCGGCCGATCTTGAGCGCGCACTGGCCGAGGGTATTCTGATCCCGGGCCTGCCCGTGGATTCCGGTTTGTAATTACCGGGCCAGAACTCCACACTTCACTTTCAACGGTTTGTCACGAGAGCATTATGTCGGCCAGATATCTGACTTTGGAGCAGGATGCACAGCTTCGCCGCTGGGAGCGGTGGAACCGGAATTATTTTGTGTTTGCGTTTGTGGCGCTGATTGTGGTGCTGGTGTTCAGCAGTCAGTTGGGGCTGTCGTCCGGCGATGACTGGGGGTCGCTGGGGGTGTTGCTGGCGTTGCTGGTGGCGCCGATTGTGGTTCTGCAGTTGCGGCTGAGGTGCCCTGCCTGTGGCGTGAAAATTGGCTGGCAGGCGAAGCTGATGGCGCCGGATCAGTGCAAGTCCTGTGGTGTGTTTCTGCGTTCGAAAAACGCCTCTTCCTGAATTTCTCTCCGAAAACCTTTGACCTGTGAGTTGGTCACAGGTTTTAGTCTAATCTTCAACGTAGTGAGTTTGCCGTGCCGGCACGGGGGTAGCCCTTCCGAAAACCGCTGCGAGTACATCCTTGTACGCTTGTCTCCGCCATCCATGGCTCCGAACATTTTCGGAAGGGCTACCCCCGCACCAGCACTCCGCTGACTTGATCCGTGGTTTCCCGGTATCTGGTCTTCGTTTTTTGCTGGACATTGCTTATGAAAGTCAAAGAAATCGCCACCGCCGCCGGGGTTAACCCGGATACCGTCCGGTTCTACACCCGGGAGGGCTTGTTGCGCCCGACACGGAACCCGGACAACAACTATCAGCAATACGATGCCGAGGATCTGCGCCGGTTACGGTTTGCCCGCAAGGCACGGCAGCTGGGGTTTTCTCTGCCGGAGATACGGCAGATTCTGGAGCAGGCGGACGATCATCATTCGCCCTGCCCGATGGTTCGGGATGTGTTCCAGCAGCGGCTGGCGGAGGTTGAGCGGGAGATTTCGGAGTTGCAGAAGTTGCGGGCGCGGATGGTGTCGGCATTGTCCACCTGGCAGGACATGCCCGATGGTACGCCGGATGGACATACGATTTGTCGGTTAATCGAACATTGGGATGATCCTTCGTCATCATCCTGCTGTGAGGAGTCTTGAGTAATGAGTGAAGCATCGGTTCTGAAAACAGCGCTGAGTATTTCCGGCGCCTCTTGTCAGGGTTGTGCGAAGAAGATTCGTCATGCTCTGGAACCGCTGACCGGGAGCACCGAGCGGGTGGAGGTGAATCTCGAAGACCAGACCGTGGCCCTCCCTGAGAATGTGGATAGCGCCGAGGCGGCACGGATAGTAACGGAGGCTGGCTACCCGGCGGAGCCGTTGGTTCATAACGAACCCATCGGCAGTTGTTGCGCATCCAAAAAGGATAATTCTGCCGCTGATAAGGCGCCGGACTTGGATACACCAGCTCCCTCGGCCGACGTCGAGCCATCGGATGCCGGCGACGGGCAGATCGCGCTGGCGGTCAGCGGGGCCACCTGTGCATCCTGTGTGAATACCATTGAGAAGGCGCTGATGTCGGTCCCCGGTGTCACTCACGCTCATATGAATCTGGCGGACAGCACCGCGACCGCCAGCGGTGATGCCGATCCGCAGGCGCTGGTGCAGGCGGTGGAGAGTGCGGGTTATGGTGCCCGGGTGATTGAAGACGCGGATGCCGCCGACGACCGCAAGCAGGAAGAGGACAAGAAGCAGTACAAGGTGCTGCTGGTGAAGATGGCCATCAGTCTGGGGCTGGGCCTTGGGTTGATGATCTGGGGCATGGGCTTCGGGTCGATGATGGTGACCGAGGCCAATCAGCTTACCTGGATCAATCTGGGCATTCTCACTCTGGGGGTGATGATTGCCACCGGCGGGCATTTCTACACCGGGGCCTGGAAGGCGTTCAAACATCATAACGCCAATATGGACACGCTGATTGCTCTGGGTACCGGCACCGCCTGGCTATATTCGATCGTGGTGGCCAGTGCGCCGGAGGCGCTGCCGGAGATGGCGCGCCATGTGTATTTCGAGGCTTCGGCGATGATCATTGGCCTGATCAATCTGGGCCAGGCCCTGGAGTTGCGGGCCAAGGGCAAGACCTCGGAAGCGGTGCGCCGGCTGCTGGATTTGCGGGCGAAAACGGCCCGGGTGATCCGCGATGGCCAGGAACAGGATATTCCCGTTGAAGAGGTTCAGAAAGGCGACCGCATCCGGGTGCGCCCGGGCGAGAAGCTGCCGGTGGACGGGGTGATTACCGAAGGCTCCACCCGCATTGATGAAAGCATGCTGACCGGTGAGCCCATGCCGGTGGGCAAGGGAGAAGGCGATGAGGTCTCGGCCGGTACTCTGAACACCCACGGCTCGATTATCTATGAAGCTACCCGGGTGGGCAGCGAGACCGCGCTGGCCCAGATCATCAAGCTGGTGAAGAAGGCCCAGGGCTCGAAACCCGCCATTGGCCGGCTGGCAGACAAGATTTCTTCGGTGTTCGTGCCCACGGTGATGCTGATTGCCGTGGTGTCGGCGCTGGTGTGGTACAACGTCGGGCCGGAGCCGGCGGTGGTGCACATGATGGTGGCCGCCACCACGGTACTGATCATTGCCTGCCCCTGCGCGTTGGGGCTGGCCACGCCCATGTCGGTGATGGTGGGTGTCGGCAAGGCAGCAGAGTACGGTGCGCTGATTCGCCAGGGCGATGCCTTGCAGACTGCCGGAAAAATCGATCTGGTGATTCTGGATAAAACCGGCACTATTACCGAGGGCCATCCGGCGGTAACCCGGGTGCACGCGACAAACGGCGATGAGACGCGCCTGCTGGCATTAGCCGCCGGGCTGGAGCAGCATTCCGAGCATCCGCTGGCAGAAGCCATTCTGGACAGGGCTCGTGAGAACGATATTGAGCCAGAACCGGTCTCCGGCTTTGAAGCGCTCAATGGCAAAGGTGTGCAAGGCAAGCTTGATAGCGAACCGGTACGCCTGGGCAATCGGCGCTGGCTGGAAACCGAAGGGCTGTCTGTCGAGGCTCTGGATGATGCAGCCAAAACCATTACCCAGGAAGCCGGCACGCCGCTGTTCCTGGCGGTGGGCCAGCAAGTACTGGGTGTCATCGGCGTGGCAGATGCGATCAAACCGGATTCCGAGGCTGCCATCCGGCGCCTTCACGACGCTGGCATCAAGGTGATGATGGTCACCGGCGATGTCGATGCCACCGCCAAGGCCATTGCGGCCAAGGCCGGCATCGATGACTACCGGGCCGAGGTGTTGCCGGAGGACAAAGCCGAAGTGGTCAGCGAAATGCGGGGTAAAGGCTACACGGTGGCCATGGTGGGGGATGGCATCAACGATGCCCCGGCGCTGGCAGCTGCGGACGTCGGCTTTGCCATCGGAACCGGCACCGACGTGGCCATTGAAAGTGCGTCCATCACCCTGATGCGCGGTTCCCTGCACGGGGTGCCAGACGCCATCGAGATCTCCCGGGCAACGGTGAAGAACATTCACCAGAACCTGTTCGGGGCCTTTATCTATAACTCCCTGGGTATTCCGGTGGCCGCCGGCCTGCTCTACCCTGTGTGGGGCATCCTGATGAGTCCGATCCTGGCCGGCGCCGCCATGTCGCTGTCTTCAGTGACGGTGGTTTCCAACGCCAACCGGCTGCGGCTGTTCAAGACCAGCCAACCCCAGGTATCAGCAGAGGAGCGGAACTGATGACAACATTTCTGGTCAATGCCGGTGGTCTCGCCCTGATGGCTGCCATTGTCTGGTGGTTCTGGCTCTCCGGCTCTAACTCGGACAACTCCGATCAACATCACTGAGGTAATCACCATGAGAAGACACACCCTTGCCCTCGGCCTGATGGCTGCCCTGGGATTCAGCACCACCGCCCTTGCCGGCGGTGCGGCCCAAAGCATTCATGTGTACAAATCCCCCACGTGCGGCTGCTGCGGCGACTGGATCGACCATCTGGAAGAAAATGGTTTTGATGTCACCGCCACCAACAGCGACGACATGGGCAGGATCAAAGCCGAAGCCGGGCTGATTCCGGGTCTGGGCAGTTGCCATACCGCCTTTGTCGACGGTTATGTGATTGAAGGCCATGTGCCGGCAGACGACATCAAGCGCCTGCTGGCGGAAGCCCCCAAGGCCACCGGCCTGAGCGTACCGGGTATGCCGGCGGGCTCTCCGGGTATGGAGATGGGCGACCGGAAAGATCACTACAAGGTTATTCTGTTCAACGACCAGGGCCAGACGCGGGTGTTCAACCAACACAACTGATGGTTGTGCCTGCGAGGCTGGGCTGGGGCGCAGATTGCAAGTCTGCGCCCAAAGTCTGCCTATTTTTTCTACACGATAGCCCCGCTCTGTTCTATGATGGAGTATAGATTCAGAACACGATTGGCAAGGACACATTTTGAGCCTCAAAACCCGC
Source organism: Marinobacter sp. EVN1 (assembly GCF_000475375.1). NCBI lineage: Bacteria > Pseudomonadati > Pseudomonadota > Gammaproteobacteria > Pseudomonadales > Marinobacteraceae > Marinobacter > Marinobacter sp. EVN1. The sequence continues at coordinate 79,128 of NZ_AXCB01000017.1, forward strand.
ATTCTCGGGCTGGCCGCGCTGTTGATCATAGCGGCAGGAACCGCTTCCTGGCTGGCCTATCGGGCATTATCGGAAGATATTATTGAACGCTGGGGCCAGCAGGTCGCCGAGATCCAGGTACGCTATGACAGCGCCCGACTGTTGCAGTCCCTGGAGCGGGAAATCGGGCTGGCCCGGCAAATGGCCCGCTCCTCCACACTGATTCAGTGGGCCCAGTCACCGGAAGACCCCGCGCTGGAAAACCAGGCCATCCGCCAGATGGAGAGTTTCCGCAGCAACTTCCGGGATAACAGCTATTTTGTGGCCCTCCGCTCCAATGGTCATTACTACTACAACAACGCCTCCAACGATTACGCCGGCGACCAGTTCCGCTATGTGCTGAGCCCGGACAAACCCGACGATGCCTGGTTCTTCCAGCTCATTGACGAAGGCCGCGACTTTCACCTGAACGTCAATCCCGATACCGAACTGGGCGTTACCAAGCTGTGGATAGACGTGCTCATGCGCGATGCCGACAACAACATCGTCGGCATGGTGGGTACCGGCCTGAATCTGGACGACTTTCTGCAGGACATTGTCGACATCGGCCAGGACGGCATTACCACCCTGTTCGTGGACTATAACGGCGCCATCCAGCTGTATCGCGATCGCAACTACATCGATTTTGCCACCATCATCAAACCCGAAGGCCAGAAAAACACCGTGGATCTACTGTTCGACGATCCCCAGGACAAACAGCAGATTCTGGGCATGCTGCAGATGCTCAAACAGCGTAATGGCGAAGATGGCGCGGTGGAAAGCGGGTTTGTGTCGGTGGATGGCCGCAAGCATCTGGCCGGCGTGGCCTTTCTGCCCGCCATTGGCTGGTTTGAGATTACCCTGCTGGACCTGAACACACTGATCCCCCGGAGCTATCTCTGGCCTCTGGTAGCGGTGTTTCTGGTCAGCCTGCTGGTCACCCTGGTGCTGTTCCACCAGATCATACAGTCCCGCATTCTGCGCCCGGTCATCAGCCTCGAGGAAGCCGTGCACCGGTTACGGGACGGTCGCTTTGATCTTCCCTACCTGCCAAAACCGGACAACGAGATCGGCCGCCTGGTGGATCATTTCGAAAAAATGTCCCACTCCCTGCAAGATACCACCCGCGAGCTGGAACAGAAGGTGGCCCACCGCACCGAAGAACTGCAGCGTCTGGCCCGGGTCGATGCCCTGACCGGCCTGAAGAACCGGCGGGGCCTGGACGAGGTGATGAATGAGGAAATTCAGCGCGCGGAAAGGGAGCAGAAGGGCTTCGGGCTTCTGTGGCTGGACATAGACCACTTCAAAGCCATCAACGACAGCCAGGGCCATCAGGCCGGAGACGAGATTCTGTGCCGGGTTGCGCTCTGGCTGAAAGCGGCGGTTCGGCCCTACGACCACCCCGGTCGCTGGGGCGGCGACGAGTTTGTAGTCCTGCTCTCACCCTGCGATGCCGCCACGCTGGAGCAGATTGCCTGTCGTATTCGCGCCAGCGTCGAGCAGGAAAGCCAGCGCACCGGAACACCAGTAACCATCAGTGTTGGCGGCTATTTTTGCCAGCCCGGTGAAGATCTCGATGTCCTGCTGCGCAACGCCGACCAGGCTCTGTACGAGGCCAAGCGCAACGGCCGGAATCGGGTCTGTATCCGCACGGGTGCCGGCGAGGCCATTCATCCGGCCTGACAGATCTGACTCGCACTGGCAGAACCGTTATACTCCGCTGCAACACACTTTTTTATTCAGGTTATCTCTTCATGCTCAACGCCGACGCTCTCAATCAGTTGCGCCAGCTGAAAACCGACATCAAACAGAACAAGGTGGTCTTCCCCGGTACCGTCAAGTCCACCAACGGTCGTTTCGGCTTTGTGGCCCTGGATGAAGGGCGGGATGTGTTTCTGCCTCCCGAGGAAATGCAGAAAGTCCTGCCCGGTGATCGGGTCAATGTCACCGAACACGAAGTGGAAAAAGGCAAAACCCAGGGCGTTGTCGACGAGCTGCTGGAATCGCACCTGACCACCTTCGTGGGCCGCTATCTGATCAAGGGCAAAGGCCACTTTGTGGCACCGGAAACCCCGGGCATCAACCGCTGGATTTTTATTCCGCCGAAAGAACGCAAGGGCGCCCAGCCCGATGATTTCATCTACTGCCAGATTCACCGCCATCCGATCAAGGACGGCAAGGGCCAGGCGAAGGTGCTGCGGGTGATCGGCAAGGCCGGTGAGCCGGGCATTGAACGGGCCTTCACCCTGGCCAACTTTGATTTGGCCGATGCCTGGCCGGAAGAAGTGCAAAAGCAGGCCGACACCCTTACTGAGGAATCCGTTACCTCACACCGCGAGGGCCGGGAAGACCGTACCGAACAGCCCTACGTGACCATCGACAGTCCCGGCACCCAGGATATGGACGATGCCCTGATGGCCACCCCGAATGCCACTGGCTGGACCCTGTCCATCGCCATCGCCGACCCGACCGCGATGATCGAGCCGGGCAGCCCGGCCGAAGAAGAAGCCTTTAACCGCGCCACCGCCATCTATTTCCCGGGTGAGCCACTGCCGATGTTACCGGACGCCATCAGCACCCGCCTGTGCTCGCTGATGCCAGAGGTACCCCGGTTGGCCCTGGTGTGCGACCTGCAGGTGAACAACGATGGCAGCCTGGGCGACTACAGCTTTCGCCAGGCCGTCATCCGCTCCCAGGGCAAGCTGAGCTATGAGCTGGTGTCACACCTGATTGAAGGTCGGGAAGACGATGACATCAAGGCCTTGCCCGAAGCAGTCGCCAACAGCCTGGACCAGCTGCATCAGGCCGCCACTGCCCTGCGCAAATGGCGCTCGGAGCACGCGTTACTGAGCAATGATCGCCCGGAATTCCGGTTGCGTCTGGACGAGAATAAACGAATCCGGGTGATAGAACCGGCGGTGCAGAACGAAGCCCACCGTCTGGTGGAAGAATGCATGGTCGCGGCCAATCGTTGTGCGGCCGATTTCCTGGAAAAGCAGGGGCAAGGCCTGTTCATTCAGCATCCGGGGCTGCGGGACGACCGCGCCGACAATATCCGTAAACTGCTGGAGGGCTACGCCCCGCATCTGGCCGAACTGGATGCCACCAGTGCCGAAGGCTTCAAGGCGTTGATGAAGCACACCGATGGCCTGCAGGCCGATGTGCCGGTCAAGTCCATTCTCTCGCGCCAACTGGCCCGGGCCGAACTGGGGTTCGAGCCTGCTCCGCATCAGGGTATGGGACTGGCGGCCTACACCACCTTTACCTCACCGCTGCGCAAGTTCTCGGACTTCTACGTGCACCGTCTGATCAAGGCCGCACTCTGGGATCAACCCATCAAGGCACTGAACCCGCAGCAGCTGGAGAGTCTTCAAACCACCCAGTTCCGCGCCCGCATGGCTGCCAACACCCTGGAGGCCTGGCTCAAGAGCGATTACGCCAAAGGCCTGCCAGCAGATCCGATGGAAGGCACCATTACCCGCACCATGCCATCGGGTTTTTTCGTGCGCCTGGATTGCAATGGCCTGGAAGGCTTTGTCAGTTGCAAGGACCTGGAGGGCAAGTTCAGCTTTGATCCGGTTACGCTGCGCCTGGTGCACAACAAGAACGGCCGGATCTTCCAGCTGGACCAGCGGGTAACCGTGAGCTTTTCCGGTGTGGACGAAGAGCGTCGGCAGATCAACTTCAAACTGCTCGAGGCCGAGGACATTAATCCCGGAACCAACGACAAGGGTTGAAAACCAGCCGGGCAGACACACCGTATCTGTTCAGAGGTCTTCTGTTTTCAGGAGGTGTGTTATGCCCATCAGTCCTCAGGAATTTCTGCGAAAGTACGGCTTCGACAAAGAAGAGGAAGAGCCCGACCACAGCCTGCGCCACAATGCCATGGAGCATGCCAGGCATTTGAAACGGCCCCATGCCGGTACTCCCCATGACTGGGAAGAATGGGAAAGGTTCAAGAAGGAACACCCGGATCAGGTCGAAGACGACGACTGACCCGGTACAGCATCAGCTGAGGTTCTGGTCCTGCCGGGCCAGCATTCGCCCCAGCCGCTCGTCTTTGGCACGCCACAGATCGCCCAACCAGTCCTTGACGTTGCGGCGGTGCTCGGCGTCCTCAGAGTAATCCCTGCCCTTGAGGTGTTCCGGAATGGCCTGGGTATCAATGGTCATCCGGATCTCCGGCACCCGCCCGCAAATGAACTCCCAGAACGTTGGAGCGCCATCGGGATAGGCAATCGTGACATCCACCAGGGTATCAATGGAATCCCCCATGGCATCCAGCACAAAGGCCACTCCACCGGCCTTCGGCACCAGCAAATGCTGGTACGGTGACTTCTGCCGGTCGTGCTTGGCCGGGGTAAAACGGGTGCCTTCCACAAAGTTCATCACGCTCACCGGCGTGTAGCGGAATTTCTCACAGGCCTTGCGGGTCGCCTTCAGGTCATCGCCCCGTTTTTCCGGGTGCTTGATCAGATACTCCCGGGTGTAGCGTTTCATAAACGGGAAATCCAGACCCCACCAGGCCAGGCCGATCACCGGCACCCAGATCAGCTGTTGTTTCAGGAAGAACTTCAGAAACGGCGCCTGGCGATTGAACACCCGCTGCATGGCGAGGATATCCACCCAGCTCTGATGATTGCTGAGCACCAGATACCAGCTTTCGCGCTTGAGCTTGTCGGCGCCTTCCACGTGCCAGCGGGTATTGTGGGTGAGCGTCATCCAGCCTGTATTACAGGCCACCCACGACTCCGAAATCCAGATGATCACGCGGGTGCACAACACCCGGAAACCCTTATGCGGAATCACCAGCTTGAACACCGCGGGGATATAGAGCAGCAGGCACCAGAACACGGTGTTCAGGCCTAGTAGCAGCGAATTAAGCACGCCAATAACGGGGGCAGGCAGGAAACTGAGCATGGGCATCCTGTTGTGGTTGTTGTTTCCGAAGCCCGCAATCATAGCAACCTGGCAGCCGCTTGGGCAGTGGCCCGAAGTGACCAAAACGCCGACCGGATGTGACAGTCTTGCCATGGCTGGGGGAATGAATCCACTCTATTATCTGACTCCACACGCACCGCAGCTACACCGGACACCCTATGCGCAACCCCCTGAAATCCGCTATCAAGACCTCCTCCGGCCTCGCCCGCCAGAGCGCACTCTACGCTGGCAATGCCTTCGACCGGATTTTCCGGGCGGCCAGCCTGGTACAGGCAGGCCAGACCCCGTTCGAAACCCTGCACAGCAATGGGCTGGTGAGCCTGCGATACTATCCGCCTCTGGAGGAGGATTTCATCGAACTGGATGGCATGGTGATCCCGGTAGAACGCAAGACCCACCGCACGCCGATCGTCATCATTCCTCCTCTGGCCGTGAATATGCTGATCTATGATCTGTTTCCCCAGCGAAGTCTGGTGCGTTTCCTTCGAGCCAGAGGATTTGAGGTCTATCTGATCGACTGGGGTATGCCGGGCCGGGAACATACTCACTACAACATGCATACCTATGTTGCCGAATTCCTGCCGGAGTATCTGAATCGGGTCCGGGAACACAGTGGGGAACAGGAACTGTCACTGCATGGCTGGAGCATGGGCGGCATGTTCACGCTGTTCTACTCTGCCCTCAGCAAGGACCAGCACATCCGCAACGCCATCGTCCTGGGCCTGCCCATCGACAGTCATGCTTCCGGTCTGATTGGCTGGATGTATCAACGGATTGCCGATGTCGCCGAACTGGTGCGCAAGCGCACCGGCTTCCGGCTCCACGACATGAAACCGCACTGGTTCCACACCCCGGGCTGGGCCAACACCATCGGCTTCAAGTTGACCAACCCGGTTGGCAGTGTGATGGGCTACTGGGAGTTGATCGTGCGCCTGGGCGACCGCGAATTCGTCACCAACCATGCCACCACCTCGGCCTTTCTGGACCGGATGGTGGCCTACCCCGGTGGCGTCATTCAGGACACCGTGGTCCGGGTCTGGATTGATAACCAGTTGGCCAAAGGCCAGATCCAGATTGGCGACGACTTCGCGCGACTGGAGAATGTAAACGCCAACTTACTGGCCATCGCCGGCCAGGAGGACACCCTGGCTACACCCGGTTCCGCCAAGCGAGTGATGGACCACGTCAGCTCCACGGATAAGACCTTCCGGGTGGCCCCCGGCGGGCACATGGGGATACTGGCCGGAAGCAAAGCGCCCCGGGCGTCCTGGCTTGAGCTGGCCGACTGGTTGGCTGCAAGGTCTGACTGATACTACTTTCACAAGCGGCAGGTGGCAGGGAGCGCTTTCCACCGCTGACTTTCCGTCTTCCCTGCTTTAAACTGCCACCCATGAAACCTGTTGATATGTTGAGCCTGGATCTGCGATCCCTGGCAACGTTTGTGGCGGTTCTGGATGAGGGCAGCGTGTCCCGGGCGGCGGTTCGTCTGGGCGTTACCCAATCGGCCGTGAGCCACACCCTCGAGCGCCTGAGACAGGCCTTCGGCGACCCCCTGTTTGTGAAATCAGGGCGCGGCATTGTACCCACCGACTACGCCCTGCGCACCGGCCCCCACATCCGCCAGCTGCTGGACGATCTGCGCACCCTGCCCTCCGGGCCGCCCTTCGAACCGGCGTCGGCGGAATTCACCTTCACCATTGCCGCCAACGACTACCAGCGGGATCTGCTTCTGCCCGGGCTGCTCCGAATCCTGCGGCAGCAGGCCCCGGGCATCCGGCTACAGGTGATTCCCTCCGGCATCCCCAACGCCGACATGCTGCGCAAAGAAGCCTGCGACCTGATCATCAGCCCGCACGCACCAGAAACCACCGACATCATGCAACGGGGCCTGATGGCGGACCGCATGGTGGTGTTCTACGACCCAAACCAACGCAACGCGCCCACAGATCTGGCCGAATACCTGAAAGCCGATCACATCGCCCTGATGTTCGCCACCGGCGAACGGCCCGGCTTTGAAAACACCCTGCACGCCAAGGGCCTGGACCGCCGCAACGTGGTCACCGTCTCCAACTTCTCCGGCCTGCCCGAATTCCTCCGCGGCACCGACATGCTGGCCACCGCCCCGGAACGCATGAGCGCACAACTCATGCGGGACTTCGCCTGGGTTCCACTTCCCTTCGACTACAAGCCCTTTACCCTGCTGATGCTATGGCACCGAAGGCACCAGAATGACCCGGCCCACCGCTGGGTGCGCAACCAGGTGAATTCGGTTGCAGCGACCATGAACGGGCTGAACGATTAATCAATCAATTTTGTTCATGTATTGCATGAGGCTACAAGCCGTTATCCAAACGCACCATAAACCCTAGACTTCACGTCAATCGTCGACCTAGCGCAACTCTAAAGTCAGGACAAATAGTGTTAGCACTCACAAGCATCTGGACAACCATACTGCTGGCCGCCGCCGTCGCCCTCGGGCCACTGGCCGTGGACATGTACCTGCCAGCATTGCCCCAGATCGGCGCCGACTTCGATGCCGGCACCAATCAGGTCCAGCTGACTCTGAGCGTCTACCTGGCCGGCTTCGCCATCGCACAACTCATCTGCGGGCCGCTGGCCGACCGCTTTGGCCGCAAACCCATCATGATCGGTGGCTTCCTGCTCTTTACTGTTGCGAGCATCGGCTGCGCCCTGGCCAACAACATCGAAACCCTGCAGCTGTTCCGGTTCCTGCAAGCCCTGGGCGGCTCCGCTGGCCCTGTGTTGGGTCGCGCCATCATCCGCGACATCTATACCCCCCGGGAAGCCGCCAAAATCCTCGCCCTGCTGGCCAGTATCATGGCCCTGGCACCGGCGGTGGCCCCTACCCTGGGCGGCCTGATGGTCGGCGGTCTCAGTTGGCACTGGATCTTCATCGCCATGGGCGGCTACGCCCTCGTCATGGCGGCGGTCACCGCTTTTGGCATCCCTGAGCCACTGAAACCGGAGTATCGCCAGCCCCTGCGCCTGTGCCACCTGTTCGCCAACTACCGGCGCATCAGCACCGACGCCAGCTTCATTGGCTACACCCTGACCAACGCCGCCATCTACGGCGGGCTGTTTGCCTTCCTGTCTGGCGCCTCCTTCGTGCTGATTGACGTACTGGGGGTTCAGCCCGAGCACTTCGGCTTCTACTTCGCCGCCATCGTCGTGGGCTACATCGCTGGTAATCTGGGCTCCATCCGACTGGCGCGTTACCTGGGGCCGGATCAGATCCTGTTCTACGGTCTGATCACCGCTCTGGCCGGCGGCGCCATCATGGCGCTCCTGGCCTACCAACAGGTTTACAGCCCGTGGGCGGTGATGATTCCCCAGGCCATCTTCATGGCCGGTACCGGCCTGGTACTGCCCCAGTGCATGGCCGGCGCCCTGGCCAACTTCCCCACCATGGCCGGCTCCGCCTCCGCGCTTTTTGGCTTTATCCAGATGAGCGCCGCCGCCATCGCCGGCGCCATCGTCGGAGCCCTGCACAATGGCACCCCTCTGGTGATGGCCACCGTCATCGCCACCTGCGCCGGCCTGGCCATGATCGGCTACCTGCTGCTGGTACAACGCTACCCGGCGAAAGCCTTTGAAACCGGAAAAGCCAGCGCCTGAAAGGCTCGCACGAGCATGATCCAGCTAAAGTCGGGGATGAAAAGTCATCCAAAGTAAGCTACACAGAGTAAGTTGCAGAACGTAAAACCAAGGAACTCTCAACAAACTCAGGAGCAGCATATGAGTAATGTCACCCTCGACGGCAACCCCATTGAACTGAGCGGGAAATTTCCCCAGCCGGGCGACAACGTACCGCCCTTCACCCTGACCAGCAGCGGACTGGAAGAAGTCAAGCTCGACAACTGGGCCGGTAAACGCAAAATCCTCAACATCATCCCCAGCATCGACACCGGTGTATGCGCCGCCAGCACCCGCAAGTTCAACGAAAAGGCCGGCAGCCTCGACAACACCGTAGTACTGGTTATCTCCGCGGACCTGCCCTTCGCCGCTTCCCGTTTCTGTGGCGCCGAAGGCCTGAAAAACGTGGAAACCCTGTCCACCTTCCGCAACTACAGCTTCCAGCAGGACTATGGCGTCGCCATCCAGAACGGCCCCCTCGCCGGCCTCTGCGCCCGCGCGGTGGTGGTACTGGACGAGAACAACAAGGTAATCCACAGCGAACTGGTCAACGAGATCAAGAACGAGCCGGATTACGATGCGGCTTTGAGTGTGCTCTGAGCCAACCCCCTCTCAAGCCAGTGCCAAACTTACTCCTTCGGCACTGGTAAACCTCCGGGGTTGAGGCAGCCGGGTGGGGATGTCCTTCCAAAAATTTGCGGAGCCAGGGATGGCGGAGCAGAAGCGCCACACGGATGTGCCGCAGGAGCGGTTTTTGGAAGGACATCCCCACCCGGATGCATGCACTCAATATACGAACTGCTAGAATCCCCGCCACACTCAATACCAAGGCCCTCAAGCTAACGTGCAAAACCACCTGCAAAACGCCTCCCTGGGCCGCCAGCTCTACCACATGACCTGGCCCATGCTCTTCGGCGTGCTCTCGCTGATGACCTTCCAGCTCACCGACAGCGCCTTCGTCGGCCAACTCGGCCGCGACCCGCTGGCAGCGCTGGGCTTTACCGTGCCCATGCAACAACTGGTCAGTGGCATGTACGTAGGACTGGGCATCGCCACCACCGCCATCATCTCCCGCACACTGGGCCAGGGCGACGACATGCGCGCCCAACGCCTGGGCGGCCTGGTGGTCGCCATTGGGGCCGGCCTGGCTTTCCTCCTGTGCCTGTCGGTCTGGCTCCTGCAAAACCTGATTCTGGACCTGCTCGGCGCCGAACAGGCCCTGCGGCCAGTCATCAGGGAATACTGGGCACCCTGGCTGCTCTCCGCCTGGACCGGCGCCATGGTCTACTTCAGTTACGCTGTGTGCCGCGCCAATGGCGACACCCGCCTGCCGGGCTACATGATGATCATCACCAGCCTGCTCAACATCGCCCTGGACCCGCTGTACATCTTCGTGTTCGGCTGGGGTCTGCCCGGCGCCGCCTGGGCCACCATCACGGCCTTCGGCATTGGCGCGCTGATCGTCTACCCGACCCTGCTCAAACGCCAGTGGCTAAGATTCGACCTGCTCCAGCTGCAACTGGCTCAGGCTGTACGCCAGCTCGGCGGCATCATGGCGCCGGCCATGGTCAGCCAGCTGATGCCACCTATCTCAGCCATGCTGGCCACGGCACTGGTGGCAGGGTTCGGCTCTGCTGCGGTGGCCGCCTGGGGCCTGGGCACCCGCCTGGAGTTCTTCTCCATTGTGGTAGTGCTGGCCCTGACCATGTCCATGCCGCCGATGATCGGCCGCATGCTGGGGGCCGGGGAAATCGAGAAGATCCGCAAGCTGGTTCGCATTGCGGTGCGCTTTATCGTGATCTGGCAGCTGGCCATCGGGCTGATCTGGCTGGCCGCCTCCGGCTTCGTCTCTGGCCTGTTCAGCCGCGATGCCGGAGTACAGGACATTCTGGTGAGCTATCTGCTGCGAGTGCCACTGAGCTACAGCGGGCTTGGCGTGTGTATTCTGATGGTGTCAGTCAACAACGCGCTGGGCATGCCCATGCGCGCACTGTTGATTTCCACCCTGCGGCTATTCGCCTGCTATCTGCCCCTGCTCTGGATTGGCGGGCAACTGGCCGGGCTGACCGGGCTGATGTCCGGCGCTCTGGTGGGCAACCTGCTGGCCGGCACCATGGCCTATAGCCTGTATCGCCAGGGTATGAGCCGGTTGCGCCAGCAGGGGTAATACTCAGGCAAACCGGGCGCGGAAGCTCTCGGGCATGGGGGTTACTTCCCGGCTCTGGTAGTTAAAGAACACGAAACCGTACTTGGCCAGCGCCACTGGTTGCCCGCTGTCGGCCTTGGTGACCCGGAACACGAAATCACCGCCGTATTTGTTGAAATCCATCAGCCCCACTTCAAAGCGCAGCAGGTCCGGGTAGAAGGACTCACCCTGGTACATGGTAGCGAGATCCGTGACGATGATGCCCACACCATCGTGGCCCGCCTCTTCAATGCCGTGCTCCACCAGGAATTGGGCGCGCGCTTCAGACAGCATGGAGATCAGCGCGTCGTTGCCCAGGTGGTTGGCGCCGTTGATGTCGGTGATGCGCACCGGCAGGCGGGTTTCGAAGGTGAAGGCGGTGTCGGGAAAGTCGAGTTTGATTCTGGCCACTTGGGGGTCCCCTGGGGTGCGCTTGGTGCGATTGAGTAATGGGGGTGCATCATACTCCGACCTTTGTCGCTTCTCATCCTGTGGGTTGTTCGGGTATCTTGCTAACAACTATGCGCATTTAAGCTGGCGTTTGTGGCGCTTGGGGATGAGCTTTCCAAAAACCGCTCCTTCGGCACATCCATGTGGCGCTTCTGCTCCGCCATCCCTGGCTCCGCAAATTTTTGGAAAGCTCATCCCCAATCCCCACGCTGACGTTCTGCGCGCACCAAAAACACTAACAAGACGCTGAGAAGCCTATGAACATCCGTCCCGCCGCCACCCTGATTCTGACCCGTGATACCGATAACGGTATTGAAGTCCTGCTTCTGCAACGCACCTGGGATGCGGTGTTTCTGCCGGGTTATTACGTGTTCCCGGGGGGTGCGGTGAATGCGCAGGAGCCTGAGGGGCGGGCTCATGTGGTGGGTGTGGAGGATGCCGACATCAGTCAGACCATGAGTCTGGATGAAGGCGGGGCGGATTACATGCTGGCGGCGGTTCGGGAGTGTTTTGAAGAGGCGGGGATTCTGCTGGCTCAGGATGCGTCCGGTCAGTTGATTGGCGCCGATCACGGGGTTCACAGTGAGCGAATGGCGTTGTTTCAGGAGGAGATTTCGCTGGCGCAGTTGTGTGCGAAGCATGGTTTGACGGTGCCGCTGGACCGGTTGGCGTATCTGAGCCACTGGGTGACGCCACCGGGGCCGCCGCGCCGTTTTGATACCCGTTTTTTTGTAGCGGTGGCGCCGGAAGGCCAGGTGGCGAGCCATGATGGTACCGAAACCATTGATCACGTCTGGATTACGCCGGCTCAGGCGCTTGAAGAACATCGGGCCGGTGCCCGGTTGCTGGGGTTACCGACGATCCGGACCTTGCGGGTACTGAGTGAGTTCGGCACGACCGGCGAGCTGATGCGTTATGCCCACGCCAACCCCCCGGAGGCGTTTCCGGATCAGCCCTGGCCGGCAGTGCGCAAGGGCAAGCCGGTGATGCTGGAACCCAACGCTCCGGCCTATGACGAGGCAGTCAAGCTGGATCCGGAAGGTGAAGGGTCAACCCGTGCGGAGATTGTTCCCGGGGAACCGGTGGAGGTGGCCGCCGGGGTTATCCGGCTGACCGCGCCGAACCCCGGGATGATGACCGGCCCGGGCACCAACACCTATATCCTTGGCCATGAACGTTTTACGGTGCTGGACCCCGGCCCGGCGAACGAGGCGCATATCGAGCGAATTCTGGAGCTTACCGGTGGTGTGGTGGATCAGGTGGTGGTTACCCACACCCATATGGACCACTCCCCGGCCGTGGCCCAACTCAAGGCACGTACCGGTTGCCGGGTATTTGGCTGGCCAGCACCCGAGGGCGCGGGGCAGGATCAAGGCTTCACACCGGATGATCAACCCGGGCATGAAGACCTGATTGTGACCGAAGCGGGCATCCTGAAGGTTTTGCATACCCCGGGCCATGCTTCGAACCACCTGTGTTATCTGTTGCTGGATCAGGAATTACTGTTTTCCGGGGATCACATCATGCAGGGATCAACGGTGGTGATTAACCCACCGGACGGTGATATGAAGGCCTACATTGATTCCATGTACGATCTGCTGGCCGAGCCTGTGCGCTTCATTGCACCGGCCCATGGTTTTCTGATGGGCCAGCCTGCGGCGGTGATGGATTACCTGATCACCCACCGGCTGTCCCGGGAACACAAAGTGTGGCGGGCGCTGGAGGCGCTGGCACCGGTCAGTCTGAAAGACCTGACCGCCAGGGCCTATGACGATGTCCCGGCCGCCATTCACGGCCTGGCCGCCCGCTCAGCGCTGGCGCACCTGCTGAAGCTGGAAGCCGAACACAGGGCGTTCGCCGACGACGGGCTCTGGCACGTGGTCGCGCCAGACTGAGCCTACTTCTTGGCGATCACCCATACCGCGTGCACGATGCCCGGAATGTAACCCAGGATGGTCAGCAGGATGTTGATCCAGAAATGCTTGCCGATACCAACCTGTAAAAAGACGCCTAACGGCGGTAACAGAATTGCTACCAGAATTCGCAAAAGATCCATTCAGTTCTCTCCTTGACGGGCGTAAAACAGTCATATCACTGCAAGATAGCAGTGGTATGACATTTCACCATATTGAACCGGGTAAATTCGGCCCGGTTTCATGAAAGTGGCATTAAACCTCTGTCACAGCCGTATTCATGATTGAGGCTCATCCCTATCCTTGGGGCCACATCGTCAGGTAATTGAGGACTTATGCTGAGAGCAAGGCTCAGATATTCCATCACTAGCGCACTCACATCATCACTCCTGGTTTTGGCGACGCCCGCCGTGCTGGCCGAGGCAGTCAGTTCCAAGGCAGACGCCACCGCCCTGTTGGTGGCCGATCTGGCGGAAGATGAAAACGTTGAGGATGTTGAGCACTCGGAACCCCGCCGGGGCTCTGCGCAGGCACGCGCCCAGGCTGAGACAACCAGCGAACAGAGCAGCCCGCAGGCACCCCCGGTGGAGGCACCGGAGGCAGCCAACAAGCCCCGTGAAATCGCACCCAATATCGACCTGAAAGAAGTGGCCCCGCTGCCGGAGCCGGAGCCCGAGGCAAGCGATTCCGGGGATTCTGCCGTGCAGCCGGAACCTCAGGCCGAAATACAATCCGGGACAGCCGACGCGGCCGGGAGCAACACCCCGGCGTCCCCGGACGATATTGCCGAAAAAGAGCCGGAACCAGCAGCACCCGTGCCCGCAGAGAGTTTCACACTGCTGGGCAAGGAAATTCTACCCGGCACTGCGACACGACTGGCCTGGTCGCCAGGCATTCAGATTGCCGGGTTGTCCCAGATTACCCCGGTACTGGTGGTCAATGGCGTTAACCAGGGCCCGACCCTGTGCCTGACCGGCGCGGTTCATGGTGACGAGCTCAACGGCATCGAGATTGTCCGTCGCAGCATGTACGACCTGAACCCGGAAAAACTCAGTGGCCGGGTTATCGGCGTGCCCATCGTGAACCTCACCGGCTTTCAGCAGGGCAGCCGCTATCTGCCGGATCGTCGCGACCTGAACCGGCATTTCCCCGGCACCCCGGACGGCACACTGGCCGACCGCGTTGCCCATTCCCTGTTTAACAACGTTATCCGGCACTGCGACATGCTGGTGGATATTCACACCGGGTCACTCAAGCGCACCAACCTGCCGCAACTGCGGGCCGACATGAACAATCCGGATGTCGCCGAATTCACCCGGGGCTTTGACCGGATGGCCGTGGTTCACAGTTCCGGTTCACCCGGCATGTTGCGTACCGCGGCTACCGAAGCAGGAATCCGCACCGTGACACTGGAGGCCGGGGAATCCCTGCGCATCCAGGAACACCAGATTGAGGCAGGCGTGAACAGCCTCAACAGTCTGATGGAAAAACACGGCATGATTTCCCGCATGTTTGTCTGGGGCGATCCGGAGCCGGTGTATTACGACTCTACCTGGATCCGGGCCCAGCATGGCGGCATCCTGTTCAGCGAAATCAAGCTTGGAGCGACGGTATCCGAGGGCGAGGTACTGGGTTATGTCGCCGATCCAATCACCAACGAACAGCATCCGATTCGCGCCTCCTCGGACGGCCGGGTCATCGGCATGGCGGTGGATCAGGTGGTGATGGCAGGGTTTGCCGCCTACCACATAGGTACGGAGGCACAAGTACCCGGAGAATAGTATGCTAGGCGTTTTCCATGGGCACGGAACCAGCAGGAGACGGAGTGTCTGACCTGAACGCCACAACGCAAAACTCCGGGCAAACCCTGGCCTACATCGGTCTGGTGCTGACACCGCTGTTCTGGGCCGGCAACGCCGTGGTGGCCCGCGGCACGGTCGAGCACATTCCGCCATTGTCCATGTCGTTCTGGCGCTGGGTACTGGCCCTGGCCATTATCCTGCCGTTCGGCTTACCCGGTATCTGGCGCCACCGGCAGGTGATTCGTCAGCGCCTCGGGTCCATGATTGCACTGGCCACCTTCAGCGTTGCCGCTTTCAATTCCCTGCTCTATGTCGCGGCCATGACCACGACAGCCACCAACATCGCGCTGATCAACGCCACTATCCCGATTTTTGTCGCACTGCTGGCCTGGCTGTTGTTGGGTGACCGGACCCGTCCGATTCAGATACTGGGCATTGCCATGGCCCTGGCCGGCATTCTGTGCGTGATTGCCCGCGGCGATGTGTCGGTGCTGACCGGCCTGCAGGCCCAGCCCGGCGATCTGGTGATGGTGGCTGCGGTGTTCAGCTGGGGCCTGTTCTCGGTGCTGTTGCGCCGGCAGGCGGTGCCACTGCCGGCACTGACCTTCCTCACCACGCAGATCCTGCTGGGCACCCTGATTCTCGCGCCGGTCTACCTGCTGGACTTTCTGTTCTTCAGCGGCGGCTTTGCCCTGTCACAAAGTACCGCCCTTCCTCTGATCTATTTTGCGATTTTTCCGGGCATTCTCGCCTACGCCTTCTGGAATCATGGCGTACACAGCATTGGCCCTGCCCGGGCTGCCATTTTCATGTACCTTACGCCGGTTTATGCCTCTGTGCTTGCGGTGGTTTTCCTCGGGGAAAGCCTCAGCCTGTTTCATCTGGCGGGTGGACTGCTGATACTCGGAGGCCTGATACTGGCGACCCGAACCGGCCGGCGTCTGTCCCGCCCGCCTGTCACTGCACTGGATAAAGGAGAGCTGAATGACTAGGCAAACCGCCTCTGCATATTCCTGGCCGGCCATCATTACCCTGATGCTGGCCGCTCTTTCCCTGAACGTCGCGGCAGCCCCCTGCGACCCGGATGAGTCCAAATGGGCGCCAGCCCGCTACTACCCGGCCGGAGCGGTAGTGCACCATGACGGCGAGTGGTACCAGTCCCGGGAGCTACACCAGGGCCTGGAGCCGGGTATTACCTTCGACTGGAAACAGCTCGATTCTGCACCCGAATGCTCCGGCGAGGCAGCGCCCCCGGCCCCGATCGACAAGTCCGATGTAGAAACCGGGCGAACTGCGCAGACAGGCACGGTCACTGGCAGCCCGGATTCACCAGCCTCGGAATCATCCAGTGACAACGAACTGTGCGAGCAGCCCGACCAGTGGCTGTTCTCGGAGAGCTACACCGTAGGCAGCGAAGCCAGCCATGGCGGCAAGATCTGGAAGGCGATCCGCCCGACCAGCGGCGATATGCCCGGGATGAATACGCCGCCGCACTGGCAGCTGGTTGAAGATCACTGCTCCCTGGAAAATCAGCTGCCCTGAAGGGCCGCCTCAATACGGTCGAGAATCTGCGCCAGTACCGCTCTCGGGCAGCCGATGTTCAGCCGCATGAAACCGCTGCCCTGGCTGCCGAAACTTAGCCCCGGATTGAGGCCAACCCCCGCCCGTTGCACGAAGAAGCGTTTCAGGGCGGTGTCGTCCAGCTGCAGGCCCAGGCAATCGAGCCAGATCAGGTAGGTGCCTTCCGGCGCCGCGGTTCGGATGCCCGTGAGTCGGCGGTCAACCTCCTGCACCACGAAATCACGATTGCCCTTCAGATAGGCCATCAGATCATCCCGCCAGGGACCACCATGGCGATAGCCTGCCTCGAACCCGGCGATGCTGAACGGGTTACACTGCGGCAGGTGCAGCCGTTCGAACACCGTTTTCATGGCCTTGCGGCGCTCCGGATCCGGAATCACCAGGGCCGACAGGCCCAGCCCCGGCATATTGAAGGTCTTGCTCGGCGCAACCGCCGTTATCAGCGCATCATCCCCTTCGGCCAGGGTCGCCAACACCCGATGAGCAGGCTTGTCTGGATAGGTAAGATCGCAGTGAATCTCGTCCGACAGCACCACCAGGCCATGACGGCGCGCGATGTCCAGCACCTGAACCAGTTCCGCCTCGCGCCAGACCCGTCCCACCGGATTATGGGGTGAACACAGCAGCAATACCTTGGCATCCGGCCGGGCGGCGCATTGCTCCAAATGCTCCAGATCCATGCGGTAGTCACCGGTTTCGTCTGCCATCAAAGGGTTTTCGATCACGGTCCGGCCGGTATCCCTGACCGAGCTGAAAAACGGCGGGTACACCGGCGGCTGGATAATCACGCCCTCTCCGGGTTGGGCAAAGGCCAGGCAGGCCGCGTTGAGGGACGGCACCACCCCGGGCGCCATGACAATCCAGTCTCGCTGGATGCTCCAGCCATGACGGCTTTCAAACCACTGGATCATGGCCTCATAAAGGCTGTCCGGGAACAGGGTATAGCCATATACCGGATGCTGCGCCCGCTCGGTCAGCGCATGGGTGACCGCTTCCGGGGCCGGGAAGTCCATATCGGCGACCCACGCCGGTATCACATCGTCACGGCCGAATACCGCCTTGCGGGCATCAAACTTTACCGAACAGGTGTGCTCTCTGGCGATGGGCTGATCGAAAACGCTGCCATTCATGGGGGCTCCGCTTGCTGTCTCCGTGAAAACGCTATTGTGGTGGCCCGGTGCCGCCGTCGCAACCGACGCTTTGGCTCCGGCTTTGGTCGAAGAGCCATGAATTTCGCTTGCCCAATCCACCCGATGCTTGCGAACCTAACGGATTAGTCACCTGCGTTGACCAAAAACAATAATCGGAGCCCTTCCATGATTGGCCAGATTCTTTCCACCATGCTGCCGGTATTCCTGATTGCCGGCTGCGGCGCCTTGTACGGGCGTTACCGGACACCGGATATTCAGGGCCTGAATGTGCTCAACATGGAACTGTTCGTGCCCATGCTGGTGTTTGCGGTACTGGCAGACCAGCAGGCGCCCTTGCAGGAATACGGTTGGCTGGCGCTGGCCGCCACGGTGGTGGTTCTGGGGTCCGGTGTGATTCTGTATCCGGTGGCCAGGCTGCTGAAGCTGAACCTGAAAACCTTCCTGCCACCGATGATGTTCAACAACTCCGGCAACATGGGGATTCCGATTCTGGTGCTGGCATTCGGGGATGCGGCGCTGCCTGCGGCCATTGTGCTGTTCATCGTGGAAATGCTGCTGCACTTCTCGGTAGGCCTGTACATGCTGGACCCCCACACCTCCATTATCCGCCGGCTACGGTTGCCCATCGTATTCGCCAGCATCGCCGGCCTGGCGGTGAATCTCAGTGGTATCCCGCTGCCGGGTTGGCTGCTGGAAACCCTGAACATGCTTGGCGGCGTGTGCATTCCACTGATGCTGTTTGCCCTGGGCGTCCGCATGCTGGATGTCGATTTCAGTGACTGGAAACTGGGGCTGATCGGCGCCATCGCCTGCCCGCTCTCCGGACTCATTCTGGCCTGGCCAATGATTGCACTGCTGGATCTGCCGGGGCTGCAGGTCGCCAGCCTTTGGGTCTTTGCCGCCCTGCCACCGGCCGTACTGAATTACATGGTGGCCGAACAGTATCAGCAGGAACCCCACGCTGTGGCCTCCCTGGTGCTGCTGAGCAACCTGGGCAGTCTGGTGGTGATGCCCATTGTGCTGGGCTTGGTATTTGCGGCGGGCTACGTGTAAGCTTCTCCGCAATCCGGAGATTTGATCAATGTCAGAAACCCTTGCGGTGGTCCGCGCGTCCCGCCCGAACTTTTTACTGCTCGCCCCATTGTGTGCCGGCCTGGGCCTGGCCGTCGCCTGGCAACAGGGCCAGGCGCCCGAACTTTTACACACCTTTCTGGTTTTCCTTGGCGCCGTACTTGCCCATGCGGCGGTGAATCTGCTGAACGAATACGACGATTTTCGCTCCGGCCTCGACATGATCACCGAGCGCACCCCGTTCTCCGGTGGCAGCGGCGCCCTGCCCGAGGTGCCGTCTGCAGCCCGGCGCGTGCTCTGGGCAGGTCTGGGCACACTCGCGGTGGTGGTTACCATCGGTCTGTATTTTCTCTGGCTGCGGGGTCTGCCTCTGCTGGTGCTCGGAGCGGCCGGTGTGGTGCTGGTGCTCACCTATACCCGCTGGATTACCCGCTCCCCACTGCTGTGCCTGCTGGCACCGGGCATGGGGTTTGGTCCCATCATGGTGCTGGGCACCGTTATCGCGCTTGGGGCAAGCATCGATACCACCGCCCTGCTGGTGTCTCTGGTGGCGCTCTTGATGGTCAGTGAGCTGTTGCTGATCAACCAGATACCGGATGCAGAGGCCGATCGAGCGATTGGCCGGCGCCATCTGGTGATTACCCTTGGCCCCGAAAAAGCCGCCCATCTGGTGGCTGGCCTGTTGCTTGCCAGCTATGGTGTCATCGTTGCCGGTGTGGTCAGTGGCTATCTGGCAATGACCAGCCTTATCGCCCTGGCACCGCTACCGGCAGCAATCTGGATCAGTCTTCGACTGCCTCGTGTACTGGCGATGCCAGACCAGCTCAACCACGTGCTGGGCGCCAACGTGGCGGTACTGCTGTCCACACTGGCGCTGCTGGTAACCGGGCTCAGCCTTTGAGCCTGAACCGGCTGACCCGGGACTGCAGCTGCCCCGCCAGCACGGCCAGGTCGCGGCTGGCACCCGCCACCTGATCTGAACCTGCGGAGGTTTCGATGGTGGCATCGTGAATCCGGGCGATGTTCCGGTTCACTTCCTCGGCCACCGAGCTCTGTTCTTCCGCCGCGCTGGCGATCTGGGCATTCATATCATTGATTGAAGCCATTTCTTCCCGGATTCGCGCCAGAGAACGCTCGGCTTCCGTCGTTTTTTCGACGGTAACGCCCGCCAGCTTCCGACTCTCTTCCATTTCGCCCGCTGCCTGGCCGGCTCCGGTCTGTAGCCGGCCAATCATGTCCTGAATCTCACGGGTAGATTCCTGGGTGCGGGACGCCAGGGAACGGACTTCATCCGCCACCACAGCAAAGCCACGACCATGCTCACCGGCACGGGCCGCCTCGATCGCGGCGTTCAGGGCCAGCAGATTTGTCTGTTCGGCGATGGCGTTGATCACTTCAATAATCTGTTCGATGTTACCGCTGTCTTCGGACACCCGGTTCACCGAAGCCGCCGCCTGCTCCAGCTTGTCGGCCAGACCGGTAATGGCGGCAGCGGTTTCCTGTACCACCTGATTGCCGGTTTCCACTTCGGTGTCGGCTTTCTGGGTAGCGCTGGCGGCACTGGCCGCAAAGCCGGCCACTTCATTGACCGTGGCCGCCATCTGGTTCACGGCGGTGGCCATCTGTTCAGCCTCCGTCGCCTGCATCCGGATCTGGCGGCTGTTGTTGTCGGATGTCCCTTCAAGTTCCTTAGAGGAGTTGGACAGCTCATCCGCCGCTGAGCGCACTTCCTGGATGATGCCGGTCAACCGGGCGATGGTATCCACCAGCGCGCCCATCACACTGTTGGGATAACGCGTGTCCAGTTGCTGATCCAGATTACCGTCGGCCAGTTGGCGAATGGCCTCTGCCACGATTTCCGGCTCAGCACCCAGAATCCGCTTAAGACCACGGATGATCACCGTGGCAATCACAATACTCAGCAACACCGCGACCGCTGTCACCGAAATGATCAGCAGATTGAAACCACTGGCCGCCTGACGAACCGCATTCACATCGCCGGCAATTTCATCTTCCTGGTAATCAATAAAGGCGTTTACCCGGTCGAGCCACTCGCTGTACGCCGGCGAGGCTTCCTGCAGCAGCAGTTGCCGGGCCGCTTCATTCTGACCATTGCTGCGAAGCTCAATCACTCTGGCCGTCAGGGCAAGGGTGGTTGTCTCGATGTTTTCGATCGCATCCAGCAGCTCCCGCTCCTGTGCCTGGGCGCCCTGCTCCCGGAACATCCGGGCCATATCACTGGCGTTCTCCCGATACATGGCAGCCAGCCGGTCGATGTCCTGCAGATGCCGCTGCAACTCGGAATCCCGGTTTACCAGCACCGCATCGCGGATGGCAATCGCCCGATCATGTACGCTGCCCCGAAAATTGATGGCATAACGCTGCTTCAACGCCGCGCCTTCGTTAACCGAGGTGAGGGTCTTGTCCATGAACCCGACCCGCTGGTTGCCGATCACCGTGATCGCAATCATCAGAGACACGATCAGCCCGAATCCCAGGGCCAGGCGTTTGGCAACGGTAAGTTGGCCAGTCATAAAACACTCCAGAGTGAGAGAAAACGTGGAGTGATTTACGATAGGTATTAGGAATGGCTCAAAAGGAATTGAAAGATTTTGTAAATTAATAATCTCCGTTCCCTGGTTTCCGCAACCCGACCAGATCCACAAACCGCGCTCGCTCTGGCCTTAACCACGCTAACCGCTTGCAACTGACCGAACTTTGACCGATGGTAAGAATCAAATCTGTCTGATTTCATTCATGATATGGAGGTCTGCCCATGAGCGTTCTGCTCCTCGTTCTCAGTGCCCTGGTACTGATTTACTTCAGTATCGGTGGCAAAACTGCCGCGATTGTAATGTCCGTGGCGACCCTGGTGGGCGTCGCCCAGGACGACTGGCACATTCTGAGTTTTCTGATCGGCGGCATCCTGCTGGCTTTGGCACTGATCGTAACCCTCCCTGGCGACCTGCGCCTGGATAAACTCAGCCGGCCACTGCTGGGCTGGGTTCGCAGTCGCTTACCAAAACTGTCTCCCACCGAACAGGAAGCCCTCAACTCCGGCTCCGTTGACTGGGACGGCGAACTGTTTTCCGGCCAACCTGAGTGGAACAAGCTGCTGGATGCCGCGCCGGCTCACCTGACCAGTGAAGAACAGGCGTTTCTTGATGGCCCGGTGGAAGAACTGTGCAAGATGCTGGACGACTGGCAGATCACCCACGAACACTACGATCTGCCGGACAAAGTGTGGAAGTTCATTCGCAGCAAGGGCTTCTTTGGACTGGTGATTCCCAAAGAAGACGGCGGCCTGGGTTTTTCCAACACCGCCCATTCCGAAATCGTCATGAAGATCTCCACCCGCAGCGTGTCTGCGGCGGTGACCGTGATGGTGCCCAACTCCCTCGGTCCCGGCGAGCTGCTGATGCACTATGGTACCGACGAGCAGAAACAGCACTACCTGCCTCGCCTGGCCGGGGGTGAAGAAATCCCCTGCTTTGCCCTGACCTCTCCGGTCGCAGGCTCCGATGCCGGCGCGATTCCCGACAAAGGCATCGTCTGCAAGGGCGAATGGAACGGCAAGGAAGTGCTGGGCCTGAAAGTGACCTGGAACAAGCGCTACATCACCCTGGCGCCGGTCGCTACACTGATCGGCCTCGCCATCAAGGTTTACGACCCCGAGCACCTGCTTGGTGAGCAGGACGAAATCGGTGTCACCTGTGTGATGGTGCCGCGGGATACCGACGGCGTGAATGCCGGTGCCCGCCACCTGCCCATGAACACGGTCTTCATGAACGGCCCCACCTGGGGCACCGAAGTTTTCATCCCCATGGAACAGGTAATTGGCGGCCAGGACATGCTCGGCAAGGGCTGGAAAATGTTGCTGGAATGCCTGTCCATCGGCCGCTCCATCTCCCTGCCCGCTCTGGGCACCGGCGCCGGCAAACTGGCCAGCCTGGCGACCGGTTCCTACGCCTACACCCGGGAGCAGTTCGGCCGTTCCATCAGCCAGTTCGAAGGCGTACAGGAAGCCCTGGAACCCATTGCCGGCTACACCTACATGATGGACGCAGCCCGCCTGCTGACCGCCGGTATGCTGGACCGGGGCGTTCGCCCGTCGGTACCTTCAGCGGTGCTGAAATACCGCAACACAGACCTGATGCGGGAAGTGATCAACCACGCCATGGACGTGGTCGCCGGCCGGGGCGTTATCACCGGCCCCCGCAACTTCCTGGCACGGGCCTACCAGGCCGTGCCTATCGGCATTACCGTGGAAGGCGCCAACATCCTGACCCGCAGCCTGATGGTCTTCGGCCAGGGCGCCATCCGCTGCCACCCCTTTATTGTTGAGGAAATCGAAGCGGCGGGCATGGAAGACCAGGATAAAGCCGCGAAGAAGTTCGACGGCATCTTCTACCGCCACCTGGCCCACACCACCCGCAATGCCCTGCGTGCATTCGTTCTGGGCTTGAGTAAAGGCTGGCTGGAAAGCGCACCCCGCCAGGGTGACATCCAGAAATACTACCGCCAGCTGGGCCGTTTCTCGGCAGCCTTTGCCCTGATGACCGACGTGACCCTGCTCACCGTCGGTGGCGGCCTGAAAGCCCGCCAGCGGCTGTCTGGCCGCATGGCCGACTGTCTCGTACAGCTTTACTACGCCACCGCCGTGATCAAGCAATGGCATGAGGAAGGCTATCCGGACGACCAACGGGATCTGGTGGAATGGTGCCTGCAAACCTGTCTGCACGACCTGCAGGACTCCATGCGTGAAGCCATCATAAACTTCCCGGTACCCGCCCTGCGCTGGCCGCTGCGGCTGATGGTCTTCCCGCTCGGCGCCACCGGCCTGAACGGCCCGGATGACAAGCTCGGTGCCAAAGTGGCGGCTACCATCGTGAACGACACGTCTGTGCGCCAGCGCATCAGCCGGGGAACCTTCATCAATGCCGATCCCAGCGACCCGCTCGGACGTGTACTCAACGCCTATCGATTGGCGAACGAAACCGAGGAATCCCGTCACAAACTGCACGAGGCGATCCGCAGCCGGGACGAAGACGAAGTGGATGGCATCGCCCTGCTGATGGGCCACCAACGCAAGGAACTGGTGGACTGGGCCTGTGCCCAGGGCATTGTCAAAGCAGAGGAGTGCCCGAAACTGGAAGAAGCCCTGACGGCACTCTATGACGTCATCCGCGTAGACGCCTTTGATGCCGACGGATTGAAATCCCTCGCCAAAAACGCCAAAGGCAAGCGCAAGGTGGTGGAGCGGCCATCCAAAGGCTGAGCTTCGCCACCCTCCCGTTGAGGGGCGGTCACTCGCCCCTCAAGCCACCCCGAATCGCCTCATCCACCAACCACCGGCGCAGCGTCTGAATCCCGCGCTCCCGCCGGCGGCTGGTCTTCCAGGCAAAGTAAAATTTGTCGCCGGTTACCACCGAATGCGTCGGCAACCGCACGAAATCTTCGGAATCCTTCCGGGTACTCAGCATGTAGTCATTGGTCAGGGCAATGCCCTGATGAAACCGCGCCGCCTCAAGCGCCAACAGCATATGGCTGAAGTGCTGAACGCGAGTGCCCGTGGGCATCAATTCTCCTGCCGCGCTGTACCAGGCCTCCCAGTCTCCGGCCGGCCGGTCGAAAATGCTGTAAGTGGATAGCAGCGGAAACCCCGCCATCTCACCCGGCGACACCGGTTGCTCATCCCGCCGCTCCGGCTCCACATCCCGGCCCAGCTCCCGGCGCATACGTTGCCAGTAATCCTGACTACAGACCGGAAACAGCCGCTCCTCGTACAGCAAATCGTAACTGTAGGCCCGGGAATCCCGGTGAATGGTGATGAAACAATCCGCCACCCGATCCGACAACACCGGGTTCTCGCTACTCATCTCCAGCGCCAGATCAATCTGCGGATGCAGCCGCTGCAAATCCGGCAACCGGGGCACCAGCCAGCGCACGGCGAACGAACTGAACACCGACAACCGCAACCGACTCTCCTCATGCCCCAGCAACTGCTCACTGGCCCGCTCAATCTGAAGCAGAGCCGAACCAATGGCATCGAAATACTGCCGCCCTTCATCGGTCAACGTCACGCGACGACCGGAGCGCCAGAACAACCGCTCGCCCAGATAGGTTTCCAGCTGTTTGATCTGGTGGCTGACCGCGCTCTGGGTGATGGCCAGTTCTTCCGAGGCCGCTGAAAAACTGTTCAGCCGGGCGGCGGTTTCAAATACTGGGAGAGCTTTTAGAGGTGGGAGTCTCATCGCTGCTTGTTATCTAATTTTCTAATGAATGGGGAATATTGATCATTTTATCGGATAGTTAAGCACGCCTAGAATCCACATCCAAGGTCAGGGGGTGTGTCGGCGGACTTGCTTCCGAAAATGTTCGTAGCCATGGATGGCGGAGACAAGCGTACAGGGATGTACTAGCAGCGGTTTTCGGAAGCAAGTCCGCCGACACACCCGTGCACTCAAGTTAGCGGATTTCAGGAAAAGGAGCACCACAGTGTCAGGCAAAACCGTCAACAGCGCCATTCTGCTGCTGGTCATCGGCAACGCCATGGCCATACTCTCAGACGTCTTCATCAAGCTCCTGGACCCCGGTGCCCCCGTCTTCCAGTTCGCCTTCCTGCGCTGCGTCCTCACCCTGGCGTTTCTGCTCCCGCTCGCCCGCAAACTCGACCGCAACAACCTCTTCGGCGGCCTGAAAATCCACGCCATCCGCGCCCACATCCATCTGGTCGGCATCGTCTGCATGGTGGTGGCCCTCACCAACCTGCCACTGGCCACCGCCAATGCCCTGTTCTACGCCGCGCCCATCCTGGTGATGGTGCTATCCGCCGTATTCTTCAGCGAAAAACTGACTCCGCTCAGTGTGACTGCTGTGTTCAGCGGCTTTGCCGGCATCATCGTCATCCTGCGACCGGTGGACTTCAACTGGGCCGTCATCGCCGCCCTCGGCTCTGCCTTCGCCCTGGCCATCAACGCCGTCATGGTGCGCCAGCTACCCAAGGAGCAAACCACCGTCCACAAACTGTTTCTGAACTACCTGCTGATCGTCCCGGCCGCCGCCGCCCTGGCACTCTGGGAAGGCGCTGCCTGGAACCCGCAGATCCTGATCAGCGCTGCCGGCTCAGCCCTGTTCATCCTCGGCTACAACATTACCGTGTTGCTGGCCTACCGGCAGGTAGATGCCAACCAGGTCACCAGCGCCGAATACACCGGGCTGATCTGGGCGGTCGCCATTGGCTGGATCTGGTTTGGTGAGGTGCCAGACCTGTGGTTCCTGGCGGGCAGCCTGATGATCGTCGTGCCGCTGGTACTGATTGGCCTGCGGCACCGGAAGCGGTCACCCGCCCGGGGATTCAACCCGGCCGAGCAGGCAACGACTCAAGGGGTTGGCGATTCGTCAGCCCGGAGACAGGCCTCGATGGCAAAGGTGTGTGAGCAATCATCGCCCAGCTGACGCAGCGAATCTGCCAGCCTGATCAAATACTCCGAATTGGGGCCGCTAGGCCCCGTGGCCAGGGCAATCTGCCGCGCAATGTCCGCTTCCGGTGCCTCGCCCAGAAAGGCCTCATTGTCTTCCGTGGCGATGTACACCAGCCCCTCGGCATGACTGCCGTCGTCAAAGGTCATGGTGGTACTGAAGCGCAGATAACCGTTCTTTTCCCGCACATCCAGGTACTCGAATACGTTGGGTGACACCCGGTAAGCCATGCCCCTGCATATGGCACCGGGCTGCTCAATCAGCGTGACCACACGCCCCGGCGCTTCGGGCGTGCCACGGTGATCATGAGAACCCTGCCAGAACCGACGAGCCCAACCGCGAATGGCTGCCGGGCGCTGCTCCAGGAAGGGGAAATCCACTTTGTAGATCAGCGAGCCATAGCCGAAGAGCCAGATGGCCTCGATGCCATCAAAATTGAACCGGCTGCGATTATGCTCAATGGTGTTCGCGGGCATGACTCATCCCATCCAGAAATAACGACCGGATTGTCTCAGGCGCCCGAGGTACTGGCAATGAAGCCGGCAATACCGGTCAGCACGATTTCTGCCGCCATCGCGGAAAGAATCAGGCCGCTGATCTTCGACATAATGTTCAGGCCGGTCTTGCCCAACGCTTTCTCCAGATAACCGGACAAGCGAAGCAATCCCGCCAGAATCAGCAAGCCCGACACCAGGCCCAGCAGACCACCGGCCACTTCTGGCACCGCTTTAAGCTCGGCGCCGTAAACCATGATGGCACCAATGGTCGCCGGGCCAATCATGACAGGAATGGCCAGGGGTACCACCGCGATGTCATCCCGATCCTCTTCGGGCAACCCGGTGGCGTGGTTACGGGTGCCACTGTTCACCAGACTGATGGCGGTGAGGAACAGCAGGCTGCCGGCACCGATGCGGAAGGAGTTCAGGGTGATGCCAATGGCGTTGAACAACAGCGGGCCGGCGAAGAACAGGATCACACCCAGAATAAAGGCCGAGACACAGGCCCGACGAATGATGGAGGTTTTCTCCGCCATCGAGAGCCCCCGAGTGAGGGCCAGGAACATGGTGACCACGAAAAATGGCGCCAGCAGGAACAGGAATCGGATGGTGCTGCTGAGATAGGTAGAGAAAAACGTTTCAAACATTCGGGCAAATCCGGCACAGGGTTAAAGCCGGTAAGCATAGCGCCCGAAAGGCTTTTTTGCCGTAAGGAAGAGAACCTATGGGTACTCAACGTTTCTTGATGGACGGCTTGCGGGGCTTGCCCGGTTTCGATGGCTTACCCTTGGACCCCGGATCACGACCACCCGGCTTTGGGCCGCCACCGGGTTTACCAGAGGGCCGTTTACCGGGCCCGGAACCGGGGCCTTTTCGCCCTTTAGCAGCCGGTGACTTCCCGCCAGCTTTTGCGCCAGCCCGCGCCGGTTTGCCTCCGGGCCCCGGGCGAGCGCCCCTCGCACCCGCCAGCTTCTTCCGGGGCTTGCTGCCAGCAGGCTCCGTGGCCTCGGACGAGGAATCCCGGATGGCATCGAACAGTACCGCCAGTTCCTTCTCCGTCAGATCCCGCCAGGCACCCACCGGCAACCCCTGCAGACTGACGTTCATGATGCGCACCCGCTCCAGCCTGGCCACCTCGTAGCCAAAGTACTCCGCCATACGGCGAATCTGGCGATTCAGGCCCTGAACCAGGGTAATGCGGAACACAAACCGGGACACCTTTTCGACCTTGCAGCGCTTGGTCATGGTCCCCAGAATCGGCACACCGTTACTCATTCCCTCTACGAATTCCCGGGTGACCGGCTTGTCGACCGTGACCAGGTATTCCTTCTCGTGATTATTGCCGGCGCGCAGGATCTTGTTCACCAGATCGCCATTGCTGGTCAGGAAAATCAGCCCCTGGGAATCCTTGTCGAGCCGGCCAATGGGGAAAATCCGTTCACTGTGGCCGACAAAACGCTGGATGTTGTCTTTCTCCGCGCTGTCGGTGGTGCTGACAATACCCACCGGTTTGTTCAGGGCAATGAACACCAGATCTTCTTCGTCTCTCGGCTCCACTACCTGGCCGTTGACCTTCACCACATCTCCGGGCAACACCTGATCGCCCACCTGGGCCCGGCGGCCGTTGATGTGCACGTTGCCCTGCTCGATGAACCGGTCGGCATCCCGACGGGAGCACATACCGCTCTCGCTGATGTATTTGTTCAGTCGGGTTGAGGTTCGGTTGACCATGACATCCTGCCGGTTTCAGATGATGGGTGAATGCGAGCCGGGCAGCACGCAACCCGCGCATCATCCCATTGCATCACCGTGACGGCAACTGCCGGTCACCGCCTGCGGAACGGGTAGAACAGCTGCCGCAGATAGGAACCCGGCAGTTTCTGGGTTGTGCCATACTCCGCTGGCCAGTGCGCTTTCGGGAAATGATAGGTGCCGAACAGCCGGTCAAAGAGCACCGTGTGTGCCGAGTAATTGGTATCGATGGCCGGCTTCTCTGAACTATGGTGCCAGTGGTGGAATTGAGGCGTTACCAACAGATATTTGAGCGGCCCCCAGGGCACATTGAGATTGCTGTGGATAATGATGGCCTGCAGCGCGGCAAACGTGACGTAGATATCCAGCGCTTCCTTGCTGGCTCCGAGCAGATACAACGCCAGCATGACCAACCCCCGCTCAATAAAAATCTGAACCACATGCGCGCGGGAGCCCGCCAGCCAGTCCATGGTTTCCACCGAATGGTGAACCGCATGAAACAGCCACAGCCGCCGGACTTCATGGAATACCCGATGCTCCCAATACAGCACGAAGTCGGCCACCAGAATCAGCAGAACCACCTGCAGCCATAGCGGCATGCTCTGGATAGCCGCCTGAAGACTGTCGCTGGCCACCCATTCAAAGTGCGTTACCAGGAAGTTGCCAAACAACAGAACCGCTGAGATCAGCAGGTGATTCAGGCAGAAGTAAAAGAAATCCAGCCCCCACTGATCCCGTAAAATGACCTGCTCCCGATACTTCGGAAAGAGCTTCTCCAGGCTGGTAAAGACAATGGTGGAACCCAGAAAGGCCAGAATCAGCCAGTCCACGCCGAGCGACAGCGGTTTCGGCTCCACCGGCCCGACCGGGACGTTGTAGCCACCCAGGCCAAACGCGATCAGCGTCATGGCAATACCTGCAGCGCCAAGCCGTTTGCGCCGATCAAGAATGAAGGTGGTAATGCCGAAAAACAGGGAGAACCACATACCGTACTTCAGGACATCCTGAAGCGCCTCGGCATCATACGCGGCACGAAGATCAGTGGTGGTCAGATAGGAAGGGAACAGGTAGGCGAGCACCGCCGCCAGGCTCAAGCCACCGAGAAATATCGAAAAATACCCGGGGATTCGTCCGTTCCGAAAGCGAAGTTCTTTGTCCGGGCGGGGCACTACCACCCGCTCGCGGTACTGGTAATCGGTATCCTGTTCCGTATTCATGCGTTCCCTGCTGAAATTTCAGGCTTAGCAACAAGCGCCGAATAACCAAGAGCGCCAGTTTATGATCCGTGTTCCAGTGGATCGGGGTGCTTATGGTATTTCAGGAACGCGAAAACTACCAACCACTCGTTGGGATTCCGTGTTGATCGAGGAAATCTCCATGTTGTTCCAGATACTCTTCGGTGTTTACACGGTAGATGTCGGGGTCCCGATCCAGCTCGTTCGCCTGAAAACGTGCCAACTCTACTTCATTGCCGATCTGGTTCATCATCCAAACCACCACTTCACCGCCGGGAGCGAGACCAAACACAATGAAGTTTCTTGGCTTCATTACGTCACCATGCAGCTCGGTTTGTAATAGTGCAGGCTCCAGCATTTTGTCCTGCCAGGCTCGGGGAACCTTAATGATTCGCTGATAGAACTTTTGCTCTGCAAATGAAAACCATTGGATGGCTACATAATCAGGAAACAGATCCATTCGGCCGGCTATTCCTGCTGGGCCGGACGGTCCTTTCCAGCAGCAACTCATTGAGCCAGCTGGGTGATACCAACTACGTTCACCTGATCGTTCAAACTGGAGATGCTCAACCCAGACATCGTAGTGTTTCGGTGTGGCAAGTGAGAAATACCAAGAGATGTCGTTCTCCGCGATTGGCTTACTACTGCATCCCGCTACGGAATAAATAGCCAATATAAATAGGAGCTTAAGAAAGTTATTCCGGCTCATGCTTTTCCGATTCCCTGTTGGTAATGGACCGTTCTCTTTCTCGTTGGGGTTGGTCGCAATGGATGCCCCCAAGGCTGGAAAGGAAACTCCACCGAAACCTCCTGTTCACCAAGCATAAACCTGATAGGGTTATAGTGGCTTGAGCAGTGGGTATAGCGCTGCTTTAGCAGCATTAGTTGTTTTGGGGCCAGTTGGGGAGCGTCCACTCCGTTCACTATCTGCGATTTGAGGCTATCACGGATAGCTGCAAGCTCTTCGGCATAGCTC
This sequence comes from Marinobacter sp. EVN1, assembly GCF_000475375.1. Taxonomy (NCBI): domain Bacteria; kingdom Pseudomonadati; phylum Pseudomonadota; class Gammaproteobacteria; order Pseudomonadales; family Marinobacteraceae; genus Marinobacter; species Marinobacter sp. EVN1. The sequence goes on from NZ_AXCB01000017.1 coordinate 109,836, forward strand.
CAAGAATCCTCATCCGGGATCGCATCAAATAGTAGTCCGGCTTCCTTGGCCATTTCATACATCAAGTTCAAACAAAGATTGGAGTATTCACCACTGACTCCTCTCCTCATCTTCAAAGCAAGATCAACCCGGCCATCGGGCGCTGGGTGCTCACTGCGTTTCTGTGTTATTTCGAGGGAGGGAGCGGTGCCATCACTCATTGGCAGACTGTAATCCCCAATCCAGCCCTCGGACTGGATCTCGACCATGAGAGCCTCAAGGTTATCCCATTTCATGGTTTGTTCTGGTCGTTGAGTGTCGGAGCCTCTGATCTCCATAACGGGTGCAACAAGCAACTCCTCATCCTGAAGCGAATGGTACCCTCCCCCCACATCAGAATGAGCGCCGGGCAAGCTTATCTCACGAAAGTTTTCGGGTAGTCGGCCATCAGAATCTACAACGCTATTCAGGGCAAAATTAGCTCTGATTTCATCGCGTGCGACAAAGTGAACTACCTTCCCAATCTTGGACGAATCCAGCTTGAGTTCAACAGGATCGTTTTCTCCGTCCGAAGCTGAGAAATCGCCAGCTCTGAGATTTACGATTCCAGCAACAGTGTCAAATAGTCCTAGAAAGCGAACCTCAACCTGCTCAGGCCAGCCGATCCCTTGTTTAGAGAGTGCCCTACCAAACTTTCCCACACGACCTCGAAGGATCGAATTTGCCGCATGGCGAGCCGCCGCCGCACCTCTGCTGAAGCCAAAGAGATCAATAGAGAGCTTGGTCACGGGTCTACCACGCAGTCGTAGATTCGCTATCTCTGCTGTGGAGTCGAATAAACGGTTAACCTGTGAGATTACACCCGTTTTACCCAACCCTGTTGCCGAATCGAGCATGGAGTCTTCCCCCCCATTTTCAGTACCGACTCCATGGCTATACGTCTTCATCATCAGACGTGTCATCTCGCCATCTTGTGTCTCGCCCTCCCGGTATAGATCAAACAACTTAACCACATTGGTCGGCGCATTGGCGTAGCTATCACCTAATTCCAAAGCAAGCCGATCAGCGCAAGCTTTGGCCGCCTCTGGATCCGTTTGTTCGAGAACTTCGCATTCTCTTACCTGCTCCCGAAAGTGTTCGATATTATCGATATTGTTCAATGTCCCATCGGTGAACAGCCCCATTACAAGGTGCACGCCTCGTTCCTGATACGTGGAATTGTGCTGCTCACTCATAGGCAGAGGCGCAATGTTGGCGGAGCCCCCTATCGGAAGAGACAAGCGACGTTCACCCTGACGAGGTTGGTCTCCGCCGTTGGATTCTGCGAACTGGTTCCATTGTTCAATCTCATTAAGACTGGATGCCCCGGTGGCAGACATTTTCTGAAGTGTCTGCGGAGTAATCCGGCGTCGATTCATTTCAGCGACGAGTTCCTCTAATCCTGGAATCCCCCGACCAAAGATCCCGGCGCAGTTCCAGAGGCCCGATTCCGCCTCGCTATCTGCCCTCCAGGCGACCACTGGAGCCGAAACCGACCCACTTTCGATGTCGGAATAGACAAGGCATAGCTCGCCGACCTCAATCTTCGAGACCAGTTCCTGATAATGGAGATGAGATCGGCTATGCGTAATAGGGGGGGAGTAATGAAAAAAGAGGGATGCTGGAATAGGGGTGCCCCTGCGGAACAACTCCCGGATTTTTTCTGCGGCAAAGAATGGACTCTCCAATCGCAACAGATCCTGCGGTTGGAGATCATAGTGATACTTAAGAAACATGACCGTCCTTGTCCTAGACGATAGCGGTTAGCGCTATCTGATAAAAAGTGAGCGCAATCCCTGGCTCACGACGCTGTACAAAATTAAGTCATTGGATTTGGTTGAACAAGGTATTCTGTCTCAACTCAACTTTATAGCGCCCGAAGCATCCTGACTCGGGCGCATCATTATCTACCGTTTTAACCAGCCAATGCCGGCTCCCCACCCTGCTCCATCACCTCCGCCGATTCACACACATACTGCTCGGCATCAAACCGCCGGGTCTGCTGCCGGAACTGCAAGGTGAAGCCTGGCCACAAGGTGGTGTTCTTGCCGTTCTCGTTCACATACCAGCTCTTGCAACCGGTCTGCCACACGGAGTCGCCGAGTTTGGCGTGTATAGAGGCGTTGTACTGGCTGTAGGCATCCTCTTTCACTTCCACGCTCTTCCAGCCTCGGTGGTCCATCTTCTTGATGGCGTCCAGCACGTACTGCACCTGGGACTCGATCATGTACACCATGGAGCTGTGGCCCAGGCCGGTGTTGGGACCCATCAGCATGAAGAAGTTTGGAAAGCCGGCCACGGTGGTGCCTTTGTAGGCTTCCGCGCCCTCACGCCAGGCGTCGAGCAGATCCTGGCCCCCACGGCCGAAGATCATGCCCCGGGGAATGGGTTCCTGGGCCTTGAAGCCGGTGCCATAGACAATACAATCCACCGGGCGCTCGGTGCCATTGTTGTCGATGATGGTGTTACCTTTCACTTCGCGAACGCCCTCCGTCAGTACGTCCACGTGCTCCTGGTCCAGGGCCGGGTAGTAGTTGTTGGAGATCAGCACCCGCTTGCAGCCGAAATGGAAATCCGGCGTCACTTTCTTGCGCAGTTCCTTGTCCTTGATCTGGTTGCGGATGTGTCGACGGGCCTGTAACTCACCGACTTTCAGAATGCGCGGGTTACCCACGAAGCCAAGCACCCGGGCTTCCAGCATCCAGTAAATGCTCTGGCGGAACGCATTCAGGGTTTGCGGGAACCGACGGAACATGGCCCGTTCCAATGGCCGGATTTCCCGGTCAGGCTTGGGCATGATCCAGGGCGGCGTACGCTGGTAAAGGTCCAGATGGGCGGCCTCTTTGGCGATTTCCGGCACGAACTGGATGGCCGAAGCACCAGTGCCGATAACCGCCACCCGCTTGCCACGAAAATCGTAGTCATGGTCCCAGTTCTGGGAATGGAAACTGGCCCCTGTGAACGTGTCTATGCCCTTGATCTCCGGATACGCGGGGGTGCTCAGGCCGCCCATGCCGGACACCAGGATCTCGCTTCGCAGCTTGCGGATTGGCGGCAGGGCCTTGTCGCTGCGATCCAACTCATCCCCGGGCTTCAAACCTTTCTTTTCCATGTAGCCCCAGAGTTTTGCACTGTTGCAGGTTTCCACAATCCAGCCCGAGGTGGCCTCATCCCAACGGGCACCCGCCACGTGGGTGTTGAAACGAATGTGATCCATCAGGCCGTATTTCTCGGCGCAATGCCGCAGGTACGCCTGAATCTCCGGCTGGGGAGCAAACATGCGGGTCCAGTTCGGATTCTGCTCAAAAGAGAAGGAATACAGCGCAGATTGAACATCGCACGCGCAACCCGGGTAGTGGTTATCGTGCCAGGTGCCCCCGACATTGTCGCTCTGCTCCAGAATCACGAAGTCGTCAAAGCCGGCCTCTTTCAACTTGATGGCCATGCCCAGGCCGGAAAATCCGGTGCCGATAATGGCGATCTTGGCGGTTTGTTTCATTGCTGCACTCCTGTGTGGCCTGAAGGGCCTTGCCTGTTGTTGTCGGTGTGGTCATCATGACCAGTAGACACATGTATACCGGTCAAAGTAGACACCTGTATACCCACTCGCACAGGAATGGCCCTGAGTGACAGGTTGTTGGCCCAACGCCCAAAGGAAACACGACTCGATGCAACGACTTGCCGGCGGAAAACTGAAACTGATCCAGGCCGCTCTAAGGCTGATTACCCAAAGCCGTAGCCTGACCTCTCTGGGCCTGCGGGAACTGGCCCGGGAGGCGGGGTTAAACCCGAACACCTTTTACCGACACTTCCGCAATCTGGACGAATTCGGTTTGCAGGTGCTGGGGTATATCGCTGAGGACATGAAAGCCGGCGTGCGGCAGTTGCGGCAGATGGCGGATTCCTCGGAACAGGCCTCCCACGACACCGTCACTTTTGTGTACCACTACTTTCTGGCCAACCCCGCGGCAACCACGGTGGCGGTCAGGGAACTTCATGGCCCGTCGCCCGTGTTACGCCGGGCTCTCGAAGCACAGCTGGACGCCAGCGCCCGGGAAATGGCCGAGGATATTCTGGAACGCGGGCTGGTGCCCGGTGTCGATGAGGTGGTGGTACAGGAGATTTCCAACATGACCATCCGCTACATCCTGTTCCGGGCCATGGACTATATCGAGAAGCCCGGGCAGCGGGAGCGGATTCAGGTGGAAACGGAGCGATTCATCAACCGGCAGTTCCGGGGGGCATTAATCGAGGAACTGGATTCCGGGCAGATTCTGGCGCTGAAACAGGCGCCGGCCGCTGACTGAGGCCAGGCCGGCGCCCGGGAGCTTTTATTCGGTGGTGTTGTACACGTAAGAGGATACCGTGCCGTCATTATTGAAACGGACCACCAGATCCGTGGTTTCATCGTCACCAAAGGCGGACCAGCGATACTTGCCGTAAGTCCAGGTGCGCTTGCCGTCTTCAATACCGGTGCGCCAGGGCTCACCGAACATCTCCTGAATCTCCGCGCGGGTCGTCTCACCGATGGTTATCTGGTCGACATTGTGAGTGGCAAAATCCCGGCCTACGCTGGCGCAACCCACCAGGGTGATCAATACCGCAGCCAGCCCAGCCAGTTTAAGATGACGCATCAAAGCCATATCCAACTCCTTGTCTGATGAATAGCAACAATCTGCCTACAGCATAGCGTTTCTGCCGATTGCTGCGATTACGAACCGGACAGATTTCAGACACAAAAAAGCCGCGGGCCCGAAGGCGCGCGGCAGGCACGATCGAAGGGGTAGGTTCGATCAGTAGAGTTTTGCCAGGGACTTCCTGGCGAAGGCTTCCACTTCGTTCAGGCGGCCTTCTTTCACTTTCACCAGCCATTCAGGGTCCTGAAGCAGGGCGCGGCCAACGGCGATCAGATCGAATTCACCGTTGTTCATGCGCTCAACCAGCTCGTCAATGCCAGACTGCTCCACCGCCTCTTTCTTGCTGGCGAAGGTGCCGCTGATGAAATCTTCCGTCAGGCCCACGCTGCCAACCGACATGGTCGGCTTGCCGGTGATTTTCTGGGTCCAGCCGGCCAGGTTCAGGTTGGAGCCTTCGAATTCCGGTTCCCAGAAACGGCGGGTGGAAGCATGAAAGATGTCGACACCAGCCTCCACCAGAGGCTTCAGGAAGCGCTCAAGTTCTTCGGGGCTGTTCACCAGTTTCGCTTCGTAGTCCTGCTGCTTCCACTGAGAGAAGCGCAGCATAATCGGGTAATCCGGGCCCACGCGGTGGCGCACTTCCTCGACGATTTCCACCACAAAGCGCAGGCGGTTTTCCAGGCTGCCGCCGTATTCATCGTCGCGCTGGTTGGTGCCTTCCCAAAGGAATTGATCCAGCAGGTAGCCGTGTGCGCCGTGGATTTCCACACCGTCAAAGCCCAGGGCCTTGGCGTCCTGGGCGGCATCGCCGAAGGCCTTGATAACGTCCTGGATATCTTCCTTGGTCATGGCCTTGCCGTTGGGCTTGCCCGGGGCAAACAGGCCTGAAGGGCTGTAACCGGGAACAGAGGGATCCGGCTCGATACCTTCCTTGCGTACCGCGCCCACGTGCCACAGTTGCGGGAAAATGGCGCCGCCGGCTTCGTGCACGGCATCCACCACTTTCTTCCAGCCCGCCAGGGCTTCGTCGCCGTAGAAGGCCGGTACGTTCGGGTAACCGTTGGCAGCCGCGTGATTCACTATCGTGCCTTCGGTAATGATCAGGCCAACACCGGCCTCGGCGCGGCGGCGATAGTAGTCCACCACATCCTGACCGGGTACACCCTTGGGCGAGAAATTGCGGGTCATCGGAGCCATGGCTACGCGGTTGCGCAGCTTGAGGTTGTGAAGTTCAAACGGCTCAAACAAAGGACCAAGATTCATACTCATGTGATGTGCAACCTCATCAATTTGGTTTCGTAAAGCAACCCTATTCAATCCGGTTTCAAAATGCAACCCTATTCGGTACACTCCCCTACATGGCCAGAAAACGTTTTGATGATTCCAACTGCTCCGTCGCCCGTGCCCTTAATGAAGTGGGGGACTGGTGGTCGCTGCTGATTGTGCTGCACGCCATGTACGGCACCCGCCGGTTTGTGGATTTTCAGCAGCAACTGGGGATTGCCAAGAACATTCTTTGTGACCGCCTGGCCAAGCTCGTGGACAACGAAGTCTTGCGCAAAGTGGATGTAGGTGAGCACGGCTCACGATTTGAGTACCGGCTCACCGAGAAAGGCCGGGATCTGTTCCCGGTGGTGGTGGCTCTGCGCCAGTGGGGCGACAAGTGGAACCCCGCGCCTGACGGTCAGCCTCTGGATCTTCGGGACCGCGATAGCGGCCGGCCAATACAGCCAGTCACCGTGCAGAATACCCAGGGGCAGCCCTTGTCTATTCGGGATGTGTTTGTGCCCAGCGATGAAGACAACACCCTCGACGAAGCCCAGGCCTGACCATCCGCAATAGCCGCATTTCCACGTTTTCTTGAGTTGAATCAAGACTTATTGGCCAGTCGCGCTGCCTTCCGCCATTTCTTGCGCTAAATCAAGATTGCCTATCCCGATGTCATTAAATTGAAGCCATCGATCTTTCATGGATAAGGAGATGGCTATGTCTCGTGGTTTTAAACTCAGTGTTCTGGCTGCGGCCGTAATGGCAGTTGCTCCTGCAGCCCAGGCTTTTGAAGCGGGTGATTTTGTTGTGCGTGCTGGTGCTGTGCATGTCGCGCCGGATGATTCTAGTGATGTTATTACCGTAGGCTCTGTTGCTGCTCTCGGTGACGACGCCCGTGTTGCAGTAGATTCCAACACACAGCTGGGTATTCGTGGCACCTACATGTTTACCAGCAATATCGGCCTGGGTGTGCTTGCGGCAACGCCGTTCAAGCACAACATCAGTGGCGCTGGCGATATTGCAGCTCTTGGTAAGATCGCTGAGACAAAACACCTACCACCGACCATAACTTTGCAATACTACCCGATGGCGAGCTCTTCTGCGGTCCAGCCTTACGTAGGCGTTGGTGTTAACTACACCACTTTCTTTGAAGAGAAAACCTCTGGCGCGCTGGAAGGTCTTGATATTGAGCTGGACGACAGCATCGGTGTTGCTGCAGAGATTGGTGTTGACTATATGCTAAGTGAACAGTTTGGTCTGAACGCCGCGATTTGGTGGGCAGATATCGACACTGAAGCTGAAGTTGAAGGTTTGGACAAATTCGACGTAGAAATCGACCCCATGGTCTACATGGTAGGTTTCACCTACAAGTTCTGATTCGTACCTCCGGTAGCTCCCACGGTCTGTCGGCTACCGGATGGTGCGTTCTCCTTCGCGGGGCTTCGGCCCCGCCTTTTTTATGTCAGGAGAACCGGTTTTCAGGCGCTCTGGCGCTGAGCCGGGCGACCACTTCTACCCTGCCCCTGGCCTCGGCCTTGTCCTTCGCCCTGACCACCACGGCTACGACCGCCGCTGCGACCAGCCGGCTTCGGGCCAAAGCTCTTACCATTGCCACCCTGAGGGCGACGATTCCGCGCCTTGCTCGGGTCTGCTTTGGCCTTGGGCTTCAGCGGCAGGTTGTTTTTCGGCTCGAAGCCTTCCACTTCCTTGCGCGGCAGCTGCTTCTTGATCAGCTTCTCGATACCCGCCAGCAGTTTGCCTTCATCCGCGCTCACCAGCGACAGCGCATGCCCGCTCTCGCCGGCACGGCCGGTACGGCCGATGCGGTGCACATAGTCTTCCGGCACGTTGGGCAGTTCAAAGTTCACCACCTGCGGCAGCTGTTTGATATCCAAGCCACGGGCGGCGATGTCGGTGGCGACCAGCACGCGTACTTCGCCGGCTTTGAAATCCGCCAGGGCACGGGTACGGGCACCCTGGGATTTGTTGCCGTGAATGGCGGCAGCCGTGATACCGTCTTTTTCCAGCTTCTGGGTCAGGCGGTTGGCGCCGTGCTTGGTCCGGGTGAAGACCAGTACCTGATCCCAGTCGTTGTCACGCACCAGCTTGCTCAGCAAGGCTGTCTTCTGGCTCTGGTCAACCGGGTAGACAGACTGCTTCACTTTCTCGGCGGTGGTGTTACGGGCCGCCACTTCCACCTGCACCGGGTTATCCAGCAGGCCCTGGGCCAGGGTGCGGATTTCGTTGGAGAAGGTGGCGGAGAACAGCAGGTTCTGGCGCTTGGCTGGCAGCAACGCCAGGATCTTGCGAATATCGCGGATAAAGCCCATGTCGAGCATGCGGTCGGCTTCGTCCAGCACCAGGATTTCCACTTCGTTGAAGCGCACCGCGTTCTGCTGGTACAGGTCCATCAAACGGCCCGGTGTGGCCACCAGTACGTCCAGGCCCTTGCGCAGCTTCATCATCTGCGGGTTGATCTTTACACCACCAAAAACCACAGCGGCCTTGGTGGGTACGTATTTGCTGTAAAGGTTCACGCTATCGTGTACCTGGGCGGCCAGCTCACGGGTGGGAGTGAGAATCAGGGCGCGGGGGCCTTTGCCAGTGCGGGGGTTTTCCGCCAGGCGCTGCAACAAAGGCAGGGTAAAACCAGCGGTTTTACCCGTGCCGGTCTGGGCCGCGGCCATTACGTCTTTGCCAGACAGCACCGCGGGAATCGCCTGCTGCTGGATGGGAGACGGGGTTTCATAACCCTGATCGGCGGTGGCACGGACCAGCTGCTCGGACAAACCGAGAGAAGAAAAACTCATATACGATGTACTCTTGATTGATTCTGCCTCCACGAACACCGTCGTCGGCGAATGCGGGCAGATGCCATGAAAGTCATGGAATAAAAGACGACTACGGTCACGCGCCGGGTTCGGGGTGACGTCCTCTGACAGGTCGTATGAAATGGTTCGCAAGGCGGCTTTAAGCCGGAAACTGCGGAATCCCTAGAGGCAGGATGCAGGCACGGTAACAGAGCACCCGGCAAATAGCTATAGGTGGTTTTATTGGCCGGCCTTCATTTTCAGGGTGATAAATGGAACTCTGACAGGGCCCGGCGGTCATTAGCCGCCGTATGCTACTAAAAACTCACCGATTTCCGGAGATTCCATGCTCAGCGTAGGCATCGGCCCCCTCAGCCTGTCCATCGGACACCTGCTTCTCGTTCTGGCCTTCGTGGTTGCCCTGGTGGTTGGCGCCCTGATCGGCCGGAAAGAGAAAACGCCGGTGGCCGGTACCCTGGCCGATATCTTTCTGGTGGCCATGGTCAGTGCCCGCATCGGTTTTGTGGTGCGCTACTTCAGCGAGTATCAGGGCGACTGGCTGGGCATGATCGACATCCGCGACGGCGGGTTCGACCTGGTGACCGGCCTGATTGCTGCGTTGGCCTTCACCGGTTACCTGATGTGGAAACGGGCGGCCATACGCCGGGCGCTGGGCTCGGCGGTCGCGGCTGGCCTCATCATCTGGGGCGGTATGTCTGGCATTATTGCGCTGATCAACCAGCAAACCCGGGGCCTGCCGGAAGTGGCACTGACCGATCTGAACGAACGCCCGGTAGACCTGGCCAGCCTGGCCGGTGACAAGCCCACGGTGGTCAATCTCTGGGCCACCTGGTGCCCGCCATGTATCCGCGAAATGCCGGTGCTGGAAGACGCCCAGCAACGCTACCCGAACGTGAACTTTGTGTTCGCCAATCAGGGCGAACACCCGGAAACCATCCGCAAATTCCTGATGGCACAGAACCTGAACCTGAGCCACGTACTGAGCGACAGGCAGAACCGGTTTGGCCGGGTAGTTGGCAGCCACGGCCTGCCCACCACTCTGTTCTACAACGCCGAGGGCCAACTCGTGGATACCCATATGGGCGAACTTTCCCGCGCCAGCCTGGCCCGAAGCCTCGAGCGCTTCGACCCGGCTTACCTCAGGCCAGCCACAGGGTCAGACTGAAGCCCAGAAGACTGGCTGCGCAAAGACCCGACAGCGACAACGCCAGGCTCCAGCGAAACGAAGCATCCCGTGTCCGGTATCCGGTCAGCCGTTCCATAATCAAAGCATTGGCCGCAAAGGGCGTGCCGAAGGCGGTAATCCCCCAGCCAGTAACCATGCCGATGGCCAGGCCAAGCTGAGCTGCGCCTGGCCACAGCGAACCCAGAATACCGCCAATGAGGGTAGCAATAATAATCGGGTTCATACCCGCCAGTCCGGCAGCAAAAAACACCCAGGGTACACCGGCCGCCAGCAGCGCCCAGAGCCACACCGGTAATTCCGGCTGACCGCTGATCTGGCCCAGTACCACGCCACTGAGCACCGCCCCGATAAACGCCGAACCACCAACAATGGCCAGCTCATTGCTGACATTGGCCATGCTGGCCAGAGGCGGATTCTCCCGCTTTAACCAACCCAGAATCCGGTACAAGAGCACCGCTGCCAGACAGCTCAAGGCCACCGCATGGGCATAACTCAATCCGAACCGGTGGCTGAGCCAGAGTACACCCATGCAGATCGCCAGAATCAGCCCACCAAACCGCAACCAGCTACCCGCGCCAGCACGGTTAACGCTCCGCTCTGTGCTTTGCAACGGTTCCGGTTCTCGCCAGTGCAGCCCCGCCAGCACCATCACCACGGAAAACGGTACCGCCAGCAACAACAGCGAAAGCAGACTCACCTGCGGCAACAGCGTCAGGGTCAGCACCACCGAAATGGACAGAGGCGAAAACATGGGGGCGACGCCAAACCCTCGCAAAACAGCCCGGGTGGCATTGCGGGTAGATTCGGAATCGCCGTTGCGACGGATGCGCTCGCCCACCAGGCTGCCCACCACTGCCACCGAACCAAAGTTCAGGGGAACAGACACCAGCGAGGTGCCGAACGCGAGGCTGAGGTATCGGGCCAGCGGCTTACCACCAAACAGACTGACGGAAATCTTCTGCAGGTCCTCAGTGCGGGCCAGCACATTCGACAGCAGCATCACCGCCAGCATCAGGCCAGCCAGCCGGGTCATGTTACCGGAAGCGGTCTCAATCAGCTCCGGGTCATAGCCCAGGGCGAAAACCAGCATGACCAGCGCCACGACAAACACCGCCCGGGGCACATTGCGCATGTCCTGCCAGCCCAGCAAGACGGTCGCACCCGCGGCGGCAGCCCCCAGATAGGTCATACCCGGCAGGCTCGCCAGAATGGCAGAGAGTAAGGCAACGTAGGCTAACGCGGAGCGAAGTGGCAGCAAGACCGTTTCCCGGACAGATCAAAGGAACCTGAATAGACCGCCTATGTTAAGGAAGCTACTTTTACCGCGCCATCAGCAATTATGAGGATGGCCATCAAACCAGTCCGTGCTCCCTGGCACTGGCTTCCAGGCGGGCCTGCTCCTGTTTCAATAACGCGCTGACGGCCTTCAGTTCGCGAATCCGGGCATCCACCAGGGTCCTCTTACGGGCCATCACCGCCGCACCCTGCAGGCAATCAATCCGGTCCGAGCGAACCGCATCCAGCAACTCACGGATTTCGTTCAGCGAAAAACCCAGGCTCTTGAGTTGCCGCACCATCGCCACACGCGCGACGGCCTGCTCCGGGTAGTCCCGATAGTTGTTTCCGCTGCGGCCCACCTCCCGGATCAGCCCCTGTTTTTCGTAGTAGCGCAGGGTATCCCGGGTCACCCCGGTGCGCCTTTCCAGTTCCGATATCCTCATGCCAAGCACTCTCCCTGTTGACCTTCGAGCATACTCCATACTTTAGGCTGCGTTCGACTCAATGAACAAGGAACGCACCATGACCATCCTGATCACCGGCGCCACCGGTTTTATTGGTAAATATCTTTGCCTCACCCTGTTGCAGCAGGGGCATGACGTGAAGGCACTGACCCGCTCCAAGTCCAGCCTGACCCAGCTCACCGACTTTCTCGAACAGCAGGGCGTCGCCATGGAGCGGTTTTCCGCCCTGGAAGGCGATCTGGAAAAGCCGGATCTGGGGCTGGTCACCTTACCGAACGGCATCGAATGCATCGTGCATCTGGCCGCCCGGTTCGCCTGGAACCTGCCCGAGCACGAGGCCCGTCACACCAACGTTACCGGCAGTCTTCGGGTGGCGGAACTGGCCCGCCACCTGAACTGCCGGCTGGTGTTTATTACGGGGTTCATGCTCGCCAACGAGGCACACCTGTCACGCCAGGGCATTCAAATGAGTCACCCGGAGCAGACCGACTGGAGCCAGGTGTACCGGCGGGCCGGTGGCTATGAGGCGAGCAAACTGGAATCCGCATTCCGCTTGCGGGAATTCGTGGCAAGGCACGGGCTGAATGCGGTCGAAGTACAGCCAGCGACGGTGGCGGGCCACGGATCAACGGGGGACCTGGACCCGGCCCAACCGCTGTACAGCTTGCTCGACAACCTCTACCACGGGCGACTGGCCGTGATTCCGGGGTCGCCAGAGCACTGGTTGCCATTGATTCCGGTGGATAGCCTGGCCCAACTAATTGCAGCTGCCTGCACGGCCACTCACGTACTCGATACGCTGTTGGCGCTGGACCAGAACACGCCCAATCTGGCGGGGCTGTTACAGGCCGCGGCGCAACTCCTGGGCAAGCCGGGCCCCCGCAGGCATCTTCCTATCGGCGTGATGAAAGCTCTGCTGGCCATACCTGGCTTGCCCGGGCTGCTGAAGGTGGCCCCGGAGTCCCTGGCATTTATTCAGACCTGCCGTTTCGACACCTCCCGCACAGAGCAGTTTCTGGCGCAGCAGAACGTGCAATTACCGCCATTCGCTGAGTACCTGGAAGCAAGCTGCCGACACTACTGCCAACGTCTCGGTGTCGGCGGAGGAGCGGTAACGATCGGGGCCTGACTCAGGCCCCGAACAACGCCGAACGCAGCGGGCGAAGGAAACCGGTTGAACGGCCTTCGCTCGCGCGACTGGGTTGGCCATCAAACTCAAGATAGCCGTCTTCGATGGGATCGAAACGCAGGATTTTCACATCCTGCAGATAATTCTGGGAGGCTTTCCACGGGCCGTGGGTGCCCTGACGCGGCAACCGGTCTTCTGCCCGCTTGATATAACCCGCGTCGAGGGAACCGAGAATGGTATCCTCTCCCTTACTGTTCTCGGTGTCTCGTGCCACGGCCACCTGATGGCCGTTACGATCCATGTGGTTGATCAGCCGGCACAGGTACTCACTGGCAATATCGGCTTTCAGGGTCCAGGAAATGTTGGTGTAGCCAAAGATCATGCCCGCGTTGGGTACGCCTTCCACCATCACATTCTTGTAGATCACCTTGTCCTTGAGCGCCACCTCCTGGCCATCCACACGGGGCGTGATGCCGCCCAGCATCTGGATGTCCAGGCCGGTAGCCGGAATGATGATGTCGGCTTCCAGCTCCTCACCCGACTTCAGGCGAATACCGGTTTTGGTGAAGCGCTCGATATGATCGGTCTTGATGGAGGCGGTACCGGCCTTGATTGCCTCGAACAGGTCACCATCTTTGACCACACACAGGCGCTGGTCCCAGGGGTTGTAGTCCGGGCTGAAGTGGCGCATGTCGGCCTTGCCCTTGAGCTGCCGTTTGATCACCGACAGAAAGAGCCGGCGCATGGCTTTCGGGCTCTTGCGCGAACGCTCGTAGAGCAGCCGGGAAATCGAAATGTTGCGGGCGCGGGTTAACCGGTAGGCCGTCTTTTCCGGCAGGACTTTCTGCAGCGCCAGGGTGACTTTATCGGTTGACGGCAACGGCATCAGATAGGTGGGCGAACGCTGCAGCATGGTAACGTGTGCGGCCTTCTCTGCCATGGTGGGCACCAGGGTAATTGCCGTGGCACCGCTGCCAATCACCACCACCTTCTTGCCCGAGTAATCCAGATTCTCCGGCCAGTGCTGGGGATGGACGATCTGCCCCTTGAAGTCAGCTTCGCCCGGGAAATCCGGTTTGTAGCCCTGATCATAATTGTAGTAACCGGTGCAGCCCACCAAAAAGCTGGCGGTGTAGGTTTCCTGATCGCCGGTCTGCTCGTTCTCAGCGGTCAGGGTCCAGCATTTGTCGGTGCTGGACCAGTCCGCAGTCTTCACGGCCACGCCGTAACGAATGTGGCGCTCGACATCGTTCTCTTTCGCGGTTTCCGCCACGTAGTTTTTGATCGACGCGCCATCGGCCAGCACCTTGCCGCCGGTCCAGGGCCGGAAGTTATAACCAAAGGTGAACATGTCGGAATCCGAGCGGATACCCGGGTAACGGAACAGATCCCAGGTGCCACCAAGGGACTGGCGGCGCTCCAGTATGGCGAAACGCTTGCCGGGGCATTCCCGTTTCAGGTGACAGGCCATGCCAATACCGGATACTCCGGCGCCAATGATCAATACATCATAATGCTGTTTAGCCATATCCTGCCCTCTCGGAATCCGATCCGTTTCTTGTAATCACGTGTAGAGAATCACGATAGCGCAGGCCGACAGCTCCGGGAATTGGCCAATCTGCGCTCAGGATATGGCTGTTTGAGTCAGTCGTGGTGACCGATTGGCCCCTCTTTGAACAGGAATTCCCGAAGGTACTTGTCCATGGTCGGATCCTTCCGCCGAATCCACTCAAGCACCATGGCCGCGTGTTCTTTCTCCTCGTCGCGATTGTGTTCAAGAATCGCTTTGAGTTCCGGATCCTTGCAGGCATCCACCCGCTGGTTGTACCAGTCAACGGCTTCAAACTCTTCCATCAGCGAACTGACGGCCCGGTGCATATCACGGGTGTCGTCTGTCAGTTCACCCACCGGCTCATGATAACTGTCGTTTGCCATGCATCACTCCTGATTTGCGGTTACTAGGTGCCCGTTGGCACCCTTAGACCATAGCCAAAGCCAGCGACGACGACAAACTTACCCGCGCTCTTCTCCCGACCTTGGCGCCTGCAGATCAAGCCCGGGATATTGTTTCTGCAGCCGGTACAGCCGGATGATGGTAATGATGTTGGTAACCAGCACCATACCCTCAGCCAGGGTACCGCCGACGGATCCGATCACCAGGTTATTGAGCATCCAGGCCAGCGCCGCCAGCCCCAGAACAATACGCAGGGGAATACCCCGGAGCATGAACATGCCCACGGTGCCGAGAACGGCGGCGGTGAGGGGAAACACATCGGTAGCAGACGTCCAGGTTGCCCAGGCCACCAGCAGATTGACCACCAGCATAGCCGCCATGATCAATCCGTTGCCCTGGTACCGGCGCGCCAGGGCGATGCGCAGGATCACCAGTACCGTCAGGGCCGCCGCCGTCCAGCTCTGAAAGAACGCGAACATCAGGGCGAAGGCCACATTGGCCGAAATCAGCAGGACCAGCAGGCGGTCGTCGTTCTTGTTGGCAAAACCGGCAATACAGAACCCCAGGGCCACCAACCCACACAGCTGCCCCAGCCCCTGGCTGAGCGTAAGCCCGGCAACCAGTTCTGTCATAGCGGTAATCCCCTCTCCCGATGCTGCACCCCAGCCTGCCACACTTACCGGGTTTGAGCCATGCACAAACCTGTGCCAGAGTGCTCCCACGTTGATATCAAGGATTCGCGCCCTATGAAAACCGTCTTCTCCCCGTTGCACAGCCGGCGCCATGTGCGCACCGAACTGGATGGCGGCCTGCTGATCGAACCCCATGAAAAACCTTCAAGGGCCGAGACCATCCTGGCCCGGGTGAAAGACCAGGCCCTGGGCGAGATTCTGGAGCCGGAAGAATTCGGGCTGGCGCCGATCCAGCGCGTGCACACACCGGATTACGTGG
This sequence comes from Marinobacter sp. EVN1, assembly GCF_000475375.1. Lineage (NCBI taxonomy): Bacteria > Pseudomonadati > Pseudomonadota > Gammaproteobacteria > Pseudomonadales > Marinobacteraceae > Marinobacter > Marinobacter sp. EVN1. The sequence continues at coordinate 125,553 of NZ_AXCB01000017.1, forward strand.
CCTTTCTGGAGACCTGCTGGCAGGACTGGCTGGCTGCGGGCAAGCCCGGCGAAGCCATTCCCGCGGTTTGGGCAGGCCGGGGCATGCGCCACCGGATTCCCAAGGACATTGATGGCCGCCTGGGCTATTACAGCTTTGCCGCCGAAACCTCGATCTCGGAGGGCACCTGGGAAGCCGCCCGCGCTTCCGCCAACGTGGCCCTGACCGCCCAGAAACTGGTGGCCGATGGTGAGCGCGCTGCCTTTGCCCTGTGCCGACCACCCGGGCACCACGCCCACGCCGACCTGTTCGGCGGCTACTGCTTCTTCAACAACGCAGCTATCGTGGCTCAGGCGTTCCGGGACCAGGGCTACGGCAAGGTTGCTATCCTGGATGTGGATTTCCATCACGGCAATGGCACCCAGGCCATTTTCTATGACCGGGCCGATGTCCTCACTATCAGCCTGCACGGCGACCCGGATCTGGTGTTCCCGCACTTCCTCGGGTTTGAAGACGAGCTGGGGGAAGGCACCGGCGAAGGCTATAACCTGAACATCGTCTATCCGCCGGGGACGCCCTACAGCACCTGGAGCCAGGGCCTGGAAACCGCTTGCGAGCGCATTGAAGTGTTCAAGCCCGATGCCCTGGTGGTGGCGCTGGGCGTGGACACCTTCGAGCACGACCCCATCTCGTTCTTCAAGCTGGCGTCGGAAGACTACCTCAGCCTGGGGCAGCGCCTGGCGCAGCTGGGTTTGCCCACCGTGTTTACCATGGAAGGCGGCTACGATGTGGACGCCATTGGCGTAAATGCGGTCAATGTCATGCAGGGCTTTGAGGGAAAATCCTGAGTAATACTGGCCGACCGGAGGGAGCCCCTTCCTCCGGTGCGCTATCTGCCGCCCTGTTTCATCAACGCCGCCGAAAAGCCGTCCATTAATCGCTCGGCACTCACAGGCACCTCGCGGAGCTGTGAATTGAACACCCGACTGAACGCCCGGAAATCGACAGCTTTCCAGTTTTCCGGCGCAAGCATGTGAGCGATGTCGTCCACGTTGTCGGCAGTCGCAGCCTGAAACTGGTAGTGCATCGAGGCCGATTGTCCGCTATCTGCAAAATCGTATCCCCGGTGATAGTCGTGCACCAGCAACAACGCCAGCCCTCCACCCATGAAATGCCGGCCAAGACTGACATACAGATCGCCCGCGCGAATCGCCGCAAGCGCTTCCGGCTCCCAGTCAATGCCACCCACTACCAAGTCATTGCCGGGACGTAAGCCCGCGCGCCTGGCAGCATCCATGGCGCCAAGCGCCATGCCATCGCTGGCGCTCCAGATTGCAGCCGTATTCGGATACCGCCGCAACAGCACCGATGTCTTGTCTCTCGCCTCCAGCTCGCTCCAGTCGGCACGAACGGACTGCAACAGTTCCGAGCCTGCCCCATCCGTCGCCTCAAGCAGCCCGAGACTGCGATCACGAGCCGCAGAGGAATCCAGGGTGCCAGTCAGTGCAACAACAGGCACCGGCTCATCAGAACTGACCAGGTTGAGCGCCCGCGCTCGCTGGTCGAGCATCCTGGCCAGTATTTGACCACCGGAGACATTATCGACCCCCAGATGGCCAATCCAGTTCTCCAGTTTTTCTCTGGGCGCGGAACCCACCTTCTCTCGCGCGGCCTCTGGCACCGCAGTGTTAAACGAGAACACCTTAACGCTTTGCCGGCGCGCATAATCCAGGATCTGAGCAGTCACCTGCTCCTTCCACATGATGATCAGGTAATCGGGTTTCTCCTCCCGACTGAGAACTTGCTGGACCAGCTTCAGATAACTGAGCCGATGCCGCTCCTCATCGAACAGGACGTCAAACTCAACCTCCAGGTCCGCAGCCACCTGCTCCATGAATCCTGCAACCATGTGCCAGAAACGGGAGGTATCCGGTGACAGGAACACCACATTCGGGAGCGTGTCCGACGCACTCGGGTTTGGGAGCGTATCCGCATCCGCCACCCGACCAACGGTGCCCAGAAACAGGCTGATCATCAGTACAACACGTAAAACCATGCAGCTCCTTAGCCGTCGGCAAATCTTGCCGGTCAGTATAACGAACAATACGGTATCCGCATCGACCTCTGCCCAGATGATCGAACCCGGTGCCTCTGGTCACCCGGATTGGTGGAAAATGTCATTGCCTGTAGCTTGCTAATCGGGAGATCATCAGCCAACCATGCGCAAACTCTGGATGCCCGGAATGGAAAACTACCTGAGAGCCACCCCCTTCTTCGACTACGACCATCCCGCCGTCGAGGCCTGGGTCCAGCAGCACCTGGCCGGCGTATCGGACGAGCCGGTGGCACAGATCAAGGCGCTGTATCTGGCGGTGCGCGACAGCATCCAGTACAACCCCTACGTGTTCAGAACCGAGCCACGCACGCTCTCGGCCAGTTACGCGCTGGAATCGGGCGAAACCTACTGCATTCCCAAAGCCGTGCTGCTGGGTGCTGCAGCCCGCTCCATCGGCATTCCCAGCCGGCTGGGCCTGGCGGATGTACGTAACCATCTTTCCAGCCCGAAGCTGATTGAGTGGCTGCGTTCCGACATTTTCCGCATGCACGGCTTTATCGAGCTGTATCTCAATGGTCGCTGGGTGAAGGCCACACCGGCCTTCAACCGACAGTTATGCGAGCTGATGAAGGTGGAGCCCCTGCCGTTTGATGGGGTGAACGACTCGGTCTTCCAGGAATTCACGGAAGACGGCCAGGCGCATATGGAATACATCAACGATCACGGCGTGTTCGACGATGTGCCCTTCGATTTCATCGTTGACGGCGTTCGCCGGGCCTATGGCCACCTGTTTGAAGCGGATGGCCAGCCCCAAACCATGACGGGCAGCCTGGAACAGGACATCTCGGACCGTTCCTGAAGCCATAAAAAAACCGGCAGCCCACTTCCCGTGGGCGCCGGTTTCAGGGGTCAGCCTGAATTCAGGCTTGCGTGAACAACTTACTCAGCAGAGTTACGGATCAGGAAGTCGAAGGCGCTCAGGGCAGCCTTGGAACCTTCACCCATAGAGATCACGATCTGCTTGTAGGGCACGGTGGTGGCATCGCCTGCCGCGAACACACCCGGGATCGAAGTCTCGTTACGATCATTTACGATGATCTCGCCGTGCTGGCTCAGTTCGATGTCGCCTTTCAGCCACTCGGTGTTCGGCACCAGGCCGATCTGAACAAACACGCCTTCCAGCTCAACGTGATGCGACTCACCGGTGGTACGGTCGGTGTAGTTCAGGCCGCTGACCTTGCCATCGGTACCCACCACTTCCGTGGTCTGGCCAGACGTAATGATCTTCACGTTGTTCAGGCTGCGAAGTTTCTTCTGCAGCACTTCATCGGCACGCATCTGCTCGCCAAACTCGATCAGCGTCACGTGGCCGACAATACCTGCCAGGTCGATGGCCGCTTCCACGCCGGAGTTACCACCGCCAATCACCGCCACGCGCTTGCCTTTGAACAGCGGGCCGTCGCAGTGCGGGCAGTAGGCCACGCCCTTGTTGCGGTACTCTTCCTCACCCGGCACACCCATCTGGCGCCAGCGGGCGCCGGTGGACAGAATCACCGTGCGAGCTTTCAGAGAGCCGCCGTTGGCCAGGCGCACTTCGTGCAGGCCACCGGTCTGCTCGGCCGGAATCAGCTTCTCGGCACGCTGCATGTTCATGATGTCGACGTCGTATTCGTTGACGTGCTGCTCCATGGCCGCCACCAGTTTCGGGCCTTCGGTATAAGGCACGGAAATCAGGTTTTCGATGCCCATGGTGTCGGCCACCTGGCCACCAAAACGCTCAGCCGCGATACCGGTCGAAATGCCCTTTCGTGCGGCATAGATAGCAGCAGCAGAACCTGCCGGGCCGCCACCGATCACCAGAACGTCAAACGCATCTTTCTGGTTGATCTTACGAGCTTCTTTTTCAGCCGAGTTGGTGTCCAGCCTGGCCGCAATCTCTTCCAGCGTCATCCGGCCCTGGCCCCAGGGCTGGCCATTCAGGTAAACACTGGGTACCGCCATCACTTCACGCTGCTCAACTTCGTCCTGGAACAGGGCACCGTCAATGGAGGTGTGCTTGATGTTCGGGTTCAGCACGCTCATCAGGTTCAGCGCCTGAACCACGTCCGGGCAGTTCTGGCAGGACAGCGAGAAGTAGGTTTCAAACTCGAACTCACCTTCCAGCTCCTGAACCTGCTGGATCACTTCCTGAGACGCCTTGGATGGATGGCCACCCACCTGCAGCAGGGCCAGCACCAGCGAAGTAAATTCGTGGCCCATGGGAATACCGGCAAAGCGAACGCCAATGTCGGTGCCTACACGATTGATGGCGAAGGACGGACGACGCACCTCAGTCGATTCCTCGGTCCGCAGGCTGATCTTCTCGGACATCGGCTCGATTTCTTCCAGCAGCTGCTTGAGCTCCTCGGACTTCTTGCTGTCGTCATAGGCTGCCACCAGCTCAATCGGCTGCTGCAGCTTTTCCATATAGGCCTTCAACTGTCCTTTGATATTGGCATCCAACATGTTTGGTATTCCCCTTTATGTCGTGAAACTAAGTTTCTGAATTCAATAATGAATCGTTATCTGAAGTTATGATTAAGATACGGCCAGACGGTTCGTTGCTCAAATTGATTGACCCAAACCTTCTGATAGGCCATACCTATAAAATTCAGTCGTAACGATTGATAGATACAAAAAAGGCCCGCAGTGCGGGCCTTTCTGTAAGTTTCACCGAATCGGGGAAACTTAGATCTTGCCAACCAGGTCCAGAGACGGAGCCAGAGTTTCTTCGCCTTCTTTCCACTTGGCCGGGCAAACTTCGCCAGGATGGTTGCGAACGTACTGGGCAGCTTTAACCTTGCGCAGCAGGTCGTCTGCGTCACGGCCGATGCCTTCGGCAGTGATTTCAACAGCCTGGATGATACCGTCCGGATCGATCAGGAAGGTGGCGCGGTCTGCCAGGCCCTGGCCTTCACGCATAACACCGAAGTTGTTGGTGATGGTGCCAGTCTGGTCGCCAACCATGTAGTAGTTGATCTTGCCGATGGTCTCGGAAGTGTCGTGCCATGCTTTGTGGGTGAAGTGAGTATCAGTAGATACAGAGAACACTTCTACGCCCAGCTTCTGCAGCTCTTCGTACTTGTCAGCCACGTCGCCCAGCTCGGTCGGACACACGAAGGTGAAGTCGGCCGGGTAGAAGAAGAAGATGGCCCACTTGCCTTTAACGTCGGCTTCAGAAATTTCTACGAACTCGCCCTGCTTGAATGCGGTGGCGTTGAACGGTTTGATTTCGCTGTTAACGATACCCATCTCAGAATAACTCCTGTCGGTTCATTTAACTGATGGTTTGGAAACGATGCACAAGATACGGGTTTGACCATCTGAGTGAAAATTGATTATTTCCAATCTCAGCATAGGCATAGCCTATATACAGCCATCAACTTCGGCTAAACATGGCGGCCAAAAGCCTTCCGGGCCTTCAGCCACCTGCCATTGATATGGGGCCTTAACCTGCAAGTTCAATCTTGCGGAAGTCCAGAATATTTTCTTTTGGTGACGTTTGGATGGCAGCCACCTCTGAACGTTTCCTGAGCAGTATATAACCAAAGCAACCAAAGTAGAGTGCAATGACCAGCGCACCCACCCACTGAATCCGCAGGAAATCCAGCTTGAACAACATGGTCAGCCCGACCATGGCCACCAGGTTGAAGAGCACATAATTCACCCGCCCCAGGCGTTGCGCCGTCAGGTTCAGGTTATCGGTGTAGAGCCGGATCAGGGAATCCAGTGAGTTGATGACCATCAACACGCCCACCGAGATCATGGCGATGTTGGTGAAGGCGGCAATCTTCAGCCCTTCCGCGTGATAGTAATAGAGCACGCTGAACCACACGCCAATGGCAACGGACGGCACAACCAGCATGGCAATCAGCAACTGCCAGGTTTTGATCCCACTCACGAAACGCGCGGTGAACTGACCAATCATGATGCTCCAGGCAAACCACCAGAACAGGTAGAACTCGTGGTAGTCGTTGATGGGCAGGACAAAGTGATGGATGTTGGCAAAGTACTCACCGAGCATGCCGGCGGTGCCAAAGAAATCTGCCGGCGAGCCTTTACCCAGAACAAATGCCCGGAACCACATACCCGCAATCAGGGTAATGAACAGCACACTGGAACCAACACTCAGAATGCGGATGTATTTGACCTTGGAGCTGGAATACACCGCCAGCGCAATGGACAGGAACACGATGATGTAGAACGCCGGCACCACCGATTCACCATCACCCAGTTGCGGCAGATACCAGGGCAGATTCACCAGCAGCAGGTAAGCGGTGAACGCGCAGGTGCCGATAATCACCACGTTGTTGACCAGCTTCACCATCGGGATCTCGAAGAACTTCACCCGCGGCTCAATGATGGCGAAGTAAAAGCAGGTCAGGAAATAGAAGCCCCAGATCAGAAAGGCCCAGAACCCGAACTCAATGGCCAACGGGTTGGCAAAGGCGTATTCCGGGTTTTCAGAGACATTGCCGTAACCACCGAACTCGGTGAGCGGGAACATGATCAGCCCCACATCCAGACCGGAGGTGAACAGGATGGCAATGAAGGTCAGCGTGCGAACCGGCGTAACGCCGATGCACTGCATGTCCCACCACCGATACAGAATCAGGGCGATGGCGGCGAAGGTGAAGATCAGGCCTGTGGATAACCAGAGTGTCATGTGATCTCCCTCCGGTTGTTCCTTGTCATTGTAGTGCACAGCATGGGTGTTCCTCCTCTACTTTGTAAGCGCTGCTTCTTTCGAATCGGACACAAACCCAGGACTTGCCTATCAGTCGCCCGAAAACGGCGGGATGCCGTCGCGCTGATAGGGAAATCCTGAGGGCTTGCTACCCGGGCACCTTGCGTACCCGGGCCGGGACTGCGGTCGCTAGGCCAGCGACCGTTTCGCTTGTCCCGGACGTTGGCGCGCCTGCCATTGATCATCCATGAAGACCGGCGCATCCGAAGGTTGCAGGGGCTCCCTGCCCCGGATAAGGTCGGCTGCCCGCTCGGCCACCATGATGGTGGGCGCGTTCAGGTTGCCATTGGGTATGGTCGGGAAGATGGACGAATCCACCACCCGCAGATTCTGGATACCGCGCACGCGGGTTTCCGGGTCTACCACCGCCAGCGCATCAGTGCCCATCTTGCAGGAACAGGACGGGTGATAAGCGCTCTCCACCGCCTGGCGCACGAAGGCATCGATCTGCTCATCGCTCTGCACATCCACACCGGGCTGGATTTCCGCACCGCGGTACTCGTCCATGGCCGGCTGGTTGATGATCTCCCGGGTCAGGCGCACGCAGTCGCGGAAGCCTTCGCGGTCGGCCTCGTGTTCCAGGTAGTTGAAACGGATGCGCGGGGCCTGTTTGGGGTCGGCAGACTGCACATGCACAAAACCCCGGCTCTTCGGCTTGTTGTGACCGATGTGGAGCTGGAAACCGTCGCCATCAAAGGCTTCGCGGCCGTCGTAGCGCATGGCCGCCGGCAGGAAATGGTATTGCAGATCCGGCCATTCAACGCCGGCCTTGGAGCGGATAAAACCACAGGACTCAAAATGGTTGGTGGCCCCCAGGCCATCCTTGCGCAGAATCCAGCGCACCCCGATCTTGAGCTTGTTCCACCAGTCCAGTTTGCCATTCAGGGAGACCGGCTTCTGGCAGCGGAACTGGAAGTAGAACTCCAGGTGATCCTGAAGGTTCTCACCCACGCCCGGCAGCTCATGCTTCACCTCAATACCGGCCTGCTCCAGCACTTCGCGCTTGCCAATACCTGACAGCTGCAACAAATGTGGCGAGCCAATAGAACCGGCCGACAGAATCACTTCCTTGGCGGCTTTGGCCTCCTGCACCTGACCACCCTGCTCATAACGCACGCCGGTGGCGGTTGTCCCTTCCAGAAGTACCTTATGCACCAGGGCATGGGTGACCACCGTCAGATTCGGCCGCGCCATGGCCGGGCGCAGGTAGGCGTTGGCGGTGGACCAGCGGCGACCGTTCTTCACGGTCATGTGCATGGCGCCAAAACCTTCCTGGCGGGCACCGTTGTAATCATCGGTCTCCAGATAACCGGCATCGACGCCGGCCCGGATGAACGCTGTATACAGCGGGTTGCGCATGTTATTGCCGTTGTTCACACCCAGGGGGCCGGAATTCCCCCGGTAGGCATCGCCGCCGAAGGCCCAGCTTTCCGCCTTCTTGAAATAGGGCAGCACGTTACGGTAGCTCCAGCCGTCGGCACCTTCAGACTGCCACTCGTCGAAATCCCGGGCATGGCCACGGACATACACCATGCCATTGATGGATGACGAACCACCCAGCACCTTGCCCCGGGGGCAATGCATACGGCGATTGTCCAGGTACGGCTCCGGCTCGGTCTCGAACTGCCAGGCGTACTTTTTGGTGTTCATGGGAATGGATAGCGCGGTGGGCATCTGGATGAAGATGCTCTTGTCACTGCCACCGGTTTCCAGCAGCAGCACCCGGTTTTCACTGTCCTCGGTCAGACGGTTAGCCAGCACACAACCGGCTGAGCCCGCACCCACAATGATGTAGTCGTATTGGTTTTCTTTCATACGCGTTCTCCTCTGTGGCCTGCGGGGTTAAAACGGGGCGTCGATGTCTTCCATGCCCACATACACCGACTTGATCCGGGTGTAGTGCGCAATGGTTTCGCGCCCGTTCTCACGGCCGATACCGGAGAGTTTGTAGCCACCCACCGGCATTTCCGCCGGCGAAGCACCGTAGCTGTTGATCCAGCAGATGCCGGCCTGAATCTGGTGAATCACCCGGTGTGCCCGGCGGATATCATTGGTGAACACACCCGCGGCAAGTCCGGTATCGGTATTGTTGGCCCGGGCAATCACCTCGTCTTCATCGCGGAAGGTGAGCACAGACATCACCGGCCCGAAAATCTCTTCCTTCACGATGGTCATGTCGTCGGTGCAGTCGGTGAAAATGGTCGGTTCCACGAAATAGCCGCCCTGAGAATCCTCCGGCTCAAAGGCCCGACCACCGTGGCTGAGCGTGGCGCCTTCGGCCAGCCCTTTGCTGATGTAACCCAACACCAGTTCCTGATGCTTTTTGGAGATCAGCGCGCCGAAGTTGGTGTCCGGATTCATCGGGTCACCGGCCTTGATGTTCTTGCGAGTGCGCTCCAGCAGGCGCTCGATAAAGCGCGGGTAGAGGTCCTCGTGCACAAACACCCGGGTACCGTTGGTGCAGATCTCGCCCTGGGTGTAGAAGTTACCCACCATGGCGGCGGAGATGGCGTTCTCCAGGTCGGCGTCGTCGAAAATGATCAGCGGCGACTTGCCACCCAGTTCCATGGTCACGTCTTTCAGCGACGACGCGGCGGCGGCCATCACCTTCTTGCCGGTGCCCACCTCGCCGGTGAACGACACCTTGGCAATCTCCGGGTGATGGGTCAGCCACTGGCCTACTTCGGCAGCGCCCTGCACCACGTTGAACACGCCCGCCGGCACACCGGCTTCGATAAAGATTTCCGCCAGCTTCACCGCGCCCATGGGCGTTTCTTCGGATGGTTTGAAGATCATGGCGTTGCCGCAGGCCAGGGCCGGGGCCGACTTCCAGCAGGCGATCTGGATCGGATAGTTCCAGGCACCAATGCCCGCGCAGATGCCCAGCGGCTCCCGGCGGGTGTAGTAGAAATCGCCACCCAGATCCTGCTGGTTACCTTCGATGGACGGCGCCAGGCCGGCAAAGAATTCAATGGCATCGGCGCCAGTCACCACATCCACAGCTTCCGCTTCCTGCCAGGGTTTACCGGTATCACGCACTTCCACTGCCGCCAGCTCGTCATTGCGCTCGCGGAGCAAGGCCACCGCGTTCAGCAGAATGCGGCTGCGCTCAATGGCGGGCGTGGCGGCCCACTGGGCAAAACCGGCGCGGGCGCTCTCGATGGCGGCCTGTTGCACAGACTCATCCGCCACTTCCACTTCATAGATCACCTGGCCCGTGGCCGGATTCACCACCGGGAAGGTCTCGCCGGTGCTGTTGGCCAGAAACCGGCCGTGGACAAAGTTCTGAACCACAGGAAGATATGCAGACATAGCGCGTTGGTAACCTCTGTTCGGTGTCTTCAGGCCTTGTGGGCCGTGGAATTCAAATTGGCTCAGGCGCCAGCCCGGGCCAGTGTCTCGTGGACAAACTGCTTGCACAGCCGCTCGCCGGCTTCAAAGCTCTCGGCCGGGTCCAGGCTCAGGGCGCTGCGCAACCAGAACCCGTCGATCATCGCGGCCGTTTGCCGGGCCGCCGCTGTCGCCTCGGCCTGCGGCAGCACTTGCGCGAAGGAATAACGCAGGTTGCTGTACAGCCGGGCGTTGTTGATCTGCTGCAAACGCTTCAGCCCCGGCTCGTGCATTGAACGGGCCCAGAAGCTGAGCCAGGTTTTCGCCGCCAGCGCCGACCGCTGGAACTCGGAAAAGTTGGACTCGATGATGCAGTCCAGCCGCTGGGCTGGGGAGCGATCGGTTTTCGCCATGCGCTCCCGCAACTCCTTGCCCAACTGGTCCAGCAGGTAGCGCAAGGCGGCCTCAATCAGCCCCTGCTTGCCCCCGAAATAGTGGCTGATGATGCCGGACGACATCCCCGCCCGCTTGCTGATGCTCACGATCGTGGTGTTCTGCATCCCCAGTTCAGCGATGGACTCCATGGTGGCGTCGATCAGTTGCTGGCGGCGGGTGTCTTTCATTCCGACTTTCGGCATGGGCTTTCCATCCAATCTTTATTAATTGAACGTTCAATTAAATTAAAGGCTACAGAAACGTGACAGGGATTTCAAGTTTGATCAGAAAACCACCACATCACCTCATTACACTGGATGCGTCTTCCACCAAAGGTTGCTGGCAACCGCCGGCCAGTCAGGACACAATCGGGACAACCGCGAACAACAAGGAGCCACTATGAGTACCCTGCCCCAACTCACCGATGCCCTGCTGACTCTGGAAAACCGAGTGGCCACGCTCACCATGAACCGCCACGACCTGCGCAACGCGCTCACCGGCTCCCATCTGATCGACGATATAGTTGCCACGGCCGAGTGGGTGAACAGCTGCGAGGATGTGTCCGTGCTAGTGATCACCGGTGCAGGCTCGGCCTTCAGTGCCGGGGGTAATATTCGCGATATGGCCGAACGGGGCGGGGACTTCGCAGGCGACCCGGCGGAATGTGCCGAGCGCTACCGAAAGGGCATCCAGCGCATTCCCCTGGCACTGGACGCCGTGGAAGTGCCGGTGATTGCGGCGGTGAACGGCCCGGCCATCGGCGCAGGATTTGATCTAGGGAGGCTCTGAATAAGT